>CAZYBG010000020.1:0-44650 GCA_964645155.1 uncultured Rhodobacterales bacterium | reverse complement strand
GCTTCCAGCATGGCGAACCCGGCCGCCATCCAGAACACCAGGAACCCGCCGATCAGGAACAGCAGCGTGTTGAAGATGAAGGCGTTGTCAACGACCGCGGGCGCCTCCTCGGCCGCCTCCGTGGCCTCCTGCGCCAGGCCTAGCGCCGGCAGCAGTACCAGGGCCCCCGCGAGGGCCACGTACTTCGTGAGTTTCATGTCAGGGGTCCCCTCTCAAATCGCGTCGTCGTTGGTCTCGCCGGTCCGCACCCGGACGGCCTGCAGCACGTCGAGAACGAAAATCTTTCCGTCGCCGATCTTGTCGGTCTTCGCGGTCTTCTGGATGGTATCGACGACCTGGTCGGCCATTGCCGCGCTGACCACGATCTCGAGCTTCACCTTCGGGACGAAGTTCACGGCGTATTCGGCGCCGCGATAGATTTCGGTGTGGCCCGACTGCGCGCCGAAACCCTTGATCTCGGTAACCATCATGCCTCGTACGCCGATGGCGGTGAGCGCCTCGCGCACCTCCTCGAGCTTGAACGGCTTGATCGCTGCTATGATGAGTTTCACATCCATCCCCTTCCCGTTTCGCAGGTGGCCCCCGCTCGCGTTGCCACGCGTGACAAAGGGCCCGCGGCGCGGGGCGACTCAAGGAAACCGGCGCGCCGGGCCGGCGCAGTGGCGCGGAAGTTGCACAAGTTTTGCACAATTCTCGCCCGACGCCTGTTTTATGAGCGCTGATGAATCAGCGGCGCTCCGCCCGGGCCGGCGGCAATCGTGGCTCCACTTTCCCACGGTGCTCGTCTATGTTGCCGGGCAACGAGAACACGGGCCCGGGCAGAGATGAGCGGAAACGGCAGAAAAGGGCCGCCCCTGGTGGCGGACAGGCGCTATCCGGCGAAGACGGCGGCGAAACCGGCGGCGAAACCGGCGGCCAAGCCGGCGGCTGCGCGGCGCAAGGCGCGCCCGGCCCGGCGCGGCAACGCGCTCGTCCGCTTCGTCACCGGCACGGTTGGCTTCATCACCCGGCTCGTCTGGGGCTTTGCCTGGCGCGTCGCGCTGGTGTTCGGCATCGCCCTCGGCGGCGCCGCGGCCTACTTCGCGGCACAACTGCCCCCTGCCGCCGAGCTGACCGACGCCCGCAGCCGCGGCTCGGTCACCATGCTTGACCGCGACGGCCGGGTCTTCGCCTGGCGGGGCGAGCAGTTCGGCGGGCAGATCACGCCCGACACCGCCTCGCCGCACCTCGTCAACGCCGTCGTCGCGACCGAAGACAAGCGCTTCTACCGCCACCTGGGCATCAGCCCGCGCGGCATCGCCAGCGCCATCCGCATCAACCTGCGCGAGGGTCGCGGGCCGCTGTCGGGCAACGGCGGCTCGACCATCACGCAGCAGACGGCAAAGCTGCTCTGCCTCGGTGTCGCCTACGACCCCGCGCAGTGGGAGAGCGAGGCCGCCTACGAGGCCGACTGCCGGCGCACGACGCTCTGGCGCAAGGCGAAGGAGGCGGTCTACGCCCTCGGGATGGAGGTCCGCTATTCCAAGGACGAGATCCTCACGATCTACCTCAACCGCGCCTATCTCGGCGCCGGCGCGCGCGGCTTCGAGGCGGCGAGCCAGCGGTATTTCGGCAAGTCGGCCGCCGAGCTCACGCCCTCGGAATCGGCGATGCTCGCCGGTCTCCTCAAAGCGCCCTCGACCTTCGCGCCGACTGCCAACCTGCAGCGGTCACGCGACCGCGCGAACGTCATCATCGGCCTGATGGAGGAGCAGGGCTACCTGACCGCGGCCGAGGGCGCCCGCGCCCGCGAGAACCCCGCCCGCCTCAGCGCCGCCGCCGAGGCAAAGGCGGGCGGCTACTTCGCCGACTGGGTGATGGATTCCGGCCCCGAATTCCTAACCAAGGACACGACCGAGGATGTCATCATCCGCACGACGCTCGACCAGGAGATGCAGAAGGCGGCCGAAGAGGCGCTCTCCTACGTCTTCGAGACCAAGGTGCGCGAGGGTTCCGCTGCGCAGGCCGCCATCGTCGTGATGTCGGCCGACGGCGCCGTGCGCGCCATGGTGGGCGGGCGCGAGGCGGCGGTGCCGGGCAACTTCAACCGCGCGACCCAGGCGCAGCGGCAGACCGGGTCCACCTTCAAGCCGTTCATCTACGCCGCCGCGCTCGATCTCGGCTACAGCCCGTGGGACATGATCGTCGACGAACCGATCACGATCCGCGAGGCGGGCTCGGCCGCCTGGTCGCCGGCCAACTACGACAACCGCTTCCGCGGCACCATCACCCTGACCGACGCGCTGGCGAATTCGGTCAACATCCCAGCGGTCAAGCTCTCGGAGTCGGTCGGGCGCGACGTGGTCAAGAAGGTGGCCGAGGATTTCGGCCTGGTGCGCAACCTCGCCCCCGGCGCCGCGGTCGCGCTCGGCACCTCCGAATCGACGCTGATCGAGATGACCGGCGCCTTCGCCGGCATCCTGAACGGCGGTCGCTCGGTCACGCCCTACGGCCTGATCGACCTGCGCCTGCAGGGCGAGGACGACCCGCTGATGGGCCAGGGCGGCGGCATGGGCGAGCGCGTGATTTCCGAGGACGCGGCCCGGCAGCTCGTCTGGATGATGACCAGGGTCATCAGCGAGGGCACCGGCGGGCGCGCCCGGCTGCCCGACCGCGAGGCCGCGGGCAAGACCGGCACCACGCAGAGCGCCCGCGACGCCTGGTTCATCGGCTTCACCGCCGAATACGTCGCCGGCGTCTGGATGGGCTACGACAACAACACCCCGCTGAACGGCGTCACCGGCGGCGGGCTGCCGGCCGAGATCTGGCACGAGGTCATGCTGCGGATCCACGAGGGCACGCCGCCGCAGCCGCTGCCGATGGTTGAGCCGCCCCGGCCCGAGACGCCGGTGGCTGAGCTGCCGCCGCTGGGGCAGGCGCCGCGGCCGGGCGAGCCCCTGCCGCTCCAGCCGCTGCCGGGCGAACCCCGGCCGGGCGAGCCCCTGCCCGTCGAGCCGCGCCGCGGCGACGACGGCGACATCGCCGAGCGGGTCCTGATCGAGGTCCTGAACGAGCTCTTCCGCAATCGCTGACCGTGGCAGGGGGCCGATGACCGACCGCACCGCCGCGGCAGCCTTCGCCGGACCGGACCCGGCCGACGCGCCGGACCTGCCGGCCGACGCCGCCGCCCGGCGGGTCCTCGCCGAGGTCTTCGGCTTCGCCTCGTTCCGCCCCGGGCAGGAGGAGATCGTCGCCGCCGTCACGGCAGGCCGCAACGTGCTGGCCATCATGCCGACGGGCGGCGGCAAGTCGCTCTGCTACCAGCTTCCCGCGCTGCTCGCGCCCGGCGTGACCGTGGTCATCTCGCCGCTCATCGCGCTGATGCGTGACCAGGTCCGCGCCCTGCGCGAGGCCGGCGTCGCCGCCGGCGCGCTGACCTCGGGCAACACCGAGGCGGAGACCGAAGAGGTCTTCGCGGCGCTCGACGACGGCCGGCTCAGGCTGCTCTACATGGCGCCGGAACGCCTTGCCTCGGGCGCCACGCTGCCGCTCCTGCGGCGCATCGGCACCCGCCTCGTCGCGGTCGACGAGGCGCATTGCGTCAGCCAGTGGGGCCACGATTTCCGTCCCGACTACCTGCGCATCGGCGCGCTGCGCAGCGCGCTCGGCGTGCCGCTCGCCGCCTTCACCGCGACGGCCGATGCCGAGACGCGCGACGAGATCGTCGCCCGGCTGTTCGACGGCCGGCCGCCGGCGACCTTCCTGCGCGGGTTCGACCGGCCGAACATCCATCTCGCCTTCACCGCCAAGGACGAGCCCCGCCGCCAGATCCTGGCCTTCGCCGAGGCGCGGCGCGGCCTTTCGGGCATCGTCTACTGCGGCACCCGCGCCAAGACCCAGACGCTGGCCGCCGCGCTGCGCGAGGCCGGGCATGCCGCCTGCCACTACCACGCCGGGATGGACCCCGACGACCGGCGCGAGGTCGAGGCGCGGTTCCAGCGCGACGACGGGCTGATCGTCGTGGCCACCGTCGCCTTCGGCATGGGCATCGACAAGCCCGACATCCGCTGGGTCGCCCATGCCGACCTGCCGAAGTCGATCGAGGCCTACTACCAGGAGATCGGCCGCGCCGGCCGCGACGGCGCCCCGGCCGAGACGCTCACCCTCTACGGCGCCGACGACATCCGCTTCCGCCGGAACCAGATCGACGAGGGTCTCGCACCGCCCGAGCGCAAGGCCGCCGACCATGTCCGGCTGAACGCGCTTCTCGGCCTGGCCGAGGCGCTGTCATGTCGCCGGCAGCGGCTGCTGGCCTATTTCGGCGAAACCTCCGGTCCGTGCGGCGCCTGCGACCTCTGCGACCGTCCGCCCGAGACCTTCGACGGCACAGATGCGGTGAGGAAGGCCCTGTCGGCGATCCTGCGGACCGGCGAAAGCTTCGGCGCCGGGCACCTCATCGACATCCTGCTCGGGTCGGCGACCGACAAGGTGACAAGCCGCGGCCACGACGCTCTGCCCACGTTCGGCGTCGGCCGCGAGCTCCCGCGCGCCGCCTGGACGGGCGTGTTCCGGCAGATGATGGGCCACGACCTGATCCGCCCCGACCCCGCCCGCCACGGCGCGTTCCGGCTGACCGAGGCCGCCCGCCCGGTGCTGCGCGGCGAGGCGCCGGTCACCCTGCGCCGCGAAACGGTGGCGCGGGCGGCGGCGCCGGCCGCGAGGGCGCTGGTGGCCGACGAGGACGCACCGCTGCTCGCTGCACTAAAGGCGCGGCGCCGGGCGCTGGCCGAGGCGCGCCGCGTCCCGGCCTACGTGATCTTTCCCGACCGCACGCTGATCGAGATGGCCGAACGACGGCCGCAGACGCTGGACGCGCTGGCAGGCATCAGCGGCGTCGGCGCGAAGAAGCTCGAAAGCTTCGGCCGCGACTTCCTCGAGGTGATCACCGGCGCCGCCGCGCCGGAGCAGCACCCCGCACGGCGGCGGCTCGCGGCGACCGGCAGCGGCGTGCTCTACGACGCGCTTGCCGCGGCGCAGCTCGATCTCGCCCGCGGCGCCGACGGCACCGGCAAGCCGATGAGCTGCCCGCCCGCGCTCCTGCGGCGGATCGCGGAACTCCGGCCGCAGACGCCCGAGGCGCTGGCCCGCATTCCCGGCATGGGCGAGGAGCGGGCCAACCGGTTCGGGCCGGCCTTCCTCGCGCTGATCGCCGGCGGCTAGGGGCCGCCCGGCGCTCAGGCGCCGGCCGCCCGTCCGCGGCGCGAGAAGACGGGGATCGGCGCGGGCGTCGCTGTGCTGCCGGCGGCCTCGGTGGCCCCTGTGGCCCCTGTGGCCCCTGTGGCCTCGGTCGGTACGGCGGCTTCGGCGATTTCGGCAGGCGCTCCGGCAGGCAGGCGGCCGGGCAGGAAACGCTCCAGCGCCTCGACGATCAGCGCCTTGCGGATCGGCTTGGTCAGGCAGTGGTCGAGGCCCGCCGCGATGAACTCCTGCGCATCGCCCTCCAGCGCATGCGCAGTCAGCGCGACGATCGGCGTGTGCCGCAGCCCCTCGCGCCGCTCCAGCGCGCGGATCCGCCGCGTCGCCTCCTTGCCGTCCATCTCGGGCATCGAGATGTCCATGAAGACAAGATCGGGCCGGAGCGCCGGATAGATCTCGAGCGCCTCGCGCCCGTTCCCCGCGAAGGTGATCTCCAGCGGCAGGTCCTTCAGCATCCTGCCGAGGACAAGCTGGTTGGTCCGGTTGTCCTCGGCGGCGAGGATGCGCAGCACGCCTTCCGCGGGGGCCGGCTCCGCCCGCTCCGGCGCGCGCTGCAGCACCGCCGCCGCCAGCGCCGAGAAAAGCTGCTCGCGCAGCGCCGGCCGGGCGAGCGGCGCCGCGAAGCGCCCGTCCTCCACCGGCGCGGCCCCCGCCTCGGCGACGAGGACGGCGCCCGCCCTGGACAGCGCCGGGGGCAGCGGGGCGGCCGCCGCCGCGGCGTCGAGGAAGACGAGATCGACCGGCGCGCCGGCAAGCTCGGCGGCCGCCGGCATCCGTTCCGCATCCCGGACCCGCAGGCCCAGCGCCGCAAGCTGGCCCGCGAGGATCGCGCGCGTCAGCGGATCGGCATCGACGACCAGCCCGCCGAGGCCGGGCGGCAGCGTCGGCGGCCGGGGCCGCGGCACGCCGGGCGCGGCGGCCAGGCCGATGGTGAAGGCGAAGCGCGACCCCGCCCCGGGCGCCGAGTCGACCGTGATGTCGCCGCCCATCCGCCGCACCAGCCGTCGCGAGATGGCCAGGCCGAGGCCGGTGCCGTCGAACTTCCGGTTCCGCGCATTCTCGATCTGCGTGAACTCGCCGAAGATGTGCTCCACCATCTCCGGCGGAATGCCGATCCCGGTATCCTCGACCGCGATGCAGAGCCGCGCCCGCCCGTCCGCGCCCTGCTGGCCAGCATCCTGGCCGCCGACCCGGATCAGCACATGCCCCGTCTCGGTGAACTTCACCGCGTTCCCGGCAAGGTTGGTCAGGACCTGTCGCAAACGCCCGCGGTCGCCCACCACGGCGGCGGGCAGCGCCAGGTCGAAATCGACCGCGAGGGTCAGGCCCTTCTTCGCCGCGGCCGGCGAGAGCATCACCGCGACCTCGTGCACCAGCCGCTCCAGGTCGAACGGCTCGGCCAGGATGTCGAGCCGCTCGGCCTCGAGCTTGGAGAAGTCGAGCACGTCGTTGATGATGAGCAGAAGCGCCTCGCCAGACGACCGGATCGTCTCGACATAGAGCCGCTGCTCCTCGCTCAGCGCCGTGTCCGAAAGCAGGTCAGCCATGCCGACGACGCCGTTCATCGGCGTGCGCAGTTCGTGGCTCATCGTCGCGAGGAACGCCGATTTCGCCCGGTTCGCCGATTCCGCCTTCAGCCGGGCGCTGCGCAGCTCGGTCTCGCGCCGCATCGTGTCGGTGATGTCGAGCGCGAGCGACACGATGCCGCCATCGCCGCCCCGGCGATCGACCAGCTTGATGTAGCGCCCGTTCCAGAGGCGGATCACCCTGGGCTCGATCGTGTCGCAGCGCCAGCGCGCCAGCAGCCCCTCGATCCAGTCGGCAGCGGTCTCCTCGCCCGGGTCGAACACGCCTTCCTCGATGCCGATCCTCAGGATGTCGCGCGCCTGCGCGCCCGGCCCCACCTCCTCCAGGCCGTCGAACACCGAGAGGTAGGCGTTGTTCGCGACGACGAGGCGGGTCGTCGCGTCGTAGATCGCGAAGCCGTCGCGAATCGTCTCGAGCGCGAGCCACAGGCGGTGCTCGGCCACCGTGCGGGCCTGCGTGGCGCGCTGCAGGTCGGTGCGGACACGCACGTTCTCGCCCTTCAGCGCCTCGTTGACGGTCTGCGCCGTCTCGACCACCCGGCGCTGGACGACGATCTCCTCCGACAGTTCGCGGGCGTGCTCGGCAAGCTTGCGGTTGGCCGCGAACAGCTCCCGGCTCTTCAGCTCCAGAAGCCGTTCCGCGGCCAGCCGCGCCCGCCGCTCCGCCACCAGCCTGTCGCCAAGCTCCATCCCGTACCCGACCCTGCCCGCGAGGCCCGTCCCCGTCCGACTCCGCCGGCGAGGGTCGCAGGTCAGGGTGAATCGGGTCTTAACGCCGGATCGGGGCAGCGCCGAGCGGGCCGGGTATTCCATGCCCGCGAGGCCGTTGCGCGGATCGGCACCCCGGCGCAACATGTCGCCACCGTCGAGGGAGGCATCAGATGCGTTTCGTTCCGGCCGCCGTCGCTGCGCTGTCGCTTCTGGCGGCGGGCCACGCCCTCGCGCAGGGCGCCGACGCCCCGATCCCCGACCGCCGCGTCGCGGTCAGCGAGGATACCGACTTCCCGGGCGGCGACCTCCGCTCGATCTTCGACACCAGCTTCGAGGCGTGCCGCGCCGCGTGCCTCGCCGACAGTGCCTGCCGCGCCTTCACCTTCAACAGCCGGGCCGGCTCGTGCTTCCCGAAATCCGCCGTGACCGACCGCCAGCCCTATGCCGGCGCGGTCTCGGGCGAGGTCTTCGATACGCCCGCGGCGGCGATCGCGCGCGCCACGCGGCGCGCCGACGATCTCGGCTTCCTGCGCGCTGACGATCTGGCGGCCGCCCGCGCCGCGGCCGAGGACATCGGCCGCCGCCACCCGCTCTGGGCCGGCTGGAGTCTCGGCGACTATCTCGCGGCGGCCGGCCAGGCCCGCGCCGAGGGCGACCCGCAGGGCGCCGTCGCCTTCACCGGGCAGGCGCTCGCGCTCACCGACGACGGCGCGCTCTGGGCCGACCACGCCGAGGACCTCCTCGCCGCGCCCGACGATGCCCAGTTCCCCGACCGGCTCTCCCGCGCGCTCGCGGCCGCGACCAGCGCCTACCTGCGCAGCGACGACGACGCAGCGCGCGCCCGCGCGCTCCTCGCGCTGTCCCGTGCGCTCGAGGCGACCGGCCGGGGCGCCGAGGCGGTGCCGGCGCTCCGCCTCGCCGCCACGCTCTCGAACCGCGAGGACATCGCCGCCGCGCTCGACCGGGCGATCGCGCAGTTCGGCTTCCGCGTGCTCGAGCATGTCGTGGAAAGCGATCCCGCAACGCCGCGGATCTGCGCCGACTTCTCCGAGCCCCTGGCAGAGGCGGGCGTCGACTACGCGCCCTACGTCCAGATCGCCGGCACCGGCTACGCCGTCGATGCCACCGGCTCGCGCCTCTGCATCGAGGGTGTCGCCCACGGCCAGCGCTACCGGGTGAGCTTCCGCGAGGGCCTGCCCGCCGCCTCGGGCGAGACCATGGCGAAGACCTACGACCTCGACCTTTACGTCCGCGACCGCGCGCCCGCGGTGCGCTTCCCCGGCCGGGCCTACGTGCTGCCGAAGGCGGGCGAGGCCGCGGTGCCGGTGGTCACCGTCAACGCCGACAGCCTCGACCTCGTCCTCCGCCGGATCAGCGACCGCAACATCCTGCGCGCCATGCAGGACGGCTATTTTGGCCGGCCGCTCGACCAGTGGCAGGAACAGCTCTTTGCCGACGGCCTGTCCGAGGAGGTCTGGCGCGGCACCGGCGTGGTCGAGCGCTCGCTGAACCAGGATGTCACGACCCGCCTGCCGATGGCCGGCGCGATCGGCGACCTGCCCGCCGGCATCTACGCGCTGCAAGCGCGGGTGACGGGCGAGGATGTCTACGAGATCGCCGCCGCAACCCAATGGTTCGTGATCTCCGACCTCGGGCTGGCCACGATGACCGGCACCGACGGGCTTCATGTCTTCGTCAGCAGCCTCGGCAGCGCCGAACCGAAGGCGGGCGTGACGGTCACGCTCGTCAGCCGCGCCAACGCCATCCTCGGCACCGCCGAGACCGATGCTCAGGGCTACGCGGTGTTCCCCGCCGGCCTCGCCCGCGGCACCGGCGGCGCTGCGCCGGCCCTGGTCACGGTCGAGGACGGCAAGGCGGACATGGCGTTCCTGTCGCTCACCGACCCCGAATTCGATCTCTCCGACCGTGGCGTCGAGGGGCGCGAGGCCGCGCCGCCGATCGACCTCTTCCTCGCCACCGACCGCGGCGCCTACCGCGCCGGCGAGACGATCCACCTCACCGCACTCGCCCGCGACGGCGAGGCCACGGCCATCGACGGCCTGCCGCTGACCGCGATCCTCCGCCGACCCGACGGCGTGGAGTATTCCCGGACGCTGTCCGAGCGCTCCGATGCCGGCGGGCACGTCTTCCGCCTGCCCGTCGCCGGCTCGGCGCCGCGCGGCGGCTGGACGGTCGCCGTCCATGCCGATGTTGACGCGCCGCCCCTCTCGGCCGCGTCGGTGCTGGTCGAGGATTTCCTGCCGGAACGCATCGACTTCACCCTTGCCCTGCCCGAAGGCGCCATCGGCCTCGGCGACGCGCCCGATCTGACGGTCGAGGCGCGCTACCTCTTCGGCGCCCCTGCGGCCGACCTTGTGATCGAGGGCGGCGTCCAGCTTCTGGCGGTGCGCGAACTGGCCGACTTCCCCGGCTACAGCTTCGGACGGCACGATTCGCCGTTCGAAGCGCGCTACGCCCCGCTCGACGGCGGCATCCGCACCGATGCGGCCGGCCGTGCGGTGCTGTCGGTCGCCTTCCCGCAGGTCCCGGCGCCCGACCGGCCGCTGGAGGCCCGCCTCGCGGTCACTGTCGCCGAAGGCTCGGGCCGCCCGGTGGAGCGGCGGCTGACCCGCCTGCTGACACCCGCCGGGCCGCTGATCGGCATCCGGCCCGCCTTCGACGGGGTCGTCGACCAGGGCGCCGAGGCGCGGTTCGACTTGATCGCGGTCGGCTCCGACGGCGCGCGGACGGCGATGCCGGTCAGCTGGACGCTGAACCGGGTGGAGACCGAGTATCAGTGGTATCAGCTCTATGGCGGCTGGAACTGGGAGCCGGTGACCCGGCGCAGCCGCGTCGCCTCGGGCGAGGCGCAGCTTTCTCCGGACGGCACCGTGACGGTGGCCGCCGCCGTCGAATGGGGCGAGTACGAGCTTCGGGTCGAGCGCAGCGACGGCAGCTTCGCCGCCTCGTCGGTGTCGTTCCATGCCGGCTGGTACGCGCCCGCCGATGCCTCCGAGACGCCCGACACGCTCGACGTGTCGCTCGACAAGCCGGCCTACCTGCCGGGCGAGACGGCTACGGTGCGCATCGTGCCGCGCTTCGCCGGCAAGGGCCTCGTCACGGTCGTGTCGAATCGCCTCATCGCGATGCGGGCGGTCGACCTGACGGAAGGCGAGAATACCGTCACCTTCCCGGTCACCGACGACTGGGGCACCGGCGCCTATGTCACCGCCTCGGTGATCCGCCCGATGGCGGTGGCCGAGGGTCGCAACCCGGCCCGCGCGCTGGGCCTTGCCCATGCCGCCGTCGATCCGGCGGAGAAGCGCCTCGCCGCCAGCTTCGAGGTTCCGCCCGAAGCCGCCCCGCGCGGGCCGCTCGACGTGGCGCTGAAGGTCGCGGGCCTGGCCGACGGCGAGATCGCCTGGGCCACCATCGCGGCGGTGGATGTGGGCATCCTGAACCTGACCGGTTTCGAGAGCCCCGACCCCGAGGGCCACTATTTCGGCCAGCGCAAGCTGGGCGTGGGCCTGCGCGACGTCTACGGCCGGTTGATCGACGGCATGTCCGGCGCGCTGGGCGAGGTCCGCTCGGGCGGCGACGCGCTCTCCGAGATGCGGCTCGAGGGCCAGCCGCCGACCGAGGAGATCGTGGCCTATTTCGCCGGCCCCGTGCAGGTCGGCCCCGACGGCTACGCGCGGGTAGCGTTCGACCTGCCGTCCTTCAACGGCACGGTGCGGCTGATGGCCGTCGCCTGGTCGCCCTCGGGCGTCGGCCAGGCCGAGGCCGAGGTGCTGGTACGCGACCCGGTCGTCGTCACCGCGACCGTCCCGCGGTTCATGGCGCCCGGCGACGAGAGCCGGCTGCTGCTGGAGATCGTGCACGCCACCGGGCCGTCCGGCCGCATGAGCCTCGATGTCACCGCCGAGGGGCTGACGCTGACCGGCACCGCGCCCTCGGGCGTGGACCTCGCCGATCAAGGCAGAGCCGTCCTCAGCGTGCCGATCCGCGCCGGCGAGGTCGGAACGCAGACGCTGCGCGTCGCGCTCACCACGCCGGACGGCAAGCAGCTCCTCAAGGCGCTCAGCGTCCCCGTCATCGTCACCGACCCCGAGATCGCGCGGCAGTCGCGCTTCACCCTCGCGCCGGGAGAGACCTTCCGGTTTGACGCCGATGTCTTCGCCGGGCTCCGCGCGGGCACCGGGACCGCCACCCTCTCCGGCGGCCCGCTCGCCCGGTTCGACGCGCCCGGCCTGCTGCAGGCGCTCGACCGCTACCCCTACGGCTGCACCGAGCAGATCGCCTCGGCCGCGATGCCGCTTCTCTATTTCGAGGAGGTCGCCGAGGCGATGGGCATGGCCAGCCAGGGCACGGCGCGCCAGCGCGTCGAGGAAGCCATCGCCGAGGTGCTGACCAACCAGGCCGCGAACGGCTCGTTCGGGCTCTGGGGGCCGGAATCGGGCGACATGTGGCTCGATGCCTACGTGTCGGATTTCCTCTCCCGCGCCAGGGCGCAGGGGTTCGAGGTGCCCGACCTCGCCTTCCGCCTCGCGATGGACAACCTGCGCAATCAGGTGAACTACTATCCCGACTTCGACAGCGGCGGGCAGGACCTCGCCTATGCGCTTCTTGTGCTGGCGCGCGAGGGCGCGGCGGCGGTTGGCGACCTGCGCTACTACGCCGATGCCAGGGGCGATGCCTTCGCCACGCCGATGACGGCGGCGCAGATCGGCGCGGCGCTGGCGGCTTACGGCGACCAGCAGCGCGCCGACGCGATGTTCGGCCGCGCGGCGGCGCTGATGGCGGCAGCCGATCCCGACCCGACGCTCTGGCGCACCGACTACGGCACCAGCCTGCGCGACGCCGCCGGCCTCCTGACGCTCGCGGTCGAGGCGGGCAGCCAGGCGGTCGACCGCGAGGCGTTGGCCGCGCGGATCGCCAGTGCCGGGCAGGGCCGCTCGACGCAGGAGGCGCTCTGGTCGCTTCTCGCGGCCCGGGCTCTGATCGCGGCGCCGGGCACGCCGCTCTCGGTCGATGGGGTGCCCGTCTTGGGGCCGTTCGTGCGCGTGCTCGAGGCCGAGACGGCGGTGGGCGCGCTTGCCATCCGCAACGATGGCACGGCCGAAGAGGCGATGACGCTGACCACCTTCGGCGTCCCGTCCGAGCCCGAGCCCGCCGGCGGCAACGGCTGGCAGATCACCCGCAGCCACTACACGCTGGACGGAGAGCCCGCCGACCCCGCCACCGTCAGCATCGGCACCCGCCTCGTCACTGTGATCGAGGTCCGGCCATTCGGCCCGCGCGAGGCGCGGCTGATGGTGAACGACCCGCTGCCGGCGGGCTTCGAGATCGACAACCCGAACCTGATGCGCGCCGGCGACATCCGCGCGCTCGACTGGCTGGACCCTGCCGAGGCGCGCCATGCCGAGTTCCGCGACGAACGCTTTCTCGCGGCCGTGGATCACTACGGCGACCAGCCGTTCCGGCTCGCCTACATCGTCCGCGCGATCTCGCCCGGATCGTTCCGCCATCCCGCGGCCAGCGTCGAGGACATGTACCGCCCGGAATTCCGGGCCCGGACCGAAGCCGGCGCGGTAGTCGTGACCGAATGAGGCGGCTCGCGCCCTTTCTGCTGGCCTTCGCCCTCTGGGCGGGGGCGCTGGCGCGCGACATGGCCGATGCCTGGATCGACGCCACCGTCCTGCCGCCGCTCGTCGCCGCGACCTCGCCCGAAGTGCTCGACCGCGAGGGGCGCCTGCTGCGCGCCTACACCGTCGCCGATGGCCGCTGGCGGCTGGCGGTGGCGCCGGAGGCGGTCGACCCGCTCTACCTGCAGATGCTCGTGGCCTACGAGGACCGGCGCTTCCGCGACCATGCCGGGGTCGATGCCCGCGCCATGCTGCGCGCGGTGGCGCAGGCCGCCCGGAACGGGCGCGTCGTCTCGGGCGGCTCGACGCTGACGATGCAGATCGCGCGGCTTCTGGAGGATGGCGGCACCGGGCAGGTGGCGGGCAAGCTGCGGCAGATGCGGGTGGCGCTGGCGCTGGAGCGGCGGCTGACGAAGGACGAGATCCTTGCGCTCTACCTCAACCGCGCGCCGTTCGGCGGCAATCTCGAAGGCATCCGTGCAGCCGCCCGCGCGTATTTCGGCAAGGAACCGCGGCGGCTCACGCCCGCCGAGGCCGCCCTGCTCGTCGCCCTGCCGCAGAGCCCCGAGACCCGCCGCCCCGACCGCTTCGCCGCCGCGGCCGAAGCCGCCCGCGACCGGGTGCTCGCCCGGATGGAGCGGGCCGGCGTCGTGACGGCCGACCGCGCCGCCGCCGCACGGACCGAGCCCGTCCCCGCCGCGCGCCGTGCCTTCCCCGCGCGCGCCGCCCATGTCGCCGACCTGGCGCGCGCCGAGGCGCCCGGCCTCGCGGTCCATCGCCTTACGCTCGATGGCCGGCTGCAGGCCAGCCTCGAGGCGCTGGCCACGGCATCGGTGCGCGGCCGGGGCGACCGGCTTTCGGCCGCGATCCTCGTGCTCGACCACCAGACCGGCGAGGTCCTCGCCTCGGTCGGCTCGGCGGGCTATCTCGACGAGGGGCGCGAGGGCTATGTCGACATGACGCGCGCGCTGCGCTCGCCCGGCTCGACGCTGAAGCCGCTGGTCTACGGCCTCGCCTTCGACGAGGGGCTGGCGCATCCGGAGACGCTGATCGACGACCGGCCCGCCGCCTTCGGCCGCTACCGCCCGCAGAACTTCGACGGCGAGTATCGCGGCACGGTGACCGTGCGGCAGGCGCTGCAGATGTCGCTCAACATCCCCGTCGTCACGCTGACCGAGGCGCTGGGTCCAGCGAAGCTGCTGGCCCATCTGCGCCACACTGGCGCCGCCCCGGTCCTGCCGGCGGGCGAGCCCGGCCTCGCCGTGGCGCTCGGCGGCGTCGGCGTGACGCTTCAGGACCTGACGCTGCTCTACGCCGCGATCGCGCGGGGCGGGGCGCCGGTGGCGCCGCGCTGGCGGCTCGACGATACCGCCGGGGCCGCACCCGGCGCCCCGGTCCTGTCGCCGGAGGCGGCGTGGCACCTGGCCGACATCCTCTCGGGCGTCGCCCCGCCGCGCGGCGCGCCGTGGAACCGGCTGCCCTACAAGACCGGCACCAGCTACGGCCACCGTGACGCCTGGGCGGTGGGCTTCGACGGGCGGCATGTCGTCGGCGTCTGGCTCGGCCGGCCCGACGGCACCCCGGTGCCCGGCACCTTCGGCGCCGACCTCGCCGCGCCGGTCCTGTTCGAGGCGTTCCAGCGCCTGAAGCCCGCGCTCGACCCGCTGCCGCCGCCGCCGCCGGCCACGCTGATGGTGGGCGGCTCGGAGCTTCCCGCGCCGCTGCAGCGGTTCCGCGGCCGCGAGGCGGTGTTCGCCGCCGCGCCCGACGGCCCGCGCGTCGCCTTTCCGCCCGACGGCGCCGAGGTCGAGGGCGCTCTCCTCGTCCTCAAGGTCGAGGCCGGCACCCCGCCCTTCACCTGGCTCGCCGATGGCCGCCCCGTCGCCGTGGCAAGCCACGAGCGGCAGGAGATCGTGGACGGCATCGGCCCCGGTTTCGTGACGCTCTCGGTGATCGACGCCGAGGGGCGATCGGCCGGCGCCGTCGTGCGGCTGCGCTAGGCACCGCGCCAACGCCCTTCCCCCGTAGGGAGAGGGCAGGGCGGGGGGACTACTCCGCCACCTTCAGCGCGCCGTCGTCGTCGGCATCGCCGGCCGTCCGCGTCTTCCACAGCGAGTAGAGGATGCCCGCGCCGAGGATCGCGAAGGTGATCGCCAGCGACCACATGGCGGGAAACTTCTCCCAGCCCATCAGGTCGGCCACGAAGATCTTCGAGCCGATGAAGACCAGCAGCAGCGACAGCGCGTATTTCAGGTAGTGGAACCGGTGCAGGACCGCGGCCAGCGCGAAATAGAGCGCGCGCAGCCCCAGGATCGCGAAGATGTTCGAGGTGTAGACGATGTAGGGATCGGTGGTGATCGCGAACACCGCCGGCACGGAATCGACCGCGAACACCACATCGGCGATCTCGATCAGCACCAGTGCCAGGAACAGCGGCGTCGCATGGCGCACCATCCGCCCAGTCACCGGGTGCGGCTTCCGGACGAAGAAGTCGTGGCCGCGGATCTCCTCGGTCACGTTCAGCCGCCGCTTCATGAAGCCCAGCAGCGGGTTCCGCGCGACGTCCATCTCCTGGTCGCCCATGAACAACATCTTGATGCCGGTGAAGATGAGGAAGGCGGCGAAGAGGTAGAGGATCCAGCCGTATTGCGCGACCAGCGTCGCCCCGAGGCCGATCATGATGCCGCGCAGCACGATGACGCCCAGGATGCCCCAGAACAGCACCCGGTGCTGGTACTTCCGCGGGATCGCGAAATAGCTGAAGATCAGCGCGATGACGAAGACGTTGTCGAGCGCCAGCGTCTTCTCCACGACGAACGCGGTCAGATACAGCGCCGAGGCCTCGGCCCCCACCTGCCACCAGACGAAGCCCGCGAAGGCGACGCCGAGCGAAATGTACATCGCCGAGAGCTTCAGGCTCTCGGCGACGCCGATCTCGTGATCGGTCTTGTTCAGCACGCCGAGGTCGAAGACCAGCAGCGCCAGGACGATGCCGAGAAACATCAGCCACATCCAGAGCGGCTTTCCAAGAACGGCGAGGAGAAGGAATTCCATGAGCAGGCCCTGCAGCGCCAAGCCGGGTATCATGCGGGGCAGGCAGGTGCCGGGCATGCGGATCGGGTCTCCCCGATGCGGTCCGACATCACGACAGGCGCATGTCGTCAGAGGGGCCCGGCCCGCAGGTCGCATATGGGCGCCGCGATCGTCCCGGCAAGGGGCGGCGGCGCAGAAACCGCGGCGACGCCCGCCGGCGCGGCGCGGCCCTTGAAGCGGCCCGGGCGCGGTGGCAAGGTTCGGCATGGAACCCGAGCGCGCCGGACTGATCCCCTGGGCCGAGGCGGCCCCCCGCCTCGTCGCGGTCGCCGCCGGCCGCGCGCCGGCCGATCTGGTGATCCGCCGCGGCGCCTGGGTGAACGTCCACTCGCGCGAGGTGCTCGACCGCCACGACCTCGCCATCGCCGCCGGCCGCTTCGCCTATTGCGGGCCCGACGCCTCGCACTGCATCGGCGACGGCACGCAGGTGATCGAGGCCGACGGGATGTACATGATCCCCGGCCTCTGCGACGGGCACATGCACATCGAGTCCGGAATGCTGACGCCGGCCGAGTTCGCGGCCGCCGTCATCCCGCACGGCACCACGACGATGTTCCACGACCCGCACGAGATCGCCAACGTCCTCGGCCTGCGCGGCGTGCGGCTGATGCATGACGAGGCGTTGCTGCAGCCGGTCAGCATCTTCACGCAGATGCCCTCGTGCGCGCCCTCGGCGCCGGGGCTCGAGACCACGGGCTACGAGATCAGTGCCGAGGACGTGGCCGAGGCGATGGGCTGGCCCGGCATCATCGGCCTCGGCGAGATGATGAACTTCCCCGGCGTGGTCAACGGCAACCCGCAGATGCTGGCCGAGATGGCGGCGACGATGCGCGCCGGCAGGACGGTGGGCGGCCACTACGCGTCGCCCGACCTCGGCCGGCCGTTCCACGCCTATGCCGCCGGCGGTGCGGCCGACGACCACGAGGGCACGCGCGAGGCGGATGCCGTCGCGCGGGTCCGCCAGGGCATGCGCGCGATGCTGCGGCTCGGCAGCGCCTGGTACGACGTCAAGGCGCAGATCACCGCGGTAACGCATCGCGACCTTGATCCGCGCGGCTTCGTCCTTTGCACCGACGATTGCCATTCCGGCACGCTGGTCCACGAGGGCCACATGAACCGCGTGGTGCGCCACGCGATCGACTGTGGTGCCGACCCGCTGGTGGCGCTCCAGATGGCGACGATCAACACCGCCACCCATTTCGGGCTCGAGCGCGAGCTCGGCAGCATCGCGCCCGGCCGCCGGGCCGACGTGATCCTGACCTCCGATCTGCGCACCCTGCCGATCCACCGGGTGATCGCGCGCGGCGTGACCGTGGCCGTCGAGGGCGAGATCCGCGTCGCGTGCCCGCATCTCGACTGGCCGCGCGACGTGCGCCAGACGGTCAACCTCGCCCGGCCCGTCACGGCGGCGGATTTCGTGGTCGCCGCGCCCGCCGGCCGCAACCGCGTCAGGGCCAGGGTAATCGGCGTGGTCGAGAACCAGGCGCCGACCAGGGCGCTGACGGCCGAGCTCGCGGTGGCCGACGGCGTGGTCGAGCCGGACGAGGCGCAGGACGTGGCGCAGATCGCCCTCGTCGAGCGGCACCGCGGCACCGGCGGGGTGGTGAACGGCTTCGTCGGCGGCTTCGGCTACCGCGGCCGGATGGCGATCGCCTCGACCGTCGCGCATGACAGTCACCACATGATCGTCGTGGGCACCTCGCGCGAGGACATGGCCGCCGCCGCGAACCGGCTGGCCGCGATCGGCGGCGGCGTCACCGTCTGGAAGGATGGCGCCGAGATCGCGCTGGTGCCGCTGCCCATCGCCGGGCTGATGTCCGACAGCCCGGCGGCCGAGGTCGCCGCCGCCGCGCAGCGGATGGTCGCGGCGATGGCGGAAACCGGCTGCACGCTCAACAACGCCTACATGCAGCATTCCCTGCTGGCGCTGGTGGTGATACCCGAACTGCGGATCTCCGATCTCGGGCTCGTCGATGTGACGCGGTTCGAGGTCACCGATCTGTTCGAGGAAGAGACGGCATGACGGCCCCCGACCGCAAGCTGCCCTACATCACGCCCGACCAGCCGCGCGCGCAGAGCTTCACCGATGCCGGCGCGGCGGTGGCGCGTCTCGTCGCGCTCTACGACGAGGCGACCGCCTTCCTCCGCGCCAGGTTCGCCGACACGCTGCGGACCGGCCGGCCCGCCGCCCGCTTCCGCGCCCACTACCCCGAGATCCGGATCACCACGACAAGCTTCGCGCAGGTCGACAGCCGGCTGAGCTTCGGCCATGTCGCGATGCCGGGCACCTACTCCACCACCGTGACGCGGCCGGACCTGTTCCGCGCCTACCTGATCCAGCAGATCGGCCTCCTGATCCAGAACCACGGCGTGCCGGTGCAGATCGGCCCCTCGACCACGCCGATCCCCGTCCACTTCGCCGCGTCGAGCGACGCGATCCTGTCGGTCCCGCAGGAGGGGGTGCTCGACTTCCCGCTGCGCGACGTGTTCGACGTGCCCGACCTCGCCACGACGAACGACGACATCGTCAACGGCTTCCGTCTGACACATCCCGACGGCTCCGGCCCGCTTGCCCCGTTCACTGCGCAGCGCGTCGACTACTCGCTCGCGCGGCTTTCGCACTACACCGCGACCGAGGCCGAGCATTTCCAGAACCACGTGCTCTTCACCAACTACCAGTTCTATGTGGAAGAGTTTGAGGCCTATGCCCGCAAGGCCCTCGGCAACGATGATTCCGGCTACACCGCCTTCGTCGGCCCCGGCAACGTCGAGATCACCACGCCCGACGGCCATCTGCCGCATCCGACCAAGATGCCGCAGATGCCGACCTACCATCTCAAGCGCGAGGGCGGGCAGGGCATCACGCTGGTCAATATCGGCGTCGGCCCGTCCAACGCCAAGACGGCGACCGACCACATCGCCGTGCTCCGGCCCCATGCCTGGCTGATGGTCGGGCACTGCGCCGGCCTCCGGAACAGCCAGTCGCTGGGTGACTTCGTGCTGGCGCATGCCTACCTGCGCCAGGACCACGTGCTCGACGACGACCTGCCGGTCTGGGTGCCGATCCCGGCGCTGGCCGAGATCCAGATCGCGCTTGAGCGCGCCGTGGCCGAGGTGACCGAACTCGACGGCTACGACCTCAAGCGCATCATGCGGACCGGCACGGTCGCCACGATCGACAACCGCAACTGGGAACTGCGCGACAAGTCTGGCCCGGTCCAGCGGCTCAGCCAGTCGCGCGCTATCGCGCTCGACATGGAATCGGCGACGATCGCCGCGAACGGCTTCCGCTTCCGGGTGCCTTACGGCACGCTGCTGTGCGTGAGCGACAAGCCGCTGCACGGCGAACTCAAGCTTCCCGGCATGGCCACGCAGTTCTACAAGACCCAGGTGACGCGCCATCTCCTGATCGGAATCCGGGCGATGGAGCGTCTGCGCGACATGCCGCTCGACCGCATCCACAGCCGCAAGTTGCGCAGTTTCGAGGAAACGGCCTTCCTTTAGAGCGGCGGAAACCCGCAAAATGCAGGAAAAGCTGGGGCTCGGGCACACTATTTGTTGTGCGCACCCCCTACATTCCGGTAAATGAGGGCGATGAGCCCCGATCTAGAGGGCGACACGAGGAGACTACCCATGGCCAACAAACCCATGACCAAGGCCCAGCTCGTTGCGGCGATGGCCGACAAGATGGGATCGGACAAGAAGATGGCATCCGCCGCGATCGACGCGCTGAGCGACATCATCACCGCCGAGGTGTCGCATGGCGGATCGGTCACGATCCCGAATGTCGGCAAGGTGACCTGCCGCGCGCGCCCGGCGCGGATGGTGCGGAACCCGGCCACCGGCGAACAGATCCAGAAGCCGGCCGACAAGGTCGTGAAGATGTCCGTCGCCAAGGCCCTCAAGGACAGCGTCAACGGCTGACCTGACCCGCCCGGCGGCGCCTTGCGCTCCGCCCGCGAATGCCTAGGGTCGCCGTTCGGGCGGCCCTTCGCATTTTCGGCCCGCCATCCGGGGCAGGGTTGATGGACATCCGCGCGATCCTCATGGGGCTGGCCTTCGCGCTGATGTGGTCGTCGGCCTTCACCTCGGCGCGGATCATCGTCGCCGATGCGCCGCCGCTGACCGCGCTCGCGCTGCGCTTCCTGCTTTCCGGACTGATCGGCGTCGCGATCGCGCGCGCCCTCGGGCAGGGCTGGCGGCTGACGCCGCTGCAGTGGCGCGCGACGGTGATCTTCGGGCTCTGCCAGAACGCGCTCTATCTCGGGCTCAACTTCGTCGCCATGCAATGGGTCGAGGCGTCGCTGGCCGCAATCGTCGCCTCGACGATGCCGCTCGTGGTAGCGCTCGCGGGCTGGATCCTGTTCGGCGACCGGGTGCGCCCGCTCGGCATCGCCGGGCTCGCGGCCGGCACGCTCGGCGTCACGCTCATCATGGGCGCCCGGCTAACCGGCGGGGCAGACCTGCTCGGCATCGCGCTCTGCGTGCTCGGCGTCCTCGCGCTGGCCTTCGCGACGCTCTCGGTCCGCGGCGCCACCTCGGGCGGCAACATGCTGATGATCGTCGGCCTGCAGATGCTGATCGGGGCCGCCGCCTGCGGCGCGGCCGCGCTCGCGTTCGAACCCTGGGAGGTGCGCTGGAGCGCGCCCCTGGTCCTCGCCTTCCTATACACCACGCTGGTGCCGGGCCTCGGCGCGACCTGGGTGTGGTTCGTGCTGGTCAACCGCATCGGCGCCGTCAGGGCGGCCACGTTCCACTTCCTCAACCCGTTCTTCGGCGTCGCCATCGCGGCCCTGCTTCTGGGCGAGACGCTCGGCCGGCTCGACCTGATCGGGGTCGCGATCATCGCCGGCGGCATCCTGGCGGTCCAGGTCTCCAGGGTCGCGCCGGCCGCGCCGCGGGCGCCGCCGGCTCAGTAGTCGCGCTCGAAGAAGATGCCGAGGCCGGTCTCGCCCTCGGAATCGACGTTCCCCCTGACGGTGACCGACGGCGTGAGGTCGAGGTTGATCGACACGTCCGAGGTTCCCTCCGACCCGATCGTGACCTCGGTATAGACGTTCTCCGACACGTAGCGGCCGGCGCGGACGGCGGCGTTGCCTTCGGCATCGGTGGTGAGGTCGAGGTCATCCAGCCCGAAGTTCTGGCGCAACTGGTCGATCACGCCGCCGCCGCCGCCCCCGGCCAGCGTCGCAAGCGCCGAGGCGAGGCGCGCCGCCTGCAGCGGCGAAAGCTGGTCGATGCCGCGGCCGAAGAACAGCCGCGCCAGCACCTCGTCCTGCGGCAGCTCGGGCGAGGATTCGAAGGTGATCTCGGGCGCCGATGCCGACCCTTCCACGATGATCCGCACCGAGATGTCCGCGGCCTCGCTGGTGGCGACCAGCCGCAGGTACGGGTCGAGCGACCCCTCGAGCCGGGCCGAGCCCTCGGTCAGGGCGAACCGCCGGGCGAGGATGTCGAGCCGGCCGCGGATCAGCTCGAAACCGCCCTGCGGCACCACGTCCGCGGTGGTTCCGAGCAGGCGGAGCGATCCGCCGAGTTCCGCGTCGAGGCCGCGGCCGCGTACGAAGACCTGGCTCGGCGCGGTGATCGTGAGGTCGATCGCCAGCGGCCGGCCGGGGCCGCGCCCGCCGGCCTCCTCGATCAGGCCGGCGCGCAGCCGGGTCAGCCGCACGTCGGGTGGCTCGTTGCGGTGGATCAGGCCGGGGATCGTCCCGATGTCGCCACCGCCCGCGGGGTTCACGCGCAGCTCGGTCTGGCCGAGCTGCAGCGCGCCGCCGATCCGCGCGCCGCCGGCCAGCGGGCCGCGCAGCGTCACCTCGCCGTCGACGATGGTGCGGAACAGGTCCGGGTCCGACAGCCGCGCCGCCTGCAGCCCGACCCGCAGGTCGGCCTGGCGGCCGCCGGTGATGCCGACCGACCCCGCCACCGTGGCGCGCCCGCCGCCCTCGACATTGCCGCCAAGGTCGACCGCGACGCTGCCACCCGCGATCCGCGCGGTGCCGGCGATGCCGCTGACCGCGACGCCGTAGGTCGGCGCCACCAGCCGCGCGCCGGTCGTGCCCACGGTGCCGGACAGCGCGTCGAGCCGCGGCGCGCCGTTCAGCCGCAGATTGAAGTCGGCCCGCCCGCTCACCGCGCGCGGGGCGATCGCGTCGTTCACAAGGCCGAGCGGCGCATTGCCGGTGATCGCGAGGTTGGCGGTACCGCCGGCACCCGAAACCTGGCCCGATACGCGCGCCGTGGTGGCACCCGGCCCCTCGGCGTTCACGTCGACCGTCCAGGTGTCGCCGCCCGACCTGCTTGCGCCGCCGCGGACGGTCAGCGGGCCGGGAAAGTCGGGTGCGAACAGGCCCACGTTGCGCAGCCGCGCCTGCCCCTCGATCCGGCCGTCCGACCGCCCCAGCGTGCCGGAGATGTCGGCCTCGACCTCGCCGGTGCGCAGCGCGAGCCGGCTGATCCGCGTCACGCCGCCGCTGCGCGCCGCCGCCGTCGCGATCGTCGCGCGGCCGCCGAGCATCCGGTCGACCGTCGGGATGCCGACGGAAAGGCCGCGGCCCTCGGCGTCCAGCGTCACGTCGAAGGCGTCCGCCTCCGGCGCCACGCTGCCCGCGACCGTCAGCGTGACCGCTCCGCCAAGCGGCCGTCCGGCAAGCCCGGCATAGGCCGCAAGCCGCCCGATCTCGCCCTGCAGCCGGCCCTCGGCCGAAACGCTGCCCTCCGCAGGGTCGAGGACGCGGCCGGCAAAGGTAAGCTCGGCCGCGCCGGGCCCGTTCGCCGTCGCGGTGACGTCATAGGTGCCCGCCGCGGTCTCGCGCACCGCCGCCCGCAACCGGCCCGGGCCGGCAAGGCCGGGCACGACCTGCCCGGCATCCTCCAGCAGGACATCGGCGGTCAGATCGGTCTGGCCGCTCGCCAGACGGCCGGCCGCCTCGGCCCGCGCCGCGCCGGTCACCACGTCGAGCTCGCGCAGCGTCAGCCCGGTCTCGTCGCGGCGCGCGTCGAGGATGATCCGGCTGCTCCCGGCAAGCAGCCGGTCGGCCACCGGCACGTTCACCGTCACGTCCCGCCCGGTGCCCGCGGCGCGCAGGTCGAACCGGCCGTCGAGCAGCGTGACCGAGCCGTTCAGCGCCAGCACGACCCGCCCGCCGACCGGCCGCGCGGCCAGGCCCGAGAACGCCGCGAGGTCGCCGACATTGGCCGACCCCCGCAACGCCACCGGCAGCCCCTCGGCAAGCGGGCCAAGCGTGCCGGCGAGGCGCGCGCGCGCCGTCGCGGTCTCGACCACGGTGTCGGTGAACTCGACCGGCGCGCCCTCGGCCCAGACGATCGAGGTCTGCAGCCCGGCACTGGCGCCCAGCGCCTCGGCGACGCGCGGATCGGCCGCCGCGATCGCCTCGGCCGCAAGGCTCAGCGACGCCTCGACGCGACGGTCGCCGCCCGGCGCGCGTGCGATCAGCCCGCCGGCGTCGAGGGTGACGCGCCCGGCGCCGTTCTCGCCGGCCGCAAGCCCCAGCACCACCGCCGCGCCGGTCCAGCGATCGCCATCGGTCGCGTCGAAACCGATGTCGATCTCCGCCTCCTGCACGAGGACCGGGGCGCCGGCCGTCGGCAGCCGCACCGGCGATCCGTCCGGCGCCGCGATCCGGCCTTCCAGGGCGAAGGCCTCGGGCAGCCCGTCCGCTGCGAGCGTCAGCGCGCCTTCAAGCTCCAGCGATGCCGCCGACAGCTCCAGCGCCTCGATCTCGGTGCGGCCGTCGCCGGCCCGCGTGCCGGCCAGCGCCAGCCGCACGTCCGGCCCGAAGAACTCCCGGTATTCCGGCAGGAACAGCGGCGTGACGTCGCCCGCGACGTCGAGCCCGAAGCGCGAGACCGGCACCGCGCCCTCGGCGCCCGGGGTCGCCTCGGCCGTCTCCTCGGTCAGCGTGAAGGTCCCGGCCAGCCGCGGCGCCCCGTCGCTCGACAGCCCGATATCGGCGGCGAAATCCGACAGCGTGCCCGACCCGTTGACCGACAGCGCCACCGCCGGCCGGCCCGGCAGGTTCAGAAGCCGCGCCGCGATGCCGTCCTGCGGCTCGTCCAGAGACAGATCGATGCTCAGCGCCTCGCTTGCATTCACGAAATCGGCGGCGAGGCTCAGGTCGCCGGCCGTGCCGTCGGTCCGCTGCACCTCGGCGCGGACCCGCCCCTCGCCGCCCTGGAGGACGAGGCCGCCCTGCAGCGCGACCGCCACCGCCTCGCCGAGGATCGTCTCGCCCAGCGTGACGCGCGCCGCGGCGACGTTCTCGACCCGCACCGAAACCGGCAGCTCGGGCAGGCGGAACGGCCGCGCGGCGGGCTCGGGCAGGCCGGGCGACGGCTCGACAACGGGAAGCCGCGCCACGTCGATCTCGCCGGCCGACATCTCGCCGATCTCGATCCGCCCGCGCAGCAGCGCCCCGCGGTTCCAGCGGATCGCGGCGTCCTCGATGGTCAGCCATACCCCCTCGCTGTCGGCAATGGTCATCCGCGCGATCCGCGCGCGCGACGACAGCGCGCCCTGGAACCCTTCCAGCCGGACCTCGCGGCCCGCGCCCGACAGGTTGCGCTCGATCAGGCCGGTCAGGAAGCCGCGGTCGCCCTCGTCCTGCGCGGCGGCCGCGCCCGCGGCCAGGAACATAGCCGCGACGTATGCCTTGAGGCGTCTCAAAACGCCTGCCCGATGCCGATGTAGAACTGCACGCCACCGCCGTCGCCCGCCACCGGAAAGCCGACGTCGACGCGGATCGGGCCGATGCCGGTGTCGTAGCGGATGCCGAAACCGGCGCCGGAATGTGTCTCGCCCGACGCGTCGCCCCAGTCGGTCGCGGCGACGTGGCCGGCATCGAAGAACCCGACCGCCGCGATCCGCTCGGTCACCCGCGCGCGCAGCTCGGCCTGGATGCCGGCGAAGTGCTGCCCCCCCGAGCGTATGCCGCCGGGCAGCTCGTTGACGCCGAGCGACTGGTAGTCCTGCCCGCGCACCGTGCCGCCGCCGCCGGAATAGAACAGGAAGTCGCGCGGCGTCTCGACCAGAGACGGGCCGTAGATCGAGCCGAGCTGGAGCCGGAGCGCGAAGACGACCCGCTCGGCGGCGCCGAGGGCGCGATAGGCCCGTCCGTCGGCGGTCAGCCGCAGGCCCGACCCGGTCTCGTCGAAACCCGCGAACGGCGCCGCCGTCGCAGCCAGGAAGAAGCCGCCGGTCGGGTCGAGCGGGTCGTTGCGGCGGTCCCATGTCGCCGAAACCGGGATCGAAAGGGTGCGATAGTCGGTCGTGCCGAGGTCATCTTCGACGCGCGACTGGCGGTAGGAAAGCCCGATGCTGGCGGTCAGTTCGTCGGTGAAGATCCGGCTCAGGCCGGTGCCGAGCTCGAAACTCGTGAGGTCGTAGTCGGGCTCGAACCGCCGCTCGGCCTTGGCTTCGAGGGTGAAGGTGGTGTCTGGCTGGAACGTCCCAGGCCGGGCGTAGCTCGCGCCGATCAGGTAGTCCTCGCCACCCGTCTGACCGCCGATCCCGCTGATCGAGCCGTCGAGCCTCAGCCGCTCGGCGCCGCCGAGAAGGTTGCGGTGCAGCCAGTAGCTGCTGAGCGCGAGGCCCTCGGCCGAGGAGATCTCGGCGCCGAAGCCGATCCGCCGCGGCCGCTCCTCCACCACGGTCGCGTCGATCGGCAGGAGGTCGCCGGGCCCCGGCGTCTCGGCCTCGCGCAGCGTCACCGAGGAGAACGCGCCGGTCCGCAGCAGCCGGTCGGCGCTGCGCCGAAGGTCCTCGGGCGAGAACACCTCACGCTCGGGCAGGCCGGCGATTTCGAGGATCCGCTCCGTTCGGACCTGCTCGTTGCCGCTGACCCGAAGCGGCCCGAAGCGCAGCCGCGGGCCGGGCGCGATGCCCAGCCGGGCATCGAGCGTCGCGCGCGCATGATCGGCCACGATGTTCTGGCCAGCGGGCTCGGCCTTGGCGTGGCCGATCCCGCGCCAGTCGTCCACCGCAGCCTCCACCGCATCCGAGATCACCCCGCTCGGCGCCGGCTGGCCCGCCGCGAATTCCGGCGGCAGTTCCGACCGGGGCGCAAGCGGCGCGATCTCGGCGCGCGAGAACCGGAACGGCGGGCCGGGCGCGACGCGGATGTCGACCTGGCCGATCCGCGCCGGTTCCTCGAGCACGGGAATCTCGGCCACCTCGCGGCCGTCGATCCGGACCGAGACGACACCGGAATAGTGGCCGCGGGCATAGAGCGCGCCGACGAGCCGCCCGTATTCGGCCCGCGCCGCGGCGATCACGTCGCTCGGCGGCACCGGGCCCTCGGCAAGCGTCGACAGCACCACCGAGGCCGACCGCAGCCCGTCGCGAAGCGCCTCCGAGCCGCCCGGAACGGTCAGCGTCACCTCCTGCGTCGCGGCGGGGCCGACCGTGACCGCCACGACCACGGCCGCAGCCATGCCGGTCCCGATCCTTGCCGCGCGTCGCTGCACGTCCCCTCCTCGCCCGTCGCCCCCGCCGCGGCGCCCCCCGCGGTCAGGCGGTCTCGCTCGACCGCGCCCAGAGGTTGATGTCCTCCTCCGAGGAAATGCGGTCTATCTCGTCCAGTTCCGCCCGGGTGAACCCAAGGTTGCCGATGGCGCCGCAACAGTCCGTGACCTGCTCGGGCCGCGAGGCGCCGATCAGTGCCGTGGTGATGCCCTCGCCCCTCAGCACCCAGGCGATCGCCATCTGCGCCAGCGACTGCCCGCGCTTCTGCGCCAGCGCGTCGAGCGCGCGCACCGATGCGATCGCCCGCGGCGTGATCGTGCCGGGGTCGAGGCTCTTGCCCTGCGCCGCACGGCTGCCCGCCGGGATGCCGCCCAGGTACTTGCCCGTCAGGATGCCCTGCGCCAGCGGCGTGAACGCGATCGAGCCGATGCCGAGGTCGCGCAGCGTCTCCTTCAGGCCGTCGTGCTCCACCCAGCGGTTGAGGATGTTGTAGGACGGCTGGTGGATCAGGCACGGCGTGCCGAGGTCCTTCAGGATCGCCGCCGCCTCGCGCGTGCGCTTCGCGTTGTAGGACGAGATGCCGGCATAGAGCGCCCGCCCCGATCGCACGATGTGGTCGAGCGCGCCCATCGTCTCCTCCAGCGGGGTCTCGGGGTCGAAACGGTGGGAGTAGAAGATGTCGACATGGTCGAGGCCCATCCGCTTCAGCGACTGGTCGCACGAGGCGACGAGGTACTTGCGGCTGCCCCATTCGCCATAGGGCCCGGGCCACATGTCGTAGCCGGCCTTGGAGGAGATGACGAGCTCGTCGCGGAGACCGCGGAAGTCGGTCCTCAGGATCTCGCCGAACGCCTCCTCCGCGCTGCCGGGCGGCGGGCCGTAGTTGTTGGCCAGGTCGAAATGCGTGATGCCGTGGTCGAACGCCGTCCGGCACATCGCGCGCTTCACCTCGTGCGGCGTGTCGCCGCCGAAATTGTGCCAGAGCCCGAGCGAGATCGCCGGCAGCTTCAGTCCCGACCGCCCGCAGCGGCGGTAGACCATGCGGGCATAGCGGTCGGGGTCGGGGGTGTAGCGCATCAGAATCTCCGGAATGCATCCAAGCATTTCATGCGCCCCCGGCCACCGCAAGTTGCGCGCCGCTGCCGCGCGCGGCAATGTTCCGCCCATGAGGGTCTGGCACCGCCTGTGGGACTTTGTCGTCGCGGTCTGGTGGCGCGTCGGCGACGGGCATTTCGGCCTGATCGCCGCGGGCGTTGCCTTCTTCGCCGTGTTCGCCGTCTTCCCCGGCCTGGCCGCCAGCATCGCGATCTGGAGCATCGTGGCCGACCCGCTGGTCATCGCCGACTACCTCGAGGTCGCCGAGCGCTTCCTGCCGGCCGACGCGGCGCGGCTGGTGCACGACCAGGTCATGGCGCTGCTGACCGCCCCGCGGGCGACGCTCGGCTGGGCGACGTTCATCTCGCTCGCCGTCGCGCTCTTCTCGGCGCGGGCCGGGGTGGCCGCGCTGATCCAGGGGCTCGACGTGGTGCACCGCGCCACGCCGCGGGGCTGGATCCGCGGCTTCGTCGTCGACTTCGCCATGACCGGGGCGCTGATCCTCGCGCTGCTCGTCGGCCTCGTCACGGTGGTCGCCGTGCCGGTGCTGCTTCGCTACATCCCGCTGGCCGGGGGCGGCGTGCGGCTGCTGGCGATCCTGCCCTGGGCCGCGATGTTCGTCCTCGTGCTGACCTGCCTGTCGATCCTCTACCGCTTCGGCCCGAACATGCGCGGCCAGACCGGCCGGCCCTGGGTCAGCCTCGGCGTGATCGTCGCCACGCTGGCCTGGTCGGCGGTCAGCTTCGCCTTCTCGGCCTATCTCGCCAACTTCGACAGCTACAACCGCATCTACGGCTCGATCGGCGCGGTCGCGGCGCTGCTGATGTGGCTCTATCTCTCGGTCTGGGCGGTGCTGCTCGGCGGCGCGATCAACGCCGAACTGACCGAGCGGATGGTGATGCGGCGCCGGGCGCGGCTGGACCGCGGGGGGTAGGGGCACCCGGGCCGTGCGCCAGCCGCCCTCAGACGAAGCGGTTCCAGAGGTTTTCCAGCCGCTCCTGCCGGCCCGACCGCGGCTCGGGCTCGATCGCCTCGGCCTCGACCCGCGCGGCGGCGGCGGCAAGGTCGCCCTCCAGCATCGCCCGCGCCGCCGGCGTGTCCCATCCCGCATAGCGGTCGGCGCGCGCCCGCTCCAGCGCGCCGTCCTCCAGCAGCGCCGCCGCCGCCTTCAGCGCGCGGGCGCAGACATCCATCGCCCCGGCATGGGCGGCGATCAGGTCCTCGGGGTCGAGGCTCTGGCGCCGAAGCTTGGCGTCGAAGTTGGTGCCCCCGGTGGTGAAGCCGCCGGCCTTCAGGATCTCGTAGTAGGCCCGCGCCATCTCGGGCACGTTGTCGGGGAACTGGTCGGTGTCCCAGCCCGACTGGTAGTCGTTGCGGTTCATGTCGATCGAGCCGAGGATGCCGAGGCTCGCCGCCAGGGCGATCTCGTGCTCGAAGCTGTGGCCGGCGAGGATCGCGTGGCCCTGCTCGATGTTCACCTTCACCTCGTCCTCCAGCCCGAAGTCCTTGAGGAAGCCGTAGACCGTGGCGACGTCGTGGTCGTACTGGTGCTTCGAGGGCTCCTGCGGCTTCGGCTCGATCAGGATCGCGCCCTCGAATCCGATCCGGTGCTTGTACTCCACCACCTGGCTCAGGAACCGCCCGGCATGGGCGCGCTCGGCCGCGAGATCGGTGTTGAGCAGCGTCTCGTAGCCCTCGCGCCCGCCCCAGAGCACGTAGTTCCGGCCGCCGAGCTTCATCGTCGCGTCCATGCACGCCTTCACCGTGGCTGCGGCATAGGCGTAGACGTCGGGGTCGGGATTCGTCGCGGCGCCCGCCATCCAGCGCCGGTGGCTGAACAGGTTGGCCGTGCCCCAGAGCAGCCGGGTCCGCGATGCCTCCATCTTCCGCGCGATGTAGTCGACCATCGCCTCGAGGTTCCGGCGGCTCTCGGCGAAGGTCGCGCCCTCGGGGCGGATGTCGGCGTCGTGAAAGCAGAAGAACGGCGCGCCGAGGATCTCGAACATCTCGAAGGCCGCGTCGGCCTTCAGCCGCGCGTGGTCCATCGTGTCGCCGAACCACGGCCGCTGGAACGTCTGGCCGCCGAACGGATCGCCGCCCGGCCAGGCGAAGCTGTGCCACCACGCGACGGCGAAGCGCAGGTGGTCCTCCATCGGCCTGCCCATCACCGTCTCGTCGGGGCGGTAGTGCCGGAAGGCAAGATCGCTCGTCGCGCCGGGGTCGAAGGTCAGCGGCGCGATCCCCTGGAAGAAGTCGGTCATGGCAGGCTCCTGATGGCTTGGGCGGCGGCGCGGTAGCGCGCGTGGCCCTCGTCGAAGGCGGCCGAAAGGGCCGCAACAGGGCGGATCTCGCGCGCGATGGCCGGCGCCGTCGCCACCTCGGCACCGGCCCCGGTCGCCGCCATCAGGCCAAGCCGCGCCGCGCCGAACGCGCCGCCGAAATCGCCGGCGACCGGCAGCGACAGCGACGTGCCGAGTGCGGTGGCGAGGACCGAGAGCCAGTAGTCCGACCGCGAGCCGCCGCCCAGCGCGAGGAGCGTGTCGAACCGCGTGCCGGTCGCGGCCAGCGCGTCGCGGCAGTCGCGCAGCGCATAGGCGACGCCCTCCAGCACCGCGCGGGTGCCGGCGTCGCGGTCGGTGGCGTGCTCCAGCCCGAGGAACGCGCCGCGGATGCGCGCATCGTTGAGCGGCGTCCGCTCGCCGCCGAGATAGGGCAGGAACAGCGTCCGCCCCGGCGCCTCCAGCGCGCCGAGCGCGCCGGTCAGCGCGGCGGGATCGGCGCCGACCAGCCTGGCAAACCAGTTGAGCGCATCGCTCGCCGCCAGGATGACGCCCATCTGGTGCCACGTGGCGGGCAGCGCGTGGCAAAAGGTGTGCACGGCGGTCGCGGCATCGGGCCGGTAGCCGTCGTTCGCGGCGAAGAGCACCCCCGACGTGCCGAGCGACACGAAGGCCTGCCCCGCCCGCACCACGCCCGCGCCCACGCCCGAGGCCGCGTTGTCGCCGCCGCCGCCGGCGACGACGACGCCCTGCGGCAGGCCCCACCGCCCCGCCAGCGCCGGCCGCAGCCGGCCCGACACCGCCGACCCCTCGACCAGCCGCGGCATCGCGGCCCGGCCCAGATGCGTCGCGGCGAGCAGCCCGTCGTGCCAGTCGCGCGCCCCGGTATCGAGCCAGCTCGTGCCGGCGGCGTCCGACATCTCGGCCACATGCTCGCCGGTCAGCCAGAGCCGCAGGTAGTCCTTCGGCAGCAGCACCTTCGCCACCCGGTCGAAGGCGCGCGGCTCGTGCGCGCAGACCCAGAGCAGTTTCGGCGCGGTGAAGCCGGGAAAGACGATGTTGCCGGTCAGCCGGCGGAACATCGGGTCGCCGTCGAGTTCGGCCGCCTCGGCATGGGCGCGGGTGTCGTTCCAGAGGATGCAGGGCCGGATCACCTCGTCCGCCGCGTCGAGCAGCGTCGCCCCGTGCATCTGGCCCGACAGCCCGATGCCCCGCACCGCGCCCAGCGGCCGTGCGGCGGCCAGCGCGTCAAGCACCGCCTCGGCCGCGCCGAGCCAGTCGGCCGGGTTCTGCTCGGACCAGCCGTCCTGCGGGCGCTGCACCACCAGCGGCGCTGTGGCCTCGGCCAGCACCGACTGCGCGTCGTCGATCAGGATGCCCTTGAGGCCCGAGGTCCCGAGGTCGAGCCCGATATACATCTCACGCAGCCAGGTGTTCCGGCTTCTTGCCCAGGATGATCATGGCGAGGATGTCGTCCTCGCTCACCTCGTCGACCGTCACGATGCCGACGAGCTTGCCGTTCTTCATCACCGCCGCGCGGTCGCAGAGCGCCTTCACCTGGTGCACGTCGTGGTCGATCAGGAAGATGCCGAGGCCCTGCCGCTTCAGCTCGTCGATCAGCTCGGCCACCATCTGCGTCTCGTGCGGGCCGAGCGCGGCGGTCGGCTCGTCCATGATCAGGATCTTCGCGTTGAAGTAGACCGCGCGCGCGATCGCCACCGACTGCCGCTGGCCGCCTGACAGCGCGCTGACCGGGTCCTTGAACTTGCGGAAGTTGGGGTTGAGCCGCGCCATGATCTTGCGCGTCTCGGCCTCCATCTGCACGTCGTCGACGGTGCCGAACGGCCCCATCAGCTCGCGGCCCAGAAACAGGTTCGCCGCGGCGTCCAGGTTGTCGGCCAGCGCAAGCGTCTGGTAGATCGTCTCGATGTTGTGGGCGCGCGCGTCGCGGGGGTTGGTGATCTCCACCTCGGCACCGTTGATGAAGATCTGCCCCGAATCCTTGCGATAGGCGCCCGACAGGCACTTGATCAGCGTCGACTTGCCCGCCCCGTTGTGGCCGAGCAGGCCCACCACCTCGCCGGGATAGAGATCGACCGTCACGTGGTCGACGGCCCTGATCCCGCCGAAGGCGATCGAGATGTCGCGGAGTTCGACGAGCGGCGTTCCGGAACGGTCGGGGGTCATGGCGTCCCTCATTTCGAGCGGCGGCGGTAGAGGATGTCGAGGTAGACGGCGAGGACGAGGACCGTGCCGACGACGATCTGCTGGATCGCCGCGTCGAAGCCGATCAGCACCATCCCGGTCTGCAGCGACTGCATGACCAGCGCGCCGAGGATCGCGCCGTAGATCGTGCCGACCCCGCCGGCGAGCGAGGTGCCGCCGATCACCGCGGCAGCGATCACGTACAGCTCGTCGAGCGTGCCGAGCGCGTTCGTCGCCGAGTTGAGGCGCGCCGAGGCGACCACCGCCGAAAGACCGGCGAGCATCCCCATCAGCGCGAAGATCTTCACCGTCATGAACCGGGTGTTGATCCCGGCCAGCTCGGCCGCGTCGGGGTTGCCGCCGATCGCGTAGACGTAGCGCCCGAACCGCGTGCGGGTCGAGATGAAGGTCATCACGATCGCGACCGAAAGCAGGATCAGCACCGGAATGGCGAAGCCGTGCGAGATGAACAGCCCCTCCTCCGGCACCACGATGCCGTTCGCCTCGGCATAGGCGTTCACGATGCCCCGCGGCCAGGGGTAGGAGTTGACGAGGAGCACCGCGCCGATGATCACGCCGCAGCCCAGCGCGGCGAGGAACCATTCGGCCCAGATCGGCCGCTGCGGGAACATGAACTTGTGCCGCTGCCGGCGGCCGTTGACGATCAGGAACACCACGCCGAGGCAGCCCAGCAGCCCGACGATCCAGCTTCCCGTGGCGCCGATCGCGCCGTAGGGCCCGCCGCCGAGCAGCGCGAAGGTCGAATCCACCGGCGAGATCGTCTCGCCCCGCGCCACCAGGAACGCCGAGCCGCGCCAGACGAGGAGGCCGCCCAGCGTGACGATGAAGGCCGGGATCCGGCGGTAGCCGATCAGCCAGCCGTGGAACGCGCCGATCAGCGCGCCGGTCGCCATGCCGGTGACCACCGCGATGACCCAGATCGCCGGGTGGCCGAGGCCGAGGTACTGCGGCAGCACATAGACCTGCAGCATGCCCATGATGGTCGCGCAGAAGCCCAGCATCGAGCCGACCGAAAGGTCGATGTTGCGGGTCACGATGACCAGCACCATCCCGGTCGCCATGATGCCGATCGACGAGGTCTGGACCGAGAGGTTCCACAGGTTCCGCGGCGTCAGGAACGCGCCGAAGCCATTCACGAAGTGGCCATAGAGGTGGAAGCCCACCCAGATCATCAGAAGCGCCCCGCACATGCCCAGAAGGCGGGTGTCGATCTCGGTCGCGCGGAGGAACCGCGTGATCGCGCCGTCGCCGGGGCCGGCCGCGCCGGGCGTCGAGGTCGAGGTGGCTTGGGTCACGGGCGTCATCCTCCGACAGGGGCCGATGCGACGGGCCGATGTCGTCGGCCGGCGCGTCGCGGGAAGGGCGGATGCAGGCGGGGCCGTCGCGTCGACGGGTCGGGGGGATGCGCCGGCCGGGCCCGGCCGGCGCATCCCCAAGGGTCGGACGGTGCCTTACTGGCAGGCGGCCACGCCGGCCGCCGCGCCCTCGCAGGCCTGCTCTTTCGAGATATGGCCCGCGTCGATCACCAGGTTGAGGTTCTCCGCGGTGATCGGCGTCGGGTCGAGGAAGATGGCGTTCATCTCGACGCCGTTCTCGCCACCCGACCACTTCACCGCGCCCTCGACGGCATCCATCGCGGTCCCGCCGGCAAGCGCCAGCGCGATCTCGCCCGCCGCCGCGCCAAGCTGCCGGCTGTCCTTCCAGACCGAGACCGTCTGCGTGCCGCGCGCCACGCGGTTCAGCGCGGCAAGGTCGCCGTCCTGGCCGCCGACGGGGATGTTCAGGCCCTGCGCCTGCAGCGCCGCGATGGCGCCGCCGGCCATGCCGTCGTTCTGCGCCAGGACCGCATCGACCGCGTTGTTGTTGGCAGTCAGGATCTGCTCCATGTTCTTCTGCGCGTTCTCGGGCTTCCAGCCGTCGGAATGCGCCTCGCCGACCACGGTGATGGTGCCTGCAGTAACCTCGTCACCGATCACTTCCATCATGCCTTCCAGCAGGAAGCCGGCATTCGGGTCGCCCGGGTCGCCCTTGATGATCGCGTAGTTGCCCTCGGGCTGGGCGGCCTGCACCGTCTCGGCGATGATCCGGCCGACGCCCTTGTTGTCGAACGTCAGGTAGAAGGCGCGGTCGTCCTCGATCAGGCGGTCATAGCCGATGACCGGGATGCCCTCGGCGGCGGCCATGTCGATCGCCGGGCCGATGGCGTCCTTGTCCATCGCGAGGATGATCAGCGCGTCGACGCCCTGCGCGATCAGCGCCTCGACGTCGGTCAGCTGCTTGGCGGCCGAGGCCTGCGCGTCGGCCGAGACGTAGGTTGCCCCCGCCGCTTCCAGCGCACCCTTGATCGCGGCCTCGTCGGTCTTCCAGCGCTCTTCCTGGAAGTTGGACCAGCTCACGCCCACGGTCTGGGCGAAGCTTGCGGTCGACAGGCCTGCCGTGGCGACCACGGCGGCCAGAAGGATTCTGCGCATCATGTAACCTCCCTGATGGCGCGGCCATGCATGGCCGGTTCGGCGGATTCGCCGTAACGAGCGCCAGAATGGCGGCCATAAATTCAGTTGTCAAAATAAAAACTGCGGCCCATTCTTGATGTGATCGCTTTTCGGGCCTGAGCGCGCTGCATCGCAGCAAGTTTGCGCCGTATCTGGGGGCCAGACGCTTGAGTACCTCGGTCTTTTGTTCGGTTGCCGAATAATATGGTGCCGCATGGTAGCACCAACACACCGGGCGAGGAGGTCCGGCAGGGGGTCGGCCCGCTGATCCAGCCCTATTCCGATTCGCTCCGCCCGCTCCGCCAGCAGGTGTTCGAGCGGATCCGCGCGGCCGGAACGCTGCCGCGCGTGCAGATCGCCAAGGATCTCGGCGTCAGCCCCGCCTCGGTCACCGCAATCACCTCGGAACTGCTCGACGCCGGCCTGATCGAGGAATTCTCCGCCCCGCGCGAGGGCGACGCGAACCGCGGCCGCCCGCCGGTGGCGCTCGCGGTGCGGCCGGGGGCGCACCTCGTCGCGGGCATCAAGCTTTCCGACCGCGAGCACACCGCCGTCATCGTCGACTTCGCCGGCCGGCTCCTGGCCAGCGAGGCCGTGCCGCAGCGGCCCGGCGAACAGGCGCTGGGCGACCTCCTCGCCGCCGCCGACGCGCTGCTCAGCCGCGTCGCGGCGAAGGCGGGCGTCGACCGCGCCGCGCTCAGCGCCGTCGGCCTCGGCGTGCCGGGCTTCGTCGACGCCACCACCGGGCATGTCCTCTGGTCGCCGGTGCTGGCCGCGCGCGACTGCGCGCTGGGCGACGCCGCCACCCGGCGGCTCGGCCTGCCGGTCCATGTCGACAACGACGCGAACCTCGTCGCGCTCGCCGAACTCTGGTTCGGCGCGGGGCGCGAGCTTGCCGACTTCGCCGTCGTGACCATCGAGCACGGGGTCGGCATGGGCCTCGTCATCAACCACCGGCTCTACCGCGGCGCCCGCGGCGTCGGGCTCGAGCTCGGCCATACCAAGGTGCAGCTCGACGGCGCGCTCTGCCGCTGCGGCCAGCGCGGCTGTCTCGAGGCCTACATCGCCGACTACGCGCTCGCCCGCGAGGCGGCGACAGCGCTCAACGTCATCGGTCGCCAGGGGCAGCCGATCAACGTGCTGCTCGAAAGCCTGTTCGACCATGCCAAGGCAGGCAATGCCGCCGCGCGGACGATCTTCCGCCGCGCCGGGCGCTACCTCGCCGTCGGCCTCGCCAATGTCGTGAACCTCTTCGACCCCGGCCTCATCATCCTGTCGGGCGAGCGGATGCGCTACGACTACCTCTATGCCGCCGACACGCTGGCCGAGATGGACAGCCTGATGCTCAACGCGAACCGGCCGCCGCCGAAGATCGAGGTGCATGCCTGGGGCGACATGCTCTGGGCGCACGGCGCCGCGGCGCTCGCCCTCTCGGCGGTGACCGAAGGCATCCTCGGCGCGACGCGCGAGGCGGCCTGAGCCCCGCCGCCTAGGGCCGCGACCCGGCCGGCCGGCGCAGATAGACGTAGTAGGCCCCTCCACCGCCATGGCGGCGATGCGCCTCGGCCACCTGCAGGACCGCGGCGCCAAGCGGCGGCTGGGACAGCCAGGCCGGCACCTGCTGCCGCAGCAGGCCGCGGCGCGCCGGGATCGGCCCGTCCTCGTCCCGGTCGCGGCCCTTGCCGGTGACGACCAGCACCAGCCGCTTGCCCGCCGCCTGCGCGCCGAGGACGAAGCGGACCAGCGCTGGCTGCGCCTCGGCCAGCGTCATCCCGTGCAGGTCGAGCCGCCCCTCGGGGCTGAGCTTGCCGCGGTTCATCCGGTCGAACGCCTTGCGGTCCATCCGCACCGGCTCGCCGGCGATCCGCTCGGCGATCCCGGGCTGCATCACGTGGCCCGGATCGCGCGGCGCCAGCGCCTCGCCGATCCGGAACGGCGCGAGCGGCGGCCCGACGGCCGGCCCAGCTGTTGACCCCGTCGGCTGACCTGCCTCAGGCTCCGCCGCGGGAAAGGCCGGCTGGGCACCGGCCTTGCGGCGCGCCGGCATCGGCCGCGCGGTTCCCGCGACCCGCTCCCACAGCCGCGCCTCCTCGGGGCGGAGGCCGCGCTTCCGGCTCATTGCGGCTCAGCCCCCCGGCGCCAGCGCATAGGCCATCTGGATCGGCAGCAGCACCACCATCCGGCCGGGGTCCTTGACGAAGCCGGCACGGCGGCCGGCCTCGTCGCCGGTGCCGTAGAAGATGTCGGCCCGCTGCGCGCCCTTGATCGCCGATCCGGTGTCCTGCGCGACCATCAGCCGCCGCAGCGGATCGGCGCCGTTCTTCTCGATCCAGACCGGCGCGCCCAGCGGCACGAAGGCGGGATCGACCGCGACCGTCCGCATCGGCGTGACCGAGCGGTTCATCGCGCCGAGCGGGCCGCGGTCGGAGGGCACGCCCCGCACCTCGCGGAAGAACACGTAGGACGGGTTCGACCTCAGCAGCGCCTGGCCCTGCGCCGGGTTGCGCCGCACCCAGGCGCGGATCGTCTCGGCCGAGGCCTGGTGCGCGGCAAGTGCCCCGCGCCGGATCAGCTCGGCGCCGATCGACCGGTAGGGATGCCCGTTCGCCCCGCCATAGCCGATGCGGATCACGCTGCCATCCTCCAGCCGGATCCGCCCCGAACCCTGGATCTGCAGGAAGAACAGCTCCACCGGGTCGTCGACCCACGCGATCTCCAGCCCGCGGCCCTCGAGGATGCCGCCGCCCTCGATCTCGGCGCGGGTGTGCCACAGCGCGCCCGGCGTCAGGTCGGACGGCGCGCGGTAGATCGGATGGCGGAACCGGCCGCCGCGCGACCGCGCGCCGTCCAGCTCGGGCTCGAAATAGCCGGTGAAAAGCGCCGTCGCCTCGCCGCCGATCAGCACCGGCCGGAACAGCAGTTCGAAGAACGCCTTCGCCGCCGGCGCCTGGGTGGCCAGCGCGCAGATCGCCTGCCAGTCGGGGTCGCCGAGGTCGGGGCAGGTCTCGAGGAAGGCCCGCAGCGCCGCCTCGTGGTCGTCGGCCTCCCAGCCATGCAGCTCCGAGAACGACAGGATGCGGTGGGTCACCTCGGCTCCCGCGGGCAGTCCGGCGGCGGCAGCAAGGAACGCTGCGCAGGCGGCTCCCGCAAGGGAAGCCCTCATTCCCCGGTAGCCACCAGCTGCCAGTTCGGATCGCTGGCGCCCATCGTGCGGGCAAAGGTCCAGACATCCCTCTGGCGCTTGATCTCCGTGGTCGACCCCTCGACCACCTCGCCGGCCGCGTTGCGGACGGCCCAGGTCAGTTCGCCGACGAAGCGGATCACGATCTCGGCCTCGCGGCTGTCCTCGTCGAACGTCGCGTCGGCCAGGCCGATCTCGCGCAGTCCGACGAAATGCGCCTCGATCCGCAGCCCCTGCCGCTCGCGCTCTGCCACCACCTCGGCGAAGGTGTCGTAGACCTCGGGCGACAGGAACGGGCGGATCTGGTCAAGCTCGCCGCGCTCGAACGCCATCAGGATCATCTCGTAGGCGCCGCGCGCGCCCTGCAGGAACGACCCCACGCCGAAGCTCGGCTCGACCGCCTTCATCTCGGCCAGGGCCTTGGCCGCCGGGCTGCCCTCGGGAACGTGATCGGTGATGTCCTCGTCGGGGCCGCCCTCGATCACCTCGAAGTCGCGGCGCCCGCGCGCCGGCGCCGCACCGTCGCCGGGCAGCGGCACCGGCGGCTTCTCGAAGCCCTCGCGCGTCCCGAGGACATTGCGGAGCCGCAGGATGAGAAAGATCGCGATCCCCGCCAGCACCAGAAGTTGGATCACGGAAGAGCTCATCATGTTCCTCTCGGCGGGCCGGGGCTGGCGTTTGTAAGGTCGCGGCTGGGCACATATGTAAGGTGGCGTACCCGTCAAGTCTACCGGCGGGCCGTGCTACCGGGGGCTGCCATGTGGCTTTTCGCCGTTTTCCTCGCGATCCCGCTGATCGAGATCGCGCTGTTCATCCAGGTCGGCGGCTGGATCGGCCTCTGGCCGACGCTGGGCCTCGTCCTGCTGACGGCGATTCTCGGCACCTGGCTCGTCCGGCGCGAGGGCATGCGCGCGCTGGCCGAGCTGCGCATGGCGATGGAGCGGCTGGGCGATCCGTCGCGGCCGCTGGCCGATGGCGCGGCGATCCTCTTCGCCGGCGCGCTGCTGCTCACGCCGGGCTTCTTCACCGATACCGTCGGCCTCCTCCTCCTGATCCCGGCGGTGCGGACGGCGCTCTTCGCCTGGGCCGGCCGCCGGATCAGGGTGGAGCGGTTCGCCTACGGCACCGGAGCGTCCGGCCAGCCGTCAGGCAGCGGCCCCAGTCTCCGGCCCGGCCCCGGGCCCGACCGTGGGCCCGAGCCCGGCGCCGTCATCGAGGGCGAGTTCGAGGAGGTGCCGGCCGGGCAGCGGCCAACCCACCGGCCTTCGGGCTGGACGCGGCATTGAGGCGCTCCGGACCACCTGTTAGGAAGCGGCCAGACGCAACCGCAAGGAAACGATCCGATGACCGAAGCCAACGGCGCTACTGACGCAGCCCCGCAAGCGACCGAGGCCTCCGCCGCCGGCGTGAAGATGCAGGTCCTCGCGCAGTACATCCGCGACATGTCGTTCGAGAACATGCTGGTGCGCGGCGGCATCCAGGGCGAGGTCACGCCCGAGATGAACGTGACCGTCAACCTCGATGCCCGCAAGCGCCAGACCGAGAACCAGTACGAGGTGGTGCTAAAGTTCCGCGTCGAGTCGCGCTCGAAGGGCGCAGGCGTCACGCTGTTCCTGCTCGAGCTCGAATATGGCGGCGTGTTCCACGTCGAAGGCGTGCCCGAGGCGCAGCTTCATGCCTTCCTGCTGATCGAATGCCCGCGGATGCTGTTTCCCTACATACGCCGGATCGTCAGCGACATCACACGCGACGGCGGCTTTCCGCCCGTCAACATCGACGTCGTCGATTTCGTCGCGATGTACCGCCAGGAACTCGCGCGCAGGGCGCAGGCCGCCCCGGCGGGCGCGACCACACAGTAGCCCTCAGCCGGACCGGCCCCAGAGCGTGTCCGGCCCGAGCCGGGCGACGAAGGCGTCATGCGCCGCGCGCTCGGCCTCCGTCAGGGCCGGGGCCAGCGGCCGCGGGCGGGGCGGCGGCCGCCAGGCCCCGGTGGCAAGCGCCCCGGCCCCGGCCGAGGCCGCGAAGGTCAGGTCCGGCTGCCGGCCGCCGACCAGTTCCAGATAGACCTCGGCCAGAAGCTCGCTGTCGAGCAGCGCGCCGTGCTTCTCGCGCGCCGAGTTGTCGATGCCGAAGCGCCGGCAGAGCGCGTCGAGCGAGGCGGGCGCACCCGGAAACCGGGTCCGCGCGATGGCGAGCGTGTCGACGGCCCGCTCCCATGGGATCGCCGGCAGGGCGAGCCAGCCGAGCTCGGCGTTGATGAACTTCATGTCGAACGCGGCGTTGTGGATGACAAGCTTGGCGTCGCCCACGAAAGCCAGGAATTCGCGCGCGACGGCCCGGAACGGCGGCTTGTCGCGCAGGAAGTCGTCGCCAAGGCCATGCACCTCGAAGGCTTCCTTCGGCATCGCGCGTTCGGGGTTGATGTACTGGTGATAGACCCGCCCGGTGGGCAGGAAGTTCATCAGCTCGATGCCGCCGATCTCGACGATCCGGTCGCCGGCCTCGGGCTCGAAACCCGTCGTTTCGGTATCGAGAACGATCTCACGCATTACTCTGGCTCTGTTGCAGTTTGGCGATCAGGTCAAGCACCGCCTTCCGCGTCGGCTCGATCTCGACCGACCAGATCACATGGTCGGCCCGGCGCCGTTTCTCGGCATCCGGAACCTGCCGCGCGAGAAGCCGCTCGAAGGCCTCGGCGTTCATGCCCGGCCGCGCCAGCACGCGGGCCCGCTGCACCTCCGGCGGAGCGCTGACGACCAGCGTGGCATCGACCTCGGCTTCCGCTCCGGTCTCGAACAGCAGCGGCACGTCGACCACCGCCAGCCGGGCACCCGCCGCCGCGGCCGCCGCGACGAAGCGCGCCCGCTCGGCGGCGACGAGCGGATGGATCGCCGCCTCGATCCGCGCCAGCGCCCCGGGCTCCTCGGCGATCCAGGCGCGGAGCGCGGCGCGGTCGACCGCGCCACCCGTCACTGCCGCCGGCCGCAGCACCGCGATCGCGGCAACGCCGGCGCCGCCCGCGTCATAAAGCCGCTGCACCACGGCATCGGCGTCCCAGACCGGCACCCCCGCCGCGCGGAACATCCCGGCCACCGTCGACTTGCCCATCCCGATCGAGCCCGTCAGACCCAGGACCAGCGGCCGCGTCATGCCCTCAGCACCGCGTCGCGCGTCGCCGCGTCCACCACCGGCCGCCGGCCGAACCACCGCTCGAAACCCGGCGCGGCCTGGTGCAGCAGCATCCCCAGCCCGTCGACGATCCGGCAGCCGCGTTCGGCGGCCGCCGTCAGGAACGGCGTCATCAGCGGGGCGTAGACCAGGTCGGTCACCACCGCGTCCCGTGCGATTGCATCGAGCGGGATGCGGAACTCGCCCTCGCCGCCCATGCCGAGCGAGGTGGTGTTCACCACCGTCGCCGCACCGTCGAACATGCCCGCCGCCAGCGCCCAGTCGTGCACGACGACGCGCGGCCCGAAATCGGCGCGCAGCGCCTCGGCTCGCGGCCGCGTGCGGTTGGCGACCCGCACCTCCTCGGCGCCGGTCTCGAGCAGCGACGCGACGACCGCCCGCGCCGCGCCGCCCGCGCCGAGGACGGCGGCCGGGCCCGCACCGGCCGACCAGCCGGGTACGTTCTGCCGCAGGTTCTCGATGAAGCCGTAGCCATCGGTGTTGTCGGCGTAGATCTTGCCGTCGGTGCGGAAGATCAGGGTGTTGGCCGCCCCGATCAGCGCCGCGCGGTCGGTCACCAGGTCGGCCAGCGCCAGCACCTTCTCCTTGTGCGGGATGGTCACGTTGACGCCGACGAAACCCAGCTTCGGCAGCGCTTTCAGCGCCGGCTTGAGGTTCGCGTCGGCGATGTCCATCGGCACGTAGAAGCCGCGGATGCCGTAGGTGCGCAGCCAGTAGGCATGCAGCGCCGGCGACCGCGAATGCGACACCGGCGAGCCGATGACGCCGGCCAGCGGAATGGCGGTCTCGCTCATGCCTCGATGACCCCGCGCTGGCCGAGATAGCCGAGCAGTTCCAGAAGCGGCAACCCGAGCACCGTGAAATACTCCCCCTCGACGCGGGCGAACAGCCTGACGCCCTCTTCCTCCAGCTTGTAGGCCCCCACGCTGTCGCCGAGGCCGGGCCAGTTGCGGGCAACATAGGCCGAGAGATAGCTATCCGAAAAGTCGCGCATCGTCAGCCGCGCCTCGCCGACAAAGCGCCAGACCGGCTGCTCGCCCTCGTGGACGACCACGGCCGAGAGGAGCGCATGGCGCCGGTTGCGCAGCCGGCGCAGCTGCCCAGCCGCCTCCTCGGCCGTCGCGGGCTTGCCGAGAACCGCGCCGTCCAGCTCCAGCACCTGGTCGCAGCCGATCACCAGCGCGTCGGAGTGGCGGAGGCCGAGCTTGCGCGCCTTCGCCCCGGCGAGCGCATCGGCCACCTCGCGCGGCCCTGCGCCGCTCGCGGCCATCGCCTCGCGCACCGCCGCCTCGTCGATCCGCGCCGGCATCGCCTCGTGCCGCACTCCGGCGGCCGACAGCAGGCGGCTGCGGACGGGCGAGGCCGAGGCGAGGATCACGCGCATGGCGGCGGGCACCGGAAAGACATGGAGAGGGGCATGGGGACGGGCCTGTGGACAATCGCCGGGACGCGCGGGTGGGCGGCGGGCAAAACCCGCCTGGCTCGCGAGCGATCCCCGCCGCGGGCCCGGATGTCAAGCGCGGCCCCCACCGCCCTCCCCGGGTACCTGGCCGGGCCGGCCGGCTGGGGAGAACGAACCGCCCCACCGCCTCTCCCGATTCGATCCACAGCCCCGGGCTCCATGCGACATAAACAAGCCGTTGCCATGAAACGGCTTTATCTTCCTCAGCCGACCTTCGGCGACATACTCACAATTCCATCCCCGCCCGGTCCTCCTGTGGGCGCCATGGTGCGGCAAACGTTGATCCACATGATCCACAGGCCCTACTGCCCCACCATCTTTCCTTTTCTCATCTTTTCTTTATTCGATTGTCCCGCGCCCAAGCGGAGCTCCGCGCCGATGATCGACGCCCTGCAGACCTGGTATCCCTGGATCAAGTCGTTCCACGTGATCGCGGTGATCGCGTGGATGGCGGGGCTGTTCTACCTGCCCCGGCTCTTTGTCTACCATGCCGAGCAGGTCGGCCATGGCGGCCCGACCGACGCGATGTTCCAGGTGATGGAGCGGCGGCTCTTCCGGGCCATCATGAACCCCGCGATGATCGCCACCTGGGTCTTCGGCCTCCTTCTGGTCTTCACCCCCGGCGTGGTCAACTGGGGGCAGGTCTGGCCCTGGGCCAAGGCTGCCGGCGTCCTCGCCATGACGTGGTTCCACCAGTGGCTCGGCCGCCGCCGCAAGGAATTCGCCGCCGGCGCCTCGCCCTGGACCGGCCGGCAGTTCCGCATGATGAACGAGGTGCCGACGCTCCTCGTCCTCGTCATCGTGATCGCGGTGATCGCCCGTCCGTTCTGACCGTCCGTTCTGACCGCCCTTCTACCCGGTCTTTCCCGCCCGCCGTGATCCAAGGCGCGGATTGACTCAGGCGGCCTGCGGCCTTATGTCGGCGCCGAAAGCGGCCGTCCGGCCGTGGACCTTCCCTTCCCCGACCCACGTGTGCCCGGCCCGGGCTCCAGAGGCTTTTCCCCCAGATGACCGAACGCCTGAACCTCGCCGAACTCAAGGTCAAGACCCCGGCCGATCTCCTCGCCATGGCCGAGGACCTGGAGATCGAGAACGCCTCGACCATGCGCAAGGGCGAGATGATGTTCTCGATCCTGAAGGAGCATGCCGAGGAAGGCTGGGAGGTCGGCGGCGACGGCGTCCTCGAGGTGCTGCAGGACGGCTTCGGCTTCCTGCGCTCGCCCGAGGCGAACTACCTGCCGGGGCCCGATGACATCTACGTCTCGCCCGACATGATCCGGCAATATGCGCTGCGCACCGGCGACACGGTCGACGGGGTGATGCAGGCCCCGCGCGAGAACGAGCGCTACTTCGCCATCACCCGCGTCAACCACATCAACTTCGGCGATCCCGAGAAGGCGCGCCACAAGGTCAGCTTCGACAACCTGACGCCGCTCTACCCCGACGAGCGGCTGAAGATGGAGATCGAGGATCCGACCATCAGGGACCGCTCGGCCCGGATCATCGACCTGGTGGCACCGATCGGCAAGGGTCAGCGCGCGCTCATCGTCGCGCCGCCGCGCACCGGCAAGACGGTCCTGCTGCAGAACATCGCCAAGTCGATCGCCGAGAACCATCCGGAATGCTACCTGATCGTGCTCCTGATCGACGAGCGGCCCGAGGAAGTCACCGACATGCAGCGCAGCGTGCGCGGCGAGGTGATCTCCTCGACCTTCGATGAACCTGCGACGCGCCATGTCGCGGTGGCCGAGATGGTCATCGAGAAGGCCAAACGCCTTGTCGAGCACAAGCGCGACGTGGTGATCCTGCTTGATTCGATCACGCGCCTCGGTCGCGCCTTCAACACCGTCGTGCCGTCGTCGGGCAAGGTGCTGACCGGCGGCGTCGATGCCAACGCGCTGCAGCGCCCGAAACGGTTCTTCGGTGCGGCGCGAAACATCGAGGAGGGCGGCTCGCTCACCATCATCGCCACC
>CAZYBG010000019.1:0-46342 GCA_964645155.1 uncultured Rhodobacterales bacterium | reverse complement strand
AAGCCGCTTTTTGCCGGCGACAAGTACGCCGACCTGAGCCAGGAGGCGCTGTGGTACATCGGCGGCATCCTGAAGCACGCCAAGGCGCTGAACGCGCTGACCAACCCGGGCACCAACAGCTACAAGCGCCTGATCCCGGGCTTCGAGGCGCCGGTGCTGCGCGCCTATTCGGCGCGCAACCGCAGCGGCTGCGTGCGGATCCCGTGGACCGAAAGCCCGAAGGCCAAGCGCGTCGAGGCCCGCTTCCCCGACCCGTCGGCGAACCCCTACCTGGGCTTTGCCGCGCTGCTGATGGCGGGCATCGACGGCATCAGGAACAAGATCGACCCCGGCCCGTCCTCCGACAAGGACCTCTACGACCTGCCGCCCGAGGAGCTGGCGCAGATCCCGACGGTCTGCGGGAGCCTGCGCGAGGCGCTGGAGGAGCTGGAGAAGGACCACGAGTTCCTGCTGGCCGGCGATGTCTTCACCAAGGACCAGCTCGAGGGCTACATGGCGCTCAAGTGGGAAGAGGTCTACGAATACGAGCACACGCCGCATCCGGTGGAATACAAGCTGTACTACAGCTGCTGAGAGGCGGAGCCGACGTCAAGGAAGGGGCGCCCACGGGCGCCCCTTCTCACATGCAGCGGGCGCCTCAGGGCCGCCAGCCGGAGCGCATGACGTTGCCGTGCCAGTCCTCTGCCACCGCCTGCCCGGCTGGTGCGGGGTCGGTCCCGGTGCCGGGCGGGCCGGCAAGCGAGAGCCACAGGGCGGTGCCGAGCGCGATCCAGACGACCACGTATGCCGGGCGGAAAAGAGCGTCGAGGGGGGTGCGAAGCGTGGGTGCGTTGGCCATTCGGGTTCTCCGATCGGTGTTGTCGGGGCGTCGGAAGCACCCTATCAGCCGCCAAAAACTAGCGGAAACGAATGTATATTGCCCATGGCATCACGAAGATTGATGCATTCGCGCCTCAGGTCTCGACCCGCGTGTGGCCCTCAAGCGCCGTCCGCGCCTCGTCCGGAAGCATCTCCATCGCCACGACATAGGTGTGGATCGAGAACACTACCGCCCCGGTCCGCGGCAGCCGCAGGAGGCACTGCCTCTCGCAGCGCATGTAGCCGCCCGGCTCCTTCGGCTTCGGCCGCGGGTCGTCCTCGCGCCGCGGATGGAAGAGGTCCGGCGCCGCGTAGGGGTGCCAGTTCATCCGCCACAGCGGCGCCTCGGGCCGGATCGCGTCGAACAGGCGCTGGACGCGGCGGGCGATGTCCGTGTCATAGGGCGGCACCGGCGCGTGGATCCGCACCAGCGGCCGGCCGATCTTCTCGGCCAGCGTCCAGGACGCCGGAAAGCACAGGATCGCGCCGGTCAGCACATGCTCGGACGTGGCGCCGAATGCCGGCCCCGCCTGCATCAGGCAGAGGTCCTCCTGCACCAGGCGGCCGAGCGTCAGGAGCGGCTGCCGCGGGTCGAGCGGCACCGCCACCCCGTCCGGGCGGATGGCCAGATCATCTGAGAGCCGGTAGCCGAGGCCTGGCAGGCGCGCGAAGATCATCTGGTAAAGTTCTGCAGCAGCGGGAAAAGCCGCGGGCAGCAGGGCATGGACATCGGCCGGCCGGATGGCGATCAGCCGGTCGCGCTCGGCCATCTGCCCGGCAAAGGCCTCGTCGGTGGCGAGCCAGTCCGCCGGGTCGAGCGGCAGGATGCCGGGCAACCGCGCGAGCCGCGGGTCGAGCCAGGGGATCGCGGGCAGGCGGGTCTGCAGAACGGCGTCCATCGGCGGCGAAGGTAGCGGCCGCTGCGCGGCCCGGGAAGCCGAAAGCGACGCGCGTTGCCGGAAACGGAAGGGCCACGCCGGAGCGGCGGCCCGATCCTTGGCTTGAGCGATGGAGAGGCGGATGAGCACCCACTACCGCGAGCGCCGCAAGATCGACCCGACCAGGGGCGACGCCCTGCCGGACGGCACGCCGAACGACAACGACCGCGTCGAGATCGGCCCGACGCCGCTGGCCTTCGGCGAGTGGCAGGCGGCCGGGCTGGTCCTGCCCGACCTGCCGCGGATGCGCGAGCATCGCTGGCGGCGGCTGACGCAGGCGGTGGTCGCCCGCGACTGGGGCGGGCTCCTGATGTTCGACCCGCTCAACATCCGTTACGCGACGGATTCGACCAACATGCAACTCTGGAACACCCACAACCCGTTCCGCGCGCTCCTGCTCTGCGCCGACGGCTACATGGTGATCTGGGACTACAAGAGCACGCCCTTCATCAGCGCGTTCAACCCGCTGGTGCGCGAGCGTCGCTCAGGCGCCGACTTCTTCTACTTCGACCGCGGCGACCGCGCCGGCGACACCGCGCGCCGCTTCGCCGCCGAGGTGACGGACCTGATCGCCGCGCATGGCGGCGGCAACCGCCGCCTCGGGGTCGACAAGATCATGCTGCACGGGCTGCGGGCGCTGGAAGCGCAGGGGTTCGAGGTGATGGAGGGCGAGGAGGCGACCGAGAAGACCCGCGCCGTCAAGGGCGAGGACGAGGTCCGCGCGATGCGCTGCGCCCACCATGCCTGCGAGGCCGCCATGGCCGAGATGGAGCGCGCGGCGCGCGAGGGCGTGCCGAAGGGGAACATGAGCGAGGACGACATCTGGGCGGTGCTCCACGCCGGGAACATCCGCCGCGGTGGCGAGTGGATCGAGACCCGCCTTCTCGCCTCCGGCCCCCGCACCAACCCGTGGTTCCAGGAATGCGGGCCGCGGATCGTGCAGGAAAACGAGATCGTCGCCTTCGACACCGACCTGATCGGCGCCTATGGCTTCTGCGTCGACATCTCGCGCACCTGGTGGATCGGCGACGCCCGGCCGACCAACGCGATGGTCCACGCGATGCGCCATGCGCACGAGCACATCGTGACGAACATGGCGCAGCTCAAGCCCGGGGTCAGCTTCCGCGAGCTGACCTTCGGCGGCCACCGCCTCGACGACCAGTTCCAGAAGCAGAAGTACGGCTGCAAGATGCATGGCGTCGGCATCTGCGACGAGTGGCCGCTGATCACCTATCCCGACAACCACGAGGACGGCGCATTCGACTACGTGCTCGAGCCCGGCATGGTGCTCTGCGTCGAGGCGCTGGTCAGCCCCGAGGACGGCGGCTTCTCGATCAAGCTCGAGGACCAGGTGCTGGTGACCGAGACCGGGCACGAGAACCTGACGCGCTATCCGTTCGATCCGGCGCTGATGGGCGCCTGAGGGACCCGGACCCGCGGCCGGGGCGTTTGCTCCCGCCGGGCGGGCGCGCTAGAACCCATGCCGACGACTCCGGGCGCGCAATCCGCCGCCCCGCTCCGCACCGCCACCGGCAGGACCCGCCGCCGCGCGTTCCGCGCGGTTCCGGGGGCGCGCCGAAAGGAACCATGATGGTCAAGCTCGACATCCTCTCGGACCCGGTCTGCCCCTGGTGCATGATCGGCAAGGCGCGGCTCGACCGGGCGCTGGAGAGCCGGCCGGACCACCGCTTCGAGATCGAGTGGCACCCGTTCCAGCTGAACCCCGACATGCCGGCCGCGGGCATGGACCGTGCCGCCTATCTCGAAGCCAAGTTCGGCGGCCGGGCGAACGCGGCCGAGGTCTACGCCCGGATCGACGAGGCCGCGCGCGAGGCGGGCATCGAGATCGACTGGGGTTCCATCCCGCGCATCCCGAACACGCTCGATGCGCACCGGCTGATCCACTGGGCCGGGCTCGAAGGGCGGCAGATGCCGGTCGTCGCCGCCCTGTTCCGCGCCTACTGGCAGGAGGGCCGCGACATCGGCGACCACGACACGCTGGCCGACATCGCCGATGCCGCGGGGCTCGACGCCGCGATCGTCCGCCGGCTGCTGGCCAGCGACGCCGATGCCGACGACATCCGCGCCCGCGACGCCCATGCGCGCGGGCGCGGCGTGTCCGGCGTGCCGACCTTCATCATCGCCAACAGCCATGTCGTGCCGGGCGCGCAGCCGCCGGCGCTGTGGGTTCAGCTGATCGACGAGATCGCAGGGCAGCTGGAGCCCGGGCGATGAGCCCGCGCGACGCGGAGGCGCCCGCGCACGCCCCCGTCGCCACCGCGCCGCGGCCCCTCGGCCAGACCGAGTTCATCGCGCTGACCGCGATGCTGTTCGCCACCATCGCGTTCTCGATCGACGCGATGCTGCCGGCGCTGCCACAGATCGCCTCGGAGCTCACGCCCGCCGATCCGAACCGCGCCCAGCTTATCCTGACAAGCTTCGTCCTGGGGATGGGGATCGGCACCTTCCTCGCCGGCCCGATCTCGGACGCGCTGGGCCGCAAGCGGGTGATCCTCGGCGGTGCGGTTCTCTACATCGCGGGCGCGGCGCTGGCCGCGGTGGCGCAGTCGCTGGAGCTGGTGCTGGCGGCGCGGGTGCTGCAGGGCCTCGGCGCCGCGGCGCCCCGCGTCGTCTCGCTCGCCATGGTGCGCGACCTCTATTCGGGCCGGCAGATGGCGCGGATCGTGTCGTTCGCAATGATGATCTTCACGCTGGTTCCCGCGGTGGCGCCGCTGATCGGGTCGTTCATCATCGCGGGATTCGGCTGGCGCAGCATCTTCGGCGCCTTCATCCTGTTCTCGCTGATCTCGGCCGGCTGGCTCTGGCTGCGCCAGCCCGAGACGCTGCCGCCCGAGGCGCGCCGGCCGCTGCGCCCCGAGCCGCTCCGGGCGGCGGTGGCCGAGGTGCTCACGAACCGCGTGATCCTGCGCGCCATCGCGGTGCTGACGCTGGGCTTCGGCGCGCTCTTCGGCACGCTGTCCTCGACCCAGCAGATCTTCGACCAGACGTTCGGCCGCGCCGACAGCTTCCCCTGGTGGTTCGCCGTCATCGCGGTGCTTTCGGGAACCGGCAGCTTCCTCAACTCGCAGATCGTCGTGCGGCTCGGGATGCGTCCGGTGATCTTCGCCACGCTCGTCGTGCAGACGGCGCTGGCGCTGGCCTTCGCGCTTGCCACCGTCGCCGGGCTCTGGCCCGACTGGCTCGCCTTCCCGGTCTACATCGCGTGGACGGTCTCGGTGTTCTTCATGGCCGGACTGACCTTCGGCAACCTCAACGCGCTGGCGCTGGAGCCGGTCGGCCACATCGCCGGCATGGCGGCCTCGATCGTCGGCGCGATCTCGACGGTCGCCGCGGTGTTCGTGGCCGCACCGATCGGGCTTGCCTTCGACGGCACGCCGGCACCGCTCGCCTTCGGCGTCTTCGCCTGCTGCGGGCTCGGCGCGCTTCTGATGCGGGGCATGCCGCGCGACCGGGGCGGCACGGGGGCGGAGGGCTGAGGCGCCCGTCTCTTGCGGCGCCCGCACTCGGGGAGCATCTCACTCGGGGAGCACGTCCTCGGGGCGGAAGGGAAGGTCGGCGCGCTCGCGCTCGGTCATCGCGCGGATCGCGGGATGCGAGAGCGGGTCGCGCCACCACGCCTCGGGTGCTACGCAGGCGGACGGCATCGGCCTCCGCCGGAGGGTACGTTTCAACCATGTCAGCATGGCACAGAAGGTAGCGGCCCGCGCGGCGGGGCGGTATCGACTTCGCGCGCGCCGGGGTTTAGAAAAACTGAATGCAGGACCTGAACCGAATCCCGCTTTCGGCGCTGCGCGCGGCCGAGGCGGTCGGCCGGCTCGGCACGCTCACCGCCGCGGCCGCCGAGCTCGGGGTGACGCCGGGCGCCGTCAGCCAGCGGCTCCAGAAGGCCGAGGCGGTACTCGGCCGGCCGCTGTTCCGGCGCGCCGCCCGCGGCATGGAGCCGACACCGTTCGGCACCGAGCTGCTGCCCGGGCTGACCCGCGGGATGGCCGAGCTCGCGGCCGCGGTCGCGATCGCCGACCCGGCGCGCGACGCCTGCCTCACCGTGTCGGTGGCGCCGATCTTCGCCAGCCGGTGGCTCGTCTGGCGGCTCGCGGGGTTCCACGAACGCCACCCCGAGATCCGCATCCGGGTCGTGCCGTCGGTGGTGCTGCAGAACCCCGATACCGACGATGTCGACGTCTGCATCCGCGTCGGCACCGGCCCCTGGCCCGACGTCCGCGCCGAGCGGCTGATCGCCCAGCGCGTATTCCCGGTGGCGGCCCCGGCGCTGGCCGCACGCCTCGCGACCGCGGCCGACCTCGCCCGCGTCCCGGTGATCCGCGAGAACGACGCGCTCTACGGCTGGGACGTGTGGCTCGCCCCGTACGGGCTGACGCCGGCGGTGCTGGGCGACGGCCCGACCTATGCCGATGCCGGCCTCTGCCTCGATGCGGCGATGGCGGGCCAGGGCGTGTTCCTCGCCTGGGAGACGCTGGCGGGCGACGCGGTCGACGGCACCCGGCTCGTCGCGCCCTTCCCCGACCGGCGCGAGACCGCGGCCGCCTACTGGCTGATCGGCGGGGCGAGGCGCCGGCCCAAGGCGGCGGCCGCGGCATTCCGGACGTGGCTCAGGCACGAGCTCGCGCTGTCGGAGGGCGCCTGGACCCGCGCGGGGGCCGCCCGCCCGTCCTGAGGGCGGACACTCCGCCCCTACCCCCGCCCCCCCCAACCCGCGCCTATCCTGCCTTCAGCCGGCGCGCCGCCTCGGGTGCGAAATAGGTCAGCACCCCGTCGCAGCCGGCGCGCTTGAAGGCCAACAGGCTCTCCCACATCGCCGCCTCGCCGTTGATCCAGCCGCGCTCGGCGGCGCCCCGGATCATCGCGTATTCGCCCGACACCTGGTAGGCGAAGGTCGGCGCGCCGAAGGCGTCCTTCACGCGGCGGCAGATGTCGAGACAGGGCATCCCCGGCTTCACCATCACCATGTCGGCGCCCTCGGCCAGATCGCGGGCGACGCAGCGCAGCGCCTCGTCGGAATTGGCCGGGTCCATCTGGTAGGTCTTCTTGTCGCCCTTCAGCGCGCCCGAGGCCCCGACCGCGTCGCGGAACGGCCCATAGAAGGCGCTGGCATATTTCGCGGCGTAGGACAGGATCGCGACGTTACGGTGGCCCGCACCCTCCAAAGCCGCGCGGATCGCGCCGATCCGCCCGTCCATCATGTCGGACGGCCCGAGGATGTCGGCCCCGGCCTCGGCCTGGGCCAGCGCCATCCTGACCAGCGCCTCGACCGTCTCGTCGTTGACGATCTCGCCGCCCACGACGATCCCGTCATGGCCGTGGAGGTTGTAGGGGTCGAGCGCGATGTCGGTCATCACCGCGATGCCCGGCACCTCGGCCTTGATCGCGCGGATCGCCCGGTTCGTCAGGTTCCCGGGGTTCCACGCCTCCTCGCAGGTGGCGGTCTTGGTCGCGGGATCGGTGTAGGGAAACAGGCACACCGCCGGAATGCCAAGGCCCGCCGCCTCGGCCGCCGCCTCGACGACCCGGTCGAGCGACAGGCGGCTCACGCCCGGCATCGAGGCCACCGGCTCGGCCAGCCCCGCGCCGTCGCGCAGGAACAGGGGCCAGATCAGGTCGCCGACCGCGAGCTCGCGCTCGCGCACCAGGGCGCGCAGGGCGGCCGTGGCACGCGTCCGGCGCAGCCGGGCAGCGGGGAACGGCGGGACGATCGGTGCCATGTCGGTGCCTCTCCTGACTTTTTCGTTCCCGTGGCATGGATCGTGCCGCATCTCAAGTGTAGGAACTGCGGGGCGCCACCGCCGGCGCCGCGGCAGGGACGGACGGATGGGATCGCAGGTCGACTGGTGGGGCACCCTCCGCGAGGTGATCGACATGCGGTCGTTCAGCTCGATCTGGTACTGGATGGCCGTCGCGGTGGTCTGGTCGTCGGCCAGCCACTTCGTGATGGGCGTGCCCTACGACATGGTCGTGCGGGCCCGTCGTCTCGGCGGCGCGGCGCAGCACGACCTCGACGCGCTGGCCCGGATCAACGCGAACCGCATCCTGCAGTTCGACGCGGCCGGCGGCGCGGTCTTCCTTGGGCTCCTCGCCTTCGTCCTGACAACGCTCGGCCTTCTCGGCTTCTGGTACGGGATCGAGTTCGCCCAGGCCGTGCTGCTGATCGCGGCGCCCCTGGTGCCGGTCGGGCTCCTGACGCTGCGGCTGGCCCGGCGGGTCGCGCGCGAGGCGCTGGCGGGCGAGGCGCTGCGCCGGCGGATCCGCATCACGCGGTTCTGGATCCAGGTCGTCGGGATGCTGGCGCTCGTCCTGACCGCCGGCTGGGGCGTCTACGTCAACGTCATCGTCCGCGTGCCTTTCGATTGACACGGGCGGCGCAGCGTTTAGCTCACCCGGCATGATGCATGACCGACCCATCACCCTCGGCGGCGCGCCGGAGGGCTTCGACGCCTGCCTCGTCGCCCGCGAACTCGGCCGCGGCGCTCCGGTGGTGCATGTCGCGCGCGACGACAAGCGGATGGAGGCGATGCGCCAGGCGCTTGGCTTCTTCGCGCCTTCGGCGTTGGTGCTGACCTTCCCGGCCTGGGACTGCCTGCCCTACGACCGCGTCTCGCCCGCGCCCGAGATCTCGGCGGCGCGGATGGCGACGCTCGCAACACTCGCCGCCGGGATTGCGGGGCCGTTCGTGCTGCTCACCACGCTCAACGCGGCGACCCAGAGGGTGCCGGCGCGCGACGTCGTGGCGGGCGCCTCGTTCACCGCCCGGGTCGGCGGCCGGGTGGACGAGGCGGCGCTGCGCCGGTTCCTCGTCCGCATGGGCTTCTCGCAGGCGGCGACGGTGATGGAGCCGGGCGACTACGCGGTGCGCGGCGGCATCATCGACATCTATCCGCCCGGCACGCGCGACGGCGGCGCCGGGCCGGTCAGGCTCGACCTCTTCGGCGACACGCTCGACGGTGCGCGGCGGTTCGATCCGGCGACCCAGCGGACGACCGAGAAGCTGGCCGCGGTGGAGCTCGCCCCGGTCTCGGAGGTGATCCTCGACGACGCCGCGATCACCCGGTTCCGGCAGAACTACCGGATCGAGTTCGGCGCCGCCGGCTCGGACGACCCGCTCTACGAGGCGGTGAGCGCCGGGCGCAAGCATGCCGGCATGGAGCACTGGCTGCCGTTCTTCCACGACCGGCTGGAATCGCTCTTCGACTACCTGCCGGGGGCGAGCGTGATGCTCGACGACCAGACCGACCCCGCACGCCTCGCCCGGTGGGACGGCATCGCCGACCAGTACGGCGCGCGGCGCGAGGCGATGGGGGCCAGGCACCGGCTCGACACGGTCTACAAGCCGGTCCCGCCCCGGCTGCTCTTTCTCGACGATGCCGGCTGGACGGACGCGCTGGCCGGCCGCCGCGTGGTGCAGCTCCGCGTCCTGCCCACCGCCTCCGGCCCCGGCGTCGCCGATGGCGGCGGCCGCATCGGGCGCAGTTTCGCCCCCGAACGGCAGCAGGAGAAGGTCAGCCTGTTCGGGGCGCTTGCCGACCATCTTCGGGCGAAGTCGAGGGCCGGCCCGGTGGTCGTCGCCTCGTATTCCGAGGGCGCGCGCGAGCGGCTGAAGGGTCTGCTCGAAGACCACGAAGTCACCGGAATCGCCGAGATCGCCGACATCCGCGGCGCGCGGGCCGGCGCCATCCACCTCGCCGTCTGGGCGCTGGAGGGCGGTTTCGAGGGGCCGGTCGAGGGCGGCACGATCACCGTCGTCTCGGAACAGGACGTGCTGGGCGACCGGCTCATCAGCCGGCCGAAGAAGCGCAGGCGGGCCGAGAACTTCCTCTCCGAGGCGCAGTCGCTCACCCCCGGCGATCTGGTCGTGCACGTCGATCACGGCGTCGGCCGCTACCGGGGCCTCGAGGTGGTGACCGCGCTCGGCGCCGCGCATGAATGCCTGCTGATCGAGTATGCCGGCGGCGACAAGCTCTACCTGCCGGTCGAGAACATCGAGCTTCTCAGCCGCTTCGGTCACGAGGAGGGGCTGCTCGACAAGCTCGGCGGTGGCGCCTGGCAGGCCAAGAAGGCGCGCCTGAAGGAGCGCATCCGCCAGATCGCCGACCGGCTGATGCGCACCGCCGCCGAACGCGCGCTGCGCCACGCGCCGGTGCTGGAGCCGGCGCACGGCCTCTGGGACGATTTCTCGGCCCGCTTCCCCTACCAGGAGACCGACGACCAGCTTTCGGCGATCGAGGACGTGCTGACCGACATGGGCTCGGGCCAGCCGATGGACCGGCTGATCTGCGGCGATGTCGGCTTCGGCAAGACCGAGGTGGCGATGCGCGCGGCCTTCGTCGCCGCGATGTCGGGCGTGCAGGTCGCGGTGATCGCGCCGACGACGCTGCTTGCCCGGCAGCACGCCAAGAGCTTCGCCGAGCGGTTCCGCGGCTTTCCGTTCCGCATCGGCCGCCTGTCGCGCTTCGTCCCCGCCCGCGAGGCCGAGGAGACGAAGAAGGGCATGGCCGACGGGTCGGTCGACATCGTCATCGGCACCCACGCGCTTCTTGCCAAGGGCATCCGGTTCCGGAACCTCGGCCTGCTCGTCATCGACGAGGAGCAGCATTTCGGCGTCGCCCACAAGGAGCGGCTGAAGGAGCTGCGCACCGACATCCACGTGCTGACGCTGACCGCCACGCCGATCCCGCGGACGCTGCAGCTAGCGCTGACGGGGGTGCGCGACCTCTCGATCATCGCGACCCCGCCGGTCGACCGGCTGTCGATCCGCACCTACGTGAGCGAGTTCGACACCGTGACGATCCGCGAGGCGCTGCTGCGCGAGCACTACCGCGGCGGGCAGTCGTTCCTCGTCGTGCCGCGCATCGCCGACATCCCCGAGATGCAGGCCTTCCTGAAGGACGAGGTGCCCGAGGTCACCCATGTCGTCGCCCACGGCCAGATGGCGGCGGGCGAACTCGACGAGCGGATGAACGCCTTCTACGACGGCAAGTACGACGTGCTGCTGTCGACCACGATCGTCGAATCGGGCCTCGACATCCCCACCGCGAACACGATGGTCGTGCACCGCGCCGACATGTTCGGCCTGGCGCAGCTCTACCAGATCCGCGGCCGGGTAGGCCGCGCCAAGACGCGCGCCTACGCCTTCCTCACCACCCGGCCGCGGCAGAAGCTGACGCCGCAGGCCGAGAAGCGGCTGCGCGTGCTCGGCAGCCTCGACACGCTCGGCGCGGGCTTCACCCTCGCCAGCCAGGACCTCGACATCCGCGGCGCCGGCAACCTGATCGGCGAGGAGCAATCGGGCCAGATGCGCGAGGTGGGCTACGAGTTGTACCAGCAGATGCTGGAGGAGGCGATCACCCGCATCAGGTCGGGCGAGCTGCAGGGGCTGAGCGATGACGGCGAATGGTCGCCGCAGATCAACCTTGGCGTGCCGGTGCTGATCCCCGAGGACTACGTGCCCGACCTCGACGTGCGGCTCGGGCTCTACCGCCGCCTGTCGGCGCTGACCACGAAGGTCGAGCTCGAGGGCTTCGCGGCAGAGCTGATCGACCGCTTCGGCGCACTCCCGCGCGAGGTCAACACGCTGCTTCTGGTGGTGCGGATCAAGGCCGAGTGCAAGCGCGCCGGGATCGCCCGGCTCGACGCCGGGCCGAAGGGCGCGACCATGAGCTTCCACAACGACAAGTTCGCGAACCCCGCCGGGCTGGTCGAATTCCTCAACGCCCGCACCGCCGACGCGAAGGTGAAGGACAACCGGCTTGTCCTGCGCGCCGACTGGGGCAAGGAGAGCGAGAAGATCAAGGGCGCCTTCGCCATCGCGCGGGAGCTGGCCGAGAAGGCAAGGGCGAAGCCGGTCGCCGCATGACGGCGCCGCCCGCGGTTGCGTCCGTTCCGTTTTCGTTCTAGCGTTTGCGGTGGCTGCCCGCGGGGAAGACCGATGCCGCTCAGGATCACCAATCGCGATGCGCGGCGGCTCTGGCTTGCCCAGCACGGGCTGGCCGCGCCGCCCGCCGGCCCCGCCGGGCTGCTGGCGACGATCGGGCGGCTCGGCCTTGTCCAGCTCGACTCGATCTCGGTGGTGGAGCGGGCGCATCACCACATCCTGTGGTCGCGCCACAGCGGCTACCGGCCGAAGATGCTCGACCGGCTGATGGCCTCGCGCGCGGTGTTCGAGCACTTCACCCACGACGCCTCGGTCCTGCCGGTCGGGCTCTGGCCGCTCTGGACGCGGCAGTTCCGCCGCCAGAAGGCGCGGATCGACGGCCAGGGCTGGTGGGCCGCGATGCCGGACGAGAGCGGCCGCCGGGCGATCCTCGACCGGATCGCCGCCGAGGGGCCGCTGTCTTCGGCGGCATTCGAGGGGCCGGGCGGCCCCCGCGCGATGTGGCAGCGCAGCCCGCACAAGATGGCGCTCGACTACCTCTGGCATACCGGCGTGCTGGCCACCGCGCACCGGCGGAACTTCGTCAAGTACTACGACCTGACCGAGCGGGTGATCCCCGCCGAGCTGCGTGCCGCCGAGGTCGCCGACGCCGCGCAGGTCGCCGGCCTCTGCGCCGGCGCGCTCGACCGGCTGGGCTTCGCCTCGCCGGGCGAGATCCAGCGGTTCTGGGCGGCCTGCGACCCGGCCGAGGTGAAAGGCTGGCTCGCCGCGGCGGGGACCGTCGAGGTCGAGATCGAGGGCGCCGATGGCGGCCTCACCCGCGCCCATGCGCCGCCCGACATCGAGGTCCGGCTGGCCGCGGCGCCGGCGCCGAGCTCGCGGCTGCGGATCCTGAACCCCTTCGACCCGGCGGTGCGCGACCGGGCGCGGCTCATGCGCCTCTTCGGCTTCGACTACCGGATCGAGATCTTCGTGCCGGCCGAGCGGCGGCGCTGGGGCTACTACGTCTTTCCGCTGCTCGAGGGCGACCGCTTCGTCGGCCGGATCGAGGCCCGGGCCGACCGCGGCCGGGGCGCGCTGACGGTCACCCGCCTCTGGCCCGAGCCGGGGCTGCGCTGGACCGCGGCGCGGCAGGCCAGGCTCGACGCCGAACTCGCCCGCTTCGCGCGCTTCGCGGGGTGCGAGGCGGTGACGTTCGCCGGAGACCCCGCGACCACAGGAGAGCGAGGACCCCGATGCTGATCCGCAAGGAAGATTTCCGCTTCGTGCCGCGCAGCGGGCACGACCTCGACAGCCTCGGCCCCGGCGACCAGGCGATGGTGTCGGAGGCCGGCGGCATCACCCAGTTCGGCGCCTATATCGAGACGCTCGAGCCCGACGCCCGCTCCTCCGACCGCCACTGGCACGAGGAGGAGGACGAGTTCCTGCTGATGCTCGAGGGCGAGGCGGTGCTGGTCGAGGAGGGCGGCGAGCATCCCGTCGGGCCGGGCGATGCCTGCGTCTGGCCGAAGGGCGTGCCGAACGGGCACCAGATCGTCAACCGCTCCGACCGGCCCTGCCGCTACCTCATCATGGGCCACCGCGTCCAGCGCGACATCATCCACTACCCCGACCTCGGCCGCACCCTCTCGATCGGCGGGGGGCGCTGGCGCCTCGTCGCCGCCGACGGGACGGTGCTGCGCGAGGGCGAGGACGACTGACGCGTCGGCGCTGCCCCGCTGGTAGCGGCCTTTCCGCGGCCTTTCGCCATATCTTGTGGTGACACCGCGGCGGCCCTTGCCTATACTGCAGGCCAACCGGCCGAAGACAGGCCGGGCGGCGAGGCAGTCCGCAGGAAAGGGCAAGCGATGCAGGGCATCTCACGGCGTGGATTCATGGTGCTTGGCGCCGGGGCGGGGCTCGGCCTCTCGGCCTGCGGGAACGGGCTGGGCTCGGGTGGCGGCGACCGCATCGACCAGCGGGTGAACGCAACCCGCGATTTCCTCTTCGGCCGCTATCCCGGCACGCAGGAACTCTCCACCCGTGCCGCGGGCATCCTCTGGATGCCGCTCATCACCGAGGCGGGCTTCGGCTTCGGCGGGTCCTACGGCCGCGGCGCGCTCCGCGTCAACGACGTGACGGTGGACTACTACTCGGCTACCCAGGCCACCTTCGGGCTGCAGATCGGCGCGCAGCAATATGCCCACGCGCTGTTCTTCATGACCGAGGACGCGCTCGCCGACTTCCGGCGGTCGTCCGGCTGGGCGCTGGGCGCGGATGCCAAGTACGCGCTGAACGACCAGGGCGAGACGCTGCTCGCCGACACCAACACGGTGCTCTACCCGGTCATCGCCTTCGTCTTCGGGCAGGCGGGCCTGATCGTCGGCGCGACGCTGGAAGGCACCAAGTACCAGCGCATCATTCCCTGACGATGGGAAGGATCAGGACGGCGGGGCGATCCGGTAGACGGCGCCATTGCCGACCGACAGGAACCAGATCGACCCGTCCGGCGCCTCGCGGATGTCGCGCACCCGCGCCGTCTCGGGCGCCTCGATCCGCTCCTCGGCCCAGCCGCGCTCGGGGTCGAGCCGCGCGATGTAGTCGAACTTGAGCGACCCGGCAAAGATGTCGCCCTCCCAGTCGGGGAAGAGGCGGCCCGAATAGGCCATCATCCCCGACGGGGCGATCGAGGGGTCCCAGTGCGTCAGGGGCTGCTCCATCCCGGCCTTCTCGGTGCCCTCGCCGATCGCCGACCCGTCGTAATCGACGCCATAGGTGATGACCGGCCAGCCGTAGTTCCGGCCCGGCTCGACGCGGTTCACCTCGTCGCCGCCGCGGGCGCCGTGTTCGTTGACGAGGAGCACCCCGTCGGCACCGAGCACCGCGCCCTGCGGGTTGCGGTGGCCGAGCGAATAGATCTCGGGCAGCGCGCCGGTCTGGTCGAGGAACGGGTTGTCGGGCGGCACCGACCCGTCGCGGTTCAGCCGCACCACCTTGCCGTTGTGCTGCGTGAGGTTCTGGGCCGCCGCCTGCTCGCCCCGGTCGCCGATCGTGAGGAGCAGCGTGCCGTCGGGCGCCTCGACGATGCGGCTGCCGAAGTGGCGCCCGCCGGACGAGCCTGGCCGCATCTCGAAGATCACCCGGAAGTTCTCGATCGCCGTGCCGTCCTCGGCCAGCCGCCCGACGCCGAGCGCGGTCCCGCTGCCGGCGCCCTGCGCCTTGGCATAGGAGAGGTACACCTCGCGGGTGTTGGCGAAGTCGCGCGGCAGCAGGATGTCGAGAAGCCCGCCCTGCCCCTCCGCCACGACCTCCGGCACGCCGGCGACCTCCACCATCTCGCCGCCCGGCCCGTAGTAGCGCAGTTGCCCGGCCCGGAGCGTGACGAGGAACCCGCCCTCGGGCGGGAAGGCGAGTGCCCAGGGCTCGTCGAGCCCGTCGACGATCTCGGTGATCTCGACCGGGCCGGCGGAGGTGTCGAGCGCGGCGGCCGGAGCCCCGAGCCCCGTGGCGACGATCAGGGCGGCGAGCGGTGGTGGAACGCGGAGCATCTGGCTCTCCTTCCGGCTGTCCCGCCCAGAGATAGGCGCAACCGCGCGCCGGGCCAACAGGTCCCGATCACGATCCGGACAGGCTTTTCTTTTGGCATTGCCCCCCTTAGGCTTGCGTCCAGGTTCTCAGACCTGACAGGGAGACAAGAATGAGAAAACTGCTTCTGGCCACCGCTGCGGTGGCGCTGGGCGCCGGCATGGCCACGGCCGAGGAGATCAAGCTCGGCGTCGTGCTCGGCTTCACCGGCCCGCTCGAATCGATCACACCGGCGATGGGCACGGCCGCCGAACTGGCGATGCGGGAAGTGAGCGAGTCGGGCCTGCTGCTCGACGGCTCGACCGTGACCAGCGTGCGCGGCGACTCGACCTGCATCGACGCCGGCGCCGCCACCGCCGCGGCCGAACGGCTCATCACCGCCGACGGCGTCAAGGCGATCGTCGGCGCCGACTGCTCCGGCGTGACGGGCGCGATCCTCGCCAACGTCGCGGTGCCGAACGGCATCGTCATGGTCTCGCCCTCGGCGACCTCGCCGGCGCTCTCGACGGCGCCCGACAACGACCTGTTCTTCCGCACCGCACCCTCCGACGCCCGCCAGGGCGAGGTGGTGACCGCGATCCTGCAGGAGAAGGGCGTGACCTCGATCGCGCTCACCTACACCAACAACGACTACGGCAAGGGCCTGGCCGAGGCGATCCAGACCAACTTCGAGGCGGCCGGCGGCACGGTGACGATCAGCGCCGCGCACGAGGACGGCAAGGCCGACTATTCGGCCGAGGTCGCCGCACTGGCGGCGGCCGGCGGCGAGGTGCTGGTGGTCGCGGGCTACATCGACCAGGGTGGCTCGGGCATCGTCCGCAACGCGCTCGACACCGGGGCGTTCTCGACCTTCTACTTCCCCGACGGCATGGTCGGCGAGAAGCTGAACGAGAACTTCGGCGCCGAGCTGAACGGCTCGTACGGCGCCTATCCCGGCACCGACAGCCCCGGCGCGACGGCGTTCCAGGAGATGGCCACCGCCGAAGGCTTCGACGGCACCTCGGCCTTCGCCCCGGAAAGCTACGATGCGGCGGCGCTGATCCTGCTGGCGATGGCCGCGGCGGGATCGTCGAACTCGGCCGACTTCGCGGGCGAGATCATGGACATCGCCAACGCCCCCGGCGAGAAGATCTATCCCGGCGAGCTTGCCAAGGCGCTGGAGCTGATCGCGGCGGGCACCGAGATCGACTATGACGGCGCCAGCGCCGTCGAGCTGATCGGGCCGGGCGAGAGCAAGGGCAACTACCGCGAGATCCTGTTCGCCGACGGCAAGTACGACACCGTCAAGTTCTGGTAGGCCGCGCGCGGCGCGGAGATGCTGGACAGCCCGGGGGCCTTCCCCCGGGCTGTTTGGCAAGGGGAACCGCCGGCACCGGCGGACGGGAAGGACGGAAGCCGCCTCGATGATCGTCGTCGACGACCTCCACAAGCATTTCGGCGGCTTCCGCGCCGTCGACGGGGCCTCGCTCACCGTCGCGACCGGGTCGATCACCGGCCTGATCGGGCCGAACGGTGCCGGCAAGACCACGCTCTTCAACTGCATCGCCGGGCGCTACAAGCCGACCTCGGGCCGGGTCACCATGGACGGCGAGGACATCACCGGCCTCACCCCGCACGAGCTGTTCCACAAGGGCCTGCTGCGCACCTTCCAGATCGCGCACGAGTTCTCCTCGATGACGGTGCGCGAGAACCTGATGATGGTCCCCGCGCGGCAGTCGGGCGAGCGGATCTGGAACGCCTGGTTCGGCCGCGGGCGGATCGCCGCGGAAGAGCGGGCGCTTGCGAAGAAGGCCGACGAGGTCCTTGATTTCCTGACGGTTTCACACCTGGCCGAGGAACGCGCGGGCAATCTCTCCGGCGGCCAGAAGAAGCTGCTGGAGCTTGGCCGGACGATGATGGTCGACGCCAAGATCGTGTTCCTCGACGAGGTCGGCGCCGGCGTGAACCGCACGCTCCTCAACACCATCGGCGACGCCATCGTGCGGCTCAACCGGGAGCGCGGCTATACCTTCTGCGTCATCGAGCACGACATGGATTTCATCGGCCGCCTCTGCGACCCGGTGATCGTGATGGCCGAGGGCAAGGTGCTCGCCGAGGGCTCGGCCGGCAGCATCATGCAGAACGAGGCGGTGATCGAGGCCTATCTGGGGCGCGGCATGAAGCACAAGGTCAGGGCGGGGACCGGGGCGTGAGCGACAAGAACGCCTGGCAGGACAGCCGCGGCAACAAGGACCGAAGCATCACCCGGACGACCGCGGCCGGTGGCGCCGGGGCCGCCGATGCCGAGGCCGAGGCCGGGACGCGGCGGCGAGATGGCGCGCCCGGGGCGGTGACCGGCAGCGCCTTTCTCTCCGGCACCGGGATGACCGGCGGCTACGGCGCGGCCGACATCCTGCACGACTGCACGATCGAGGCCCGTGCCGGCGAGATCGCCGTCATCGTCGGCCCGAACGGGGCGGGCAAGTCGACCGCGATGAAAGCGATCTTCGGCATGCTGAAGCTGCGCGGCGGCCATGTCAGGATCGGCGGCGAGGACATCACCAACCTGACACCGCAGGACCGCGTCGCCAAGGGCATGGCCTTCGTGCCGCAGACCTCGAACGTCTTTCCCTCGCTCAGCGTCGAGGAGAACCTCGAGATGGGCGCCTTCCTGCGCCGCGACGACTTCCGCACCACCATGGCGCAGGTCTACGAGCTGTTCCCGGTCCTGAAGGAGAAGCGGCGCCAGGCGGCGGGCGAGCTGTCCGGCGGCCAGCGCCAGCAGGTCGCGGTCGGCCGGGCGCTGATGACCCGGCCGAAGGTGCTGATGCTCGACGAGCCGACGGCGGGCGTCTCGCCCATCGTGATGGACGAGCTCTTCGACCGGATCATCGAGGTGGCGCGCACCGGCATCACCATATTGATGGTCGAGCAGAACGCCCGCCAGGCGCTTGAGATCGCCGACAAGGGCTATGTCCTGGTGCAGGGGCGCAATGCCTATACCGGCACCGGCAGCGAGCTTCTGGCCAACCCGGAGGTCCGCCGGACGTTTCTCGGCGGCTGAGCCCATCCGTCATCGCGGGCGGCGCCCTGCCCGGCCGGCAGGCATCGGCCGGGGCGACCCGCCTCGATCGGCGGCAGATCGTGCGCGCCGCGCCCCGATGCGCAGGAATGACGCCGGAAGGGCTTCCTGCTGCCGCATTCCGGGCGAGACTTGCCGGGCGCGTGCCACTCTGGGGAGAGGCAGGGCACGCGGCGGAACGAGGGGAACCGATGTACGGCATGATCCTGTCCCTCATGCTCTCGCCGTTCGTGGCGACGGGCGACCTGCCGGCGGCCTGCAGCTTCGGCGATACCGCGGCCGTGGCGCTTTCGGTCACGCTGCACCCGCGCCACCCGGCGCCGGTGCCGGGCGGCGAACGGCGCGCGGCGGTCACCATCGACGGCACGCTCTTCGACGCCGAGGTGCAGCGCAATCCGTCGACCGAGGCGCGCGACATCCTGGTCCTGGCGGCCGACGCGGCCGGGCGCCGCATCGTGCTCGCGCTGAACGAGACCGGCCGGGCGCTTCTGGTGCGCGAGACCGCCGAGGGCCCGGCCGAGCGCCATGTCGGCCATTGCGGCACCGGCGGGCCGGGCATCCGGGCCTGGTTTGCCCCCTGAGGCCGCGCCCGCCCGGCGGCTACTGATCGGGGGCGCCTGACCGGCCCGCGGGGTTGCACCCGGGGGCGAATTCCTGTTCCACGCAGGAAGGGATTCGCTAGAAAGGTCGGAAAGCGACCTCGTGGGGAGAGGGTATGGATCCGGTCAATGCGCTTGTCGCCCTTCTGAACTTCGTCATCGTGCCGGCAACGGCCTACGGCGCGCAACTCGCCCTCGGGGCGCTGGGGGTGACGCTGATCTACGGCATCCTCAGGTTCTCCAACTTCGCGCATGGCGACACGATGGCCTTCGGCACCGCCATCACCATCCTCGGCACCTGGGGTCTGCAGGCGATGGGCGTGGGCCTCGGGCCGGTGCCGACGGCGCTGCTCGCGCTGCCGCTCGGCATCCTCGCCACCGCCGCGCTGGTCCTCGCGACCGACCGTGGCGTCTACCGGTTCTATCGCCGGCAGAAGGCCGCGCCGGTGATCCTCGTCATCGTCTCGATGGGCGTGATGTTCATCATGAACGGCATCGTCCGCTTCATCATCGGGGTCGACGACATCACCTTCGGCGACGGTGCGCGCTTCGTCGTCTCGGCGGCGCAGTTCCGCGAGGCGACCGGCCTGGCCGAGCCGCTCGCGATCCGGACCTCGCAGGTCATCACGCTCGTCACCGCCGCGGTCGCGGTGGCGCTGCTGTTCTGGTTTCTGAACCGCACCCGCACCGGCAAGTCGATGCGCGCCTTCTCCGACAACGAGGACCTTGCGCTGCTGTCGGGGATCAACCCCGAGAAGGTGGTCGCCGTCACCTGGATCATCGCGGCCGCGCTCGCCACCACGGCGGGCGTGCTCTACGGTCTCGACAAGAGCTTCAAGGCCTTCACCTATTTCCAGCTGCTCCTGCCGATCTTCGCGGCCGCCATCGTCGGCGGCCTCGGCAACCCGCTCGGCGCGATCGCCGGGGGGTTCCTGATCGCCTTCGCCGAGGTGCTGGTGACCTATCCGCTGAAGAAGGTGCTCGGCTACCTCGCCCCCGGCGGATGGGAGCCCGAGGGCCTCGTCCAGCTGATGTCGACCGACTACAAGTTCGCCGTCTCGTTCGCGATCCTGATCGTCGTTCTGCTGTTCCGCCCCACCGGCCTCTTCAAGGGGCAGTCCGCATGAGCCGCACGCTGCCTCCGCCGGTCCTCTTCGCGATCGTCGCCGTGCTGTTCGTCGCGACCGGCTTCATGCAGAGCTGGAACGTCTCGCTCACCGTCCTCAACATGGCGCTGGTCTCGGCGATCATGGCGCTCGGGGTCAACATGCAGTGGGGCTATGCGGGCCTCTTCAACATCGGGGTGATGGGCTTCGTGGCGCTCGGCGGGCTCGCCGCGGTGCTGATCGGGATGCCGCCGGTGCCCGGCGCATGGGCGGCGGGCGGCATCCGGCTGCTCCTCGGCCTCGTCCTCGGCGCGGCGACGATCGCCGCGGCGGTGCTGGCCTGGAAGGCGCTGTCGCCCGGGCGGACGCGCACGCTGGTGCTGCTGGTCATCCTGATCGGGGGCTTCGCGCTCTACCGCATGGTGTTCGACCCGGCGAAGCTCGCCGTCGAGGCGGTCGACCCCTCGACCTCGGGCTATCTCGGCGGCCTCGGCCTCCCGGTCCTCCTCGCCTGGCCGGTCGGCGGGCTGATCGCGGCGGGCGCCGCCTGGCTGATCGGCAAGACCGCGCTGGGGCTCCGGTCGGACTACCTCGCGATCGCCACGCTCGGCATCGCCGAGATCGTGATCGCGGTCCTCAAGAACGAGGACTGGCTGGCGCGCGGCGTGAAGAACGTGATCCGCATCCCGCGGCCCGAGGGCGTGCCCTACGAGATCGACCTGCAGCGCGATCCGGCCTTCGTGGAGCGGGCCGCGGGCCTCGGGCTCGACCCCGCGACGGCCTCGTCGATCACCGTCAAGCTCGCCTACGCCGGGCTGTTCACGGTGGTGCTTCTGCTCATCCTCTGGCTTGCGCAGATGGCGCTGAAATCGCCCTGGGGGCGGATGATGCGCGCGATCCGCGACAACGAGGTGGCGGCCGAGGCGATGGGCAAGGACGTGACCGCCCGGCACCTGCAGGTCTTCGTCCTCGGCTCGGCGATCATCGGCGTGGCCGGCGCGATGATGACGACGCTCGACAGCCAGCTCACGCCCGGCACCTACCAGCCGCTGCGCTTCACCTTCCTGGTCTGGGTGATGGTCATCGTCGGCGGGTCCGGCAACAACTGGGGGGCGGTGCTGGGCGGCTTCCTGATCTACTGGCTCTGGGTGATGGTCGAACCGATCGGCCTATGGGCGATGGGCGGGCTCACCTCGCTTCTCCCCGCGGGATCGGCGCTGGCCGACCACCTGTCGGACGCGGCGGCGCATATGCGGCTGCTGACGATGGGCGTGGTGCTGCTGCTGGTGCTGCGGTTCAGCCCGCGCGGACTGATCCCCGAGCGCTAGGCCGGACGCCCCGGCAACGACATGGCCTGTCGCATCCGGGCATGCCGGGCGCCGGTGCCACGGCCACGCTGGCACTGTCGCAAGGCGGAGATCGGCCCATGAAAACCCATGCCCAGGTCGTCGTGATCGGCGGCGGCGTCGTCGGCTGCTCGGTGCTCTACCACCTCACCAAGTACGGCTGGTCGGACGTGATTCTGATCGAGCGGTCGGTGCTGACGAGCGGCAGCACCTGGCACGCGGCCGGCGGCTTCCACACGCTGAACGGCGACACCAACATGGCGGCGCTGCAGGGCTACACGATCCAGCTCTACAAGGAGCTGGAGAAGATCACCGGCGTGTCCTGCGGGCTGCATCACGTGGGCGGCATCACGCTGGCCGACGACCTCGCCCGGTTCGAGATGCTGAAGGCCGAGCGCGCGAAACACCGCTACATGGGCCTGCATACCGAGATCCTGACGCCGGAGGAGGTGGCCGCGTTCACCGATGGACTCGTCAGTGTCGAGGGCATCGTCGGCGCGCTCTACGACCCGCTCGACGGCCATCTCGACCCGTCGGGGACCACCCAGGCCTATGCCAGGGCGGCCCGGATGGGCGGCGCCGAGATCGTCGAGCACACCCGCGTGCTGGCCACCACCCCCCGCCCCGACGGCGGCTGGGACGTGGTGACCGAGAAGGGCACCGTCGCGGCCGAGCATGTGGTGAACGCCGGCGGCCTCTGGGCCCGCGAGGTTGCCGCGATGGCCGGCATCTACCTGCCGCTCCTGCCGATGGCGCACCAGTATCTCGTGACCGACGAGATCCCCGAGATCGCCGGCCGCAGCAAGGAATTCCCCCACGTCATGGACCCCGGCGGCGAGAGCTACCTGCGCCAGGAGGGCCGCGGCCTGTGCATCGGCTTCTACGAGCAGAAATGCGAGCCCTGGGCGGTGGACGGGACGCCCTGGAGCTTCGGCCACGAGCTTCTGCCCGACGCGTTCGACAAGATCGAGGATTCGGTCGCCTTCGCCTACCGCCGCTTCCCGGTGCTGGAGCGCGCCGGCGTCAAGTCGGTGATCCACGGCCCCTTCACCTTCGCCCCCGACGGCAACCCGCTGATCGGCCCGGTGCCGGGCCTGAGGAACTACTGGTCGGCCTGCGCGGTGATGGCGGGCTTCAGCCAGGGCGGCGGCATGGGCAAGAGCCTTGCCGAATGGATGATCCACGGCGAGACCGAGGTCGATCCCCGCGGCTTCGACGTGGCCCGTTTCGGCACCTGGACCAGCCCCGGCTACACCGTGCCGAAGGTGATGGAGAACTACCGGATGCGGTTCTCGGTCAGCTACCCGAACGAGGAGCGCCCGGCGGCGCGGCCGTTCCGCACCACGCCGATGTACGACATCTTCGACGCGATGGGTGCGGTCTGGGGCCAGCAGTTCGGGCTGGAGGTGCCGAACTACTTCGCCACCGGGGACGAGCCGCACTACGAGACGCCGTCCTTCCGCCGGTCGAACGCCTTCGCGGCGACCGCGCGCGAGGTCCGCGCGGTGCGCGAGGGCCTCGGCATCAACGAGATCCAGAACTTCGGCAAGTTCCGGGTGACGGGCGCGGGCGCGCGGGCCTGGCTCGACCGGATCATGGCGGGCCGCATCCCCGAGCCGGGCAGGCTCTCGCTCACGCCGATGCTGTCGCCGAAGGGCCGGATAATCGGCGACTTCACGGTGACCTGTCTGGCGGACGACGCATTCCAGATCACCGGCAGCTACGGCGCGCAGGACTTCCACCGCCGCTGGTTCGAGGCAAACCTTAACCCCGGGGTGGCGGTCGAGAACGTCTCGGACACGCGCACCGGCTTCCAGATCGCCGGGCCGCGGGCGCGCGAGCTGCTCGCCCGGGTCACGCGGTCCGACGTCTCGGCCGAGGCGTTCCGCTTCATGGAGGCCCGGCGGCTTGCCGTTGGCATGGTCGACTGCCTGGTGCAGCGCGTCAGCTATACCGGCGATCTCGGCTACGAGATCTATTGCGACTTCATGGCCGAGCGGAGCCTCTGGCACACGCTCTGGCAGGCCGGGCAGGACCTCGGCCTCACGCCCTTCGGGATGCGGGCGATGATGTCGCTGCGGCTCGACAAGTTCTTCGGTTCGTGGAGCCGCGAGTTCAGCCCCGACTACATGCCGGGCGAGACCGGGATCGACCGTTTCATCCGCTGGAACAAGCCCGCCGACTGGATCGGCAGGGCCCCGGCGATGAAGGAGAAGGCCGAGGGGCCGAAGCGCCGGCTCTGCGCGTTCGAGATCGAGGCGGCGGATGCCGATGTCGTGGCCTACGAGCCGATCTGGATCAACGGCGCGGTGGTGGGGTTCTGCACCTCGGGCGGTTTCTCGCACTGGACCGGCAAGTCGGTCGCGCAGGGCTTCATGCCGGCGGAGGCCACCGCGCCGGGCACCGAGGTCGAGATCGAGATCCTGGGCGAGCGGCGGCCGGCACGGGTCCTGGCCGGGCCGCTCTGGGATGCCGACGGCGCGCGGATGCGCGGCTGAGCTGAGGACGGGGCCGGCCCCGGGGAGTATGCGCGCACGAAATGCGGCGGTTGCGGCAGGGGGCGGTTGCGGCATAGCCTCGCGCGATGGCGGGCGTTCATGTCCTGATCCCGGCCGCGGGGGCGGCGCGGCGGATGCGCGGCGGCGACAAGCTGCTCGAGCAGGTCGACGGCATGCCGCAGCTGCGCCGCGCGGTCGAGGCGGCGCGGCGGTCGGGGGCGGTCAAGATCTGGGTGACGCTCGCGCCCGAGGCCGCGGCGCGGACCGCGGCGCTGGCGGGAAGCTGGGCAAAGCGCCTCGTCGTTCCGGACTGGGAAGAGGGCATGGCGGCCTCGCTCCGCGCCGGGGCGCGGGCCGCTTCTGCCCAGCGGGCGGCCGGGCTGATCGTGCTCCTGCCCGACATGCCCGAGATCGAGGCGGCCGATGTCGCGCGACTGGTCGAGGCCCATGGCACGGCCCCCGAGGCGGTCTGGCGCGCGGCGAGCGCCGAGGGCGCGCCGGGCCACCCGGTGCTGGTCCCGGCCCGGCTCTTCCAGGCGCTGGCGGCGCTGCAGGGCGATGCCGGGGCGCGGACGCTGCTTGCGGCAGAGGGGCCGGCGGTGCAGCTCGTGCGGCTCGCGGGCGGGCGGGCCGTGACCGACCTCGACACGCCGGAGGACTGGGCCGCCTGGCGCGCGCGGCGCGGGCACTGAGCGCCCGGCGCCCCGGCGCGACCGGCTTCAGGCGATCAGCGCGACCTCGCGGGCCTTGAGCGTGATCCGCGCCGCGGGGAAGGCGGCGGCGGGATCGCCGGCCGCCAGTTCGGGGAACAGCGTCAGGATCTCGGCCCGCTGCGCCTCGGCCATGTCGCCCATCGTCGCGATGCCGGGCTGGAAGCTTTCGCTCCACATCCCCTCGGCCAGCACGATCTCGTGGCTGTCGAAGAGCAGGTGGATATAGGTTACCTCGGCCGGGGCGGCGGTGGCGATGCCCGCTCGGCCGGCCATGTGGCGCGCGGGCACGAGGACCTCGGGCTCGCCGAACAGCAGCTCGGCATCGACCGACTGGATCAGCATCCGGTGCTGCGGCGAGACGGTGAGGTCGCGGGCCGGCAGGCCGCCACCCATCGCGCCGGCGGCGAAGGTCACCGGCCGGAGCTGCGGGTTGTCGCGAAGCTCGGCCGCCGTCAGCCGCCGCCGGCCGACCCAGCGGACCGGGCGGGCGCCGTTGTCGCGCGTCAGGACCAGGTCGCCCGGCCGGAGCGTCTCGACCGGGACAAGGCCGGCGGGGGTCGTGATCAGCGTGCCGGCGGTGAAGCAGGGAATGACATCCTCGATGTTCGAGAAGTTCATCGTGCCGATGACGTCGCCGTTGGCATCGAGGAACTCGACGATCCCGTTCTCGCCGTTGTTGGGGTCGTAGACGATGTTCGTCAGCAGCTTGCCCCAGGCGCGCAGGTCGAGCGTGTCGAAATCCTCGGTCCCGCCGGGAACCGGCCCCTCGCCGCCGTCGACGATGGTGCCGAAGGGCAGGAAGGCGGGGTCATTCGCGATGATGATCGTGTCGCGGCCGTCGCCGCCCGAGACCGTGTCGGCGCCCTGGCCGGCGATGATCGTGTCATTGCCCACGCCGCCGTCGAGCACGTCGTCGCCGCCGCGGCCGTCGATCGAGTCGTTGCCGGCGCCGCCAATCAGCACGTTGGTGAAGATGTCGGGCCCGGTGGTGCCCTCCTGGTCGAAGCCGATCAGCGTGTCGTCGAAGGCCGAGCCGATGATGCCGTCGGTGCTGCCGAGCGTGTCGCCCTCGGCATAGCCACCGGAGGCGGTGCCTGCCGCGAGGTTGACGTTGACCGCTTCGTTCGAGCCCGAATAGTCGACCGTATCCTGCTGCGTGCCGCCGACGATCGAATCCGCGCCCTCGCTGCCGACGATCGTGTCGAGGCCCTCGCCACCCAACTGCGTATCGTTGCCGATTCCGCCGTCGAGCAGGTCGTCGCCGGAGCCGCCGACGAGGGAGTCGTCGCCAGCGCCGCCGAGCAGGGTGTCGTTGCCCTCGCCGCCCAGCAGCGTGTCGTCGCCGTCCTGGCCGTCGAGCGAGTCGTTGCCCGCACCGCCGTCGATCGAATCTTCGCCGATGCCGCCCAGCACCGTGTCGTCGCCGTCGCCGGCGAGGACGGTGTCGTTGTCGCCCTCGGCGAGCGGGATCGTCTCGAAATGCACGTTCGAGACGTTGATCGCCTGAGTCGCGTCGTCGAGGTCGGTGTACTGGATGACGATCTGAGCGACGGGGCCGGCGATCTCGACGAGAACCGAGCCGTTCGCGGATGCCGGCGTTGTGGAGCCGCCGATCGACGTGACCGTATTGCCGTCGATGTCAAGTTGGCCCGCGGCGGCAGACGTCGTGATCGTGACCGGCACGGCGTTGCCGAGCGCGTCGTAGGCGAAGATCGTGACCTGGTCGATGAAGTTGCTCTGGTCGATGTCCGAGATGCGGAACTGGGCGTTCTGCACCTCGTTGGCGTAGCCGGAACCGGCGACGGCCGAGAAGCTCATCGTCATCTCGGTCTTCTCGCCGGCGCCGGGCCGGCGCAGCTCGGAACTGGTCGTCGCGTCGAACGGCTCGCCCGCCTCGGTATAGATCGTGTCGCCTTCCTCGATCGTGAAGCTGCTGCCGGCAAGGCCGGGGGCGAAGTTGACCTGAACGTTGATGCCGCCGGCATTCTGGGTGTAGCCGTTCGCGATCGCGCCCTCGTCGGCACCCGCGGCGTCCCAGTCGAGGAACAGATCGGCGGAGGGCGAGGACGTGCCGCCGGTTGCGGGCCCGGCCACGATCGAGTCGTTGCCCGCGCCACCGTCGATCAGGTCGCCGCCGAGGCCGCCGTTGATCGTGTCGTTGCCGTCGCCGCCAGAGATCGCGTTCGCGCCGTCGCTGCCGGTGAGCGTGTCGGCGCCCGACGAGCCGATGACGTTCTCGATGCTGGAGAGCGCGTCGCCCTGCGCGTCGCCGCCCGACGCGGCGCCGGTGCCGAGGTTCACGTTCACCGCCGCGCCCGAGGCGCTGTAATCGGCGGTGTCGGAGCCGATGCCGCCCGCGAGCGTGTCGCTCCCCGCGCCGCCGATCAGCGTGTCGTTGCCGCTGTCGCCCTGCAGGTTGTCGTTACCCGCGCCGCCCAGCAACAGGTCCTGATCGACGCCACCGATCAGCGTGTCGTTGCCGTCGCCGCCGCTCAGCGTGTCGTCGCCGGCGCTGCCGGTCAGGATGTTGGCGCCGCCGTTTCCGGTCAGCGAGTCGTTGAAGGCCGACCCGATGAGGTTCTCGATGTCGCCGCCGATCGTATCGCCGGCCGCGTGGCCCCCCACCCCGACGCCGCCGATGGCGGCCGTGACGGCGGCGTTCGAGCCGACGTAGCTCGCGGTGTCGTTGCCGCTGCCCCCGGAAAGCGAGTCTGCCCCATCGTTGCCGATCAGCAGGTCGTTGCCGCTGCCGCCGAGAAGCGTGTCGTTGCCGCCGGCGCCGCCGAAGAGGGTGTCGTTGCCGCCGTCGCCCTGGATGAAGTCGTTGCCCGACCCGCCGTCGATGGTGTCGTTGTCGTTGCCGCCGAGGATCGTGTCGTTGCCACCGAGGCCGAAGATCGTATCGTTGCCACCGAAGCCGCGGATGCTGTCGGCGCCATTGGTGACGCCATCGGAGGCATCAATGAGGTTCGGGTTGTTGTTGCCGTCGACGTTCGCCATATCAACCTCGTTGTGCCTGTCCCAAGCCCGGCCACCTTCGATGGAGGCCTTTGGCTGTCGCTGCGGGACGTGCCGAACGTCCGGTTGCGCTGCGGCGGTGTTTACCGACAAGCCGTGTTCAAATCTCGGCAAATGCGCAGCAAGGCGCGCCCGGCCGAGAAAAAAACTGCCACATGATTAACGAAAGTCACAGCCGGGCGGGGCGACAGGCGGAAACACGCCGCTCAAGGGGTCATTTGCGCGCGGTGCCGCGCCGCGGCGCACCCCAGGCGACCCCCGCCGGCGGAAACGATTCGTTCATCGTCCACAACATGTGGTGGGAAGCGTTGGTGCCCGAGGCGAGAGTCGAACTCGCACGCCTTGCGGCGGAGGATTTTGAATCCCCTGCGTCTACCGTTCCGCCACTCGGGCCACCGGCGCGGGTCTAGCCTGCGCCCCCCGCCGGGTCAACGCGGGCACGCTCACAGCCGGTCGGCCGAGAAGGTGTCGCAGGCCCCGACCTGGCCGCTGCGGTAGCCTTCGGCGAACCAGCGGCTGCGCTGCTCGGCGGTGCCATGCGTGAATGTGTGCGGCTGCGGGACCCGGCCCGCGCCGCGCTGCAGCGTATCGTCGCCGATCCGGCGGGCGGCGTTCACCGCCTCCTCAAGATCGCCCGGCTCAACGGTGCCGAGCCGCTCCTCGGCGTGGCGCGCCCAGATGCCCGAGAAGCAGTCGGCCTGCAGTTCGATCATCACCGAGATCAGGTTGGCCTCGCGCTGGCCGGCCCGCTGGCGGACGGCATTGGCCTCGCCGAGGATGCCGAGCTCGTTCTGCACGTGGTGCGCGATCTCGTGCGCCACCACGTAGGCCGCCGCGAAGTCGCCCTCGGCGCCCAACTGGCGCGACAGCGTGGTGAAGAACGACGTGTCGAGATAGGCCTTGCGGTCGGCCGGGCAGTAGAACGGGCCCGTCGCGCCCGAGGCGCCGCCGCAGGGCGAGCGGGTGACGCCCTTGAAGAGGACGAGCGTCGCCGGCCGGTAGGTCTCGCCGAGCTGGGTGCGGAACACCTCGGCCCAGACCTCCTCGGTATCGGCAAGCGTGACCGCCACGAACTCGCCCGCCTGCCGGTCGGCCTCGGTCAGCTCGGCGGTCCCGCCCTCCTGCGGCGCGGCGGCCTGATCGAGGAGCGGCGTCACGTCGACGCCCAGAAAATAGCCGATCGCCAGGATTGCGAGCAGCCCGACGCCGCCGATCGGCGCCACACCGGCCGCCCGGCTCCGGCGCCGGTCCTCGACATTGCGGCTCTGCCGCCGTCCGCGCCATTCCATCGCCCGCCCCCCGCAGTGCCGTTGACGCAAGCCACGGCCGCCGCATAGCGTGCCCGAGCGGCAACCGTCGTCAAGGAGTGTTCTTGACCGACATCGCGACAGTTCCCGGCCTGACCCCTGCCGAGGCGCTGGCGCTGGCGCTGGCCGCGCTGTCGCTGCATACCGCCGACGACCCGCCGCGCAGCGACCGGGCAGCGCTCGTGCCCCCCTCGGCGCGCGAGATCGCGCCGCCGGGGCGGCGGCCGGCGGTGCCTGCGCCTCGTGCCCGCCGCGGCCGCCCTTCCACTGCTGCCGATCCGCCTTGACCCCGCCACCTCGCCGTGGCTCATACGCGGCTCAGGATGTGGCGGAGGCGGCATGATCCGCGGGCTCTACGACTGGACCATGCGGCTGGCCGCCTCGCGCAACGCGATGTGGGCGCTTGCCATCGTGTCGTTCATCGAGAGCTCGGTCTTCCCGATCCCGCCCGATGTCCTGCTGATCCCGATGGTGCTGGCCGCGCCGCACCGCGCCTTCCACATCGCCGCGCTCTGCACGCTCGCCTCGGTTGCGGGCGGGCTCTTCGGCTACTGGATTGGCTTCGGCCTGTTCGAGCAGGTCGGCCGCCCGGTCCTCGAGTTCTACGGCAAGGACGCCTATTTCGAGGACTTCGCCACCCGCTACAACGAATGGGGGGCCTGGGCCGTGCTGATCGCGGGCATCACGCCGTTTCCCTACAAGGTCGTCACCATCCTGTCGGGCGCCACGGGGCTCAACATCTGGGTCTTCATGGTGGCCAGCGTCGTGGCGCGCGGCTTTCGCTTCTTCGTCGTCGCCGGGCTGCTCTGGAAGTTCGGGGCACCGATCCGCGACTTCATCGAGAAGCGGCTCGGGCTTCTCTTCACGGTGTTCCTCGTCATGCTTCTGGGAGGCTTCGTCCTCCTGCGGTACATATGACGCGCAAGTCTCTGATGTTGCTGGCCGCCTTCGGTTCGGCGCTGCTCCTTGCCGGGGCCTTCGCGTTCCAGCATCTCGGCGGTCTTGCGCCCTGCCAGCTCTGCCTCTGGCAGCGCTGGCCCCATGCCGCCGCCATCGCGCTCGGCGCGCTCGCGCTGGTCTGGCCCGCGGCCGTCGTCGCGCTGGCCGGCGCCGCGGCGGCGGCTGCGACCGGCGCGATCGGCGTCTACCACACCGGGGTCGAGCGCGGCTGGTGGGAGGGCGCGACGGCCTGCTCCGCGCCGGGCGGCGGGGTCGGGGGGCTGTCGGGCGCCGACCTGCTCTCGACCGGCGGCGGCGTCGACATCGTGCGCTGCACCGAGGTCGTGTGGTCCTTCGCCGGCCTCTCGATGGCGTCGTGGAACGCGGTCCTCGCCTTCGCGCTCATGGCGCTCTGGCTCGCGGCGGCGGCGGCCCGGCGCGCCTGAGCCTCAGCGGCGGCCGGCGCGGCGCGTCGAGAGCAGCAGGCTCGTCTCGCTCGCCGTCACCCCGTCGAGCCCGCGGATCCGGAACAGCACCGCGTCGAGCTCCTCCAGCGTGCGCGCGCCGATCTCGGCGATCAGGTCCCAGCGGCCGTTGGTGGAGTGCACCGCCGTCACCTCGGCCAGGCCCTGCAGCCGCGCCATGATGCGCTCGGCGCCGCGGCCCTCGATGCCGATCATCGTCAGCGCCCGTACCGGCGCTTCGGCCGCGTCGCCGCGGGTGATCACGGTGAAGCCGGCGATCTCGCCCGAGCGCGCCAGGCGTTCCATCCGCGCCCGGACCGTCGCCCGCGCCACGCCGAGCCGCGCGGCGAGGTCCGACAGCGCGGCGCGCCCGTCGCGGCGCAGCTCGGCGATCAGCGCCTGGTCCAGATCGTCCATTCCGGCGGCTCTCCCTGCCATGTTGCGCGAAGCGGCGTCCCAACCGACCGTATGTCGGCTTTCGCCCGGCGCAAGATGGAAAGATACCTGCCTGATGACCACGACGAACTGCATCCTGATCGGCGCGCCGGTCGACAGTGGCCAGCGCCGCCCCGGCTGCCTGATGGGCCCCGCCGCCTACCGCGTCGCCGGCATCGGCCGGGCGCTGTCCGACCTCGGCCACCGGGTCGAGGATCGCGGCGACCTCGCCCCTGCCCCGCCCGCGCCCGCCGACTGCCCGAACCCGGCCGTGCATTCGCTGCCCGAAACGGTGGCCTGGACGCAGGTCCTGGCCGCCGCGACCGAGGCGGCGATGGCCGGCGGCTTCCCGATCGTCATGGGCGGCGACCATTCGGCCGGGCTCGGTATCGGAGCGGGCCTCGCGGCCCATGCGGCGAAGGCCGGGCGGCCGCTCTTCGTGCTGTGGCTCGACGCACATTCCGACTTTCACACGCCGCTGACGACCGACTCGGGCAACCTGCACGGCACGCCGGTCGCCTACATGGCGGGGCGCGACGGGTTCGAGGCGTTCCCGCCGTTTCCCGCCCCGGTCCCGCCCGAGCGGATCTGCCTGTTCGGCATCCGCTCGATCGACCCCGCGGAGCGGGCCGCGCTCAAGGCGCATGGCATCGCGCCGGTCGACATGCGCGCGCTCGACGAGGCGGGCATCGTCGCGCCGCTCCGGGCGTTCCTCAGCCGCGTGGTGGCGGCGAACGGGCTTCTGCACGTCTCGCTCGACGTCGATTTCCTCGACCCCGAGATCGCCCCCGCCGTCGGCACGACGGTGCCCGGCGGCACCACCTTCCGCGAGGCGCATCTGGTGATGGAGCTTCTGCATGAAAGCCGGCTCGTCAGCTCGCTCGACCTCGTGGAGCTGAATCCGTTCCTCGACGAACGCGGCCGAACCGCGCGGCTGATGGTCGACCTCGTCGGCTCGCTGATGGGCCGGCGGGTCTTCGACCGCCCGACCCGGAGCTTCCCGTGAAGAAACTGAACGTCGTTCCTTTCGTGAGCGTGGACAACATGATGAAGCTGGTCCTTCATCTTGGCGTGGAACGCGTGCTGACCGATCTCGCCGCCGAGATCGAGGCCGATTTCCGCCGCTGGCCGGACTTCGACAAGACGCCGCGCGTCGCCTCGCACTCTCCGGTCGGCGTGATCGAGCTGATGCCCACATCCGACGGCGCGCTCTACGGCTTCAAGTACGTCAACGGCCATCCGAAGAACCTGCGCGAGGGGCTGCAGACCGTCACCGCCTTCGGGGTTCTGGCCGATGTGGCCACGGGTTATCCGGTGCTGCTGTCGGAGATGACGATCCTGACCGCGCTCCGCACGGCGGCGATGTCGGCGCTGGCCGCGAAATGGCTGGCGCCCGCCGGCGCGCGCACGATGGCGCTGATCGGCAACGGCGCGCAGGCCGAGTTCCAGGCGCTGGCCTTCCGCGCGATCGCCGGGGTCGAGGCTGTCCGGCTGTATGACATCGACGCGACCGCGACGGCGAAATGCATCAGGAATCTTGAGGGTTCCGGGCTGAAGCTCACGCCCTGCCGGTCCTCCGAGGAGGCGATGCTGGGCGCCCGGATCGTCACCACCTGCACCGCCGACAAGCAGAACGCGAAGATCCTGACCGACAACATGGTCGGCGCCGGGCTTCACATCAACGCGGTCGGCGGCGACTGCCCGGGCAAGACCGAGCTGCACCGCGACATCCTGCTCAGGGCGTCGATCTTCACCGAGTACACGCCGCAGACGCGGATCGAGGGCGAGATCCAGCAGCTCGCCCCCGACCACGAGGTGACCGAACTGTGGCAGGTCATGACCGGCGCGAGGCCGGGCCGCCGCGACGCGCGCGAGATCACGCTGTTCGACAGCGTCGGCTTCGCGATCGAGGACTTCGCCGCCCTGCGCTACATTCACAAGAAGCTGCAAGGCACGGACTTCGTGCAGGACCTCGACATGATCGCTGATCCCGACGAGCCACGCGACCTGTATGGAATGCTGATGCGGGCCAGGGCGGCAGCCTAGCGTCGTGCGGCCTTGCCGGCCGCCATCCCGACCGCGAAGGCCTCGGCCAGCGCGGCAATCGGCATCGTGCTCGTGCGCCGCGACGACCGGGTGCGGCCCGACCGCGCGCAGAGCAGGATGACGAACCCCAGAACGACAAGGGTTCCGCCGACCGCGGCGAGCGCACTGATCGTGCCGTAGGCGGCGGCGAGCGCCACCGTGCCGGCCGCGGTCAGGAAGCCCAGCCCCGCCAGGAGGAACAGCGCCGCCGAGACGGCCAGCACCGCCGACCGCACCGCCACCTCGATCCTGGCCGTGATCCAGCCCAGCATCGATCAGTGACGGCGGGTCATCATGAGGCCGACGAGAAAGCCGATGGCCGCGGCGATGGCGAGCGCCCCGCCAGGATTGTCGCGCACCGCCTCGCGCCCGCGGCGCAGCTGGTCCTCGACCGCCTTCTGGCTGGCATCTGCGGCCTCCATGGCGCGCCGCTTGACCTCGTGGGCGGCATCCTCTGCCCGGCCGCGCGCATCCCGCGCCCGGTCCGCCGACATGCCCTTGAGGATCCGGGTCAGCTCGCCGACATCGTCGCGCAGCGCGTCGAACGCGGCCTGCAGATCCTGCGGCCCGTCGGCGGCATTCGCCTTCGCGGCGCGCACGGTGCTTGTTTCGGCCATCATCTTCTCCCTCTTCTCGTACCGGTTTCCGGATTGCCAACGCGGAAGGAGATGATCCGGTTCCCTCGGGGCGCGTCCGCCGTCAGCGAAGCCGCTGCAGCAGCGCCAGCGTCGGCTCGCCGGTCACGGGCAGGCCCTGGGCCCGCTCGTAGGCCGAGACCGCGGCGCGGGTGCGCGGGCCGATCACCCCGTCGGACCCTTCGGTGTCGTAGCCCGCGCGGGTCAGGAGGCGCTGCAACTCCTGCCGGTCGGCCTTCGACATGCCGGCCGCGTCCGGCGGGAACGCGCCGCGCACCGGGCCGCCGCCGGCGAGGCGGTCGGCGAGATGGCCGATGCCGATCGCGTAGTTCTCGGCGTTGTTGTAGCGCAGGATGACGCCGAAGTTGCGGAAGACCAGGAAGGCGGGGCCGCCCCGCCCCTGCGGGATCAGGACCGACCCGGCGCCGTGGTCGGGAAGCGGACCGCCGCCCGCCGCGCGGACCCCGGCAGCGGACCATGCGGCGACGGATTGCGCCGCGCCGCGCCCGGTCGGGCCGGCGAAGCCCGCCGGCAGGCTGACCTCGAGGCCCCAGGGCCGGCCGCGCTGCCAGCCGGCGCGGGCCAGGTAGTTCGCTGTCGAGGCGAGCCCGTCGGTCGGGTCGTCCGACCAGATGTCGCGCCGGCCGTCGCCGCGGAAATCGACGGCGTATTCCAGGTACGAGGTCGGGATGAACTGGGTGTGGCCCATCGCGCCGGCCCAGCTTCCGGTCATGTTCGCGGCGCTGACGTCGCCGTTCTGCAGGATGCGCAGCGCCGCGGTGAGCTGGCTTTCGAAGAACGCGCCCCGCCGCCCGTCATAGGCGAGCGTCGAGAGCGCCGAGATCACCGGCACGTTGCCGCGCCGCGTGCCGTAGAAGCTCTCAAGCCCCCAGAACGCGGTCACCACGTTCGGCGCCACGCCGTAGCGCGCCTCGATCTCCGACAGCAGGCCACCGTGGCGGGCAAGCCCCGCCCGGCCGAGCGACAGGCGCTCGTCGGAGGTGGCGATCGACAGGTAGTCCTCGAGCGTGCGGGTGAACTCGGTCTGGTTGCGGTCGCGCTCGATCACGTCCGGCAGGAAGCCCGCGCCGCGGAACGCGGTGTCGAGCGTCGCCGCGCTGATGCCGCGCCCGGCGGCACGGCCGCGGAAGGCGGCGACCCAGGCGTCCCAGCCGGCATTCGGCACCGGGCGCATCACCGGGTCCGGCCCGCGCGACACGCCGCCGCCGCCGGACGGGCCGCCGCCGCAGGCCGAAAGCCCGAAGGTCGCCAGCCCGGCCGCCAGCCCGATCGTGACACCGCGCCGTGAGATCATCCTGCCGCTCCTGCCTGCCCCGCCTGCCGTGCCGGTTTTGGTGGCAGGCTATCGCAGCCCGGCCGGGCGGCAAAGGGTCCCGCCCTCAGTGCAGCGTGAATTCGCCCGTCACGTTCGTCCAGCGCCCCGGCCCGATCAGCTTGCGGTGCGTGAAGCGGACCGAATGGAGCGGGCCCTCGATCTGTTCCTGCCAGAACTCGATGAAGCCGAAGAGCCGCGGATAGTCGGGCGCCAGGTCGTAGTCCTGCCAGACGAAGGTGTTCAGCACCCTCCGGAAATCGGGCATCCGGTAGAAGAACTCCGCGGTGGTCAGCCCGTAGCCCTTGAGCATCATCTCGGTTTCGGAAGTCGCCATGCCATGCCTCATGCTGCGCGATTCTCCGGGAAATGATGCCATGCGGCGGTTGATTTTCCACAAGAACAGTATGTTGGCACTCTCCTCCCCTGGCTGCCGGCCGGACGGGCAAGCAGCCATTGCACCCCATATCCCGCGCAGGCTATACTCCGGGCCACAAAATCTAGCACGATCACAGCAGGACGGGCACGCACGTGAGCGACACGCCGGAAACCCCTGACACCGAAGAGGAAAATGCCCCGCGGCGCAGCGCGTGGGACGGCCCTACCGTGTCGATCGAGAACGAGATGGCCACCTCGTTCATGGACTATGCCATGAGCGTGATCGTCTCGCGCGCGATCCCCGATCTGCGCGACGGCCTGAAGCCTGTGCACCGGCGCATCCTCTATACGCTCTGGGAGAACGGGCAGACGGCCAACAAGCCCTACCGCAAATGCGCCACCGCCGTCGGCGACGTGATGGGCCGCTACCATCCGCACGGCGACTCGGCGGTCTACGAAAGCCTCGTGCGCATGGCGCAGGACTTCTCGATGTCGCTGCCGCTGATCGACGGCCAGGGCAATTTCGGCTCGATGGACGGCGACCCGGCGGCGGCCTACCGCTACACCGAAAGCCGGCTCGAGAAGGTTACCGAACAGCTCCTCGTCGACATCGACAAGGAGACGGTCGACTTCGTGCCGAACTACGCCAACGAACGGCAGGAGCCGACGGTTCTGCCGGCGCGGTTCCCCAACATGCTGGTCAACGGTGCCGAGGGGATCGCCGTCGGCATGGCCACCCGCATCCCGCCGCACAACCTGGGCGAGGTGATCGACGGCACGCTGGCGCTGATCGCCAACCCCGACCTGTCGTCCGAACAGCTGATCGAGCACATCCCCGCGCCCGATTTCCCCACTGGCGCGCTGATCCTGGGCCGGGCCGGGGCGCGGAAAGCCTATCTCGAGGGCCGCGGCAGTGTCGTCATCCGCGCCAGGACCCGGATCGAGGAGCTGCGCAAGGAACGCTTCGCCATCGTGCTGGACGAGATCCCCTACCAGGTGAACAAGGCCAGCATGATCGAGAAGATCGCCGAGCTCGCCCGCGACAGGAAGATCGAGGGCATCGCCCATGTCCAGGACGAGAGCGACCGGGTGGGCGTGCGCGTGGTGATCGAGCTGAAGCGCGACGCCACGCCCGAGGTGGTGCTGAACCAGCTGTTCCGCTTCACGCCGATGCAGGTCAGCTTCGGCTGCAACATGCTGGCCCTGAACGGCGGCCGGCCCGAACAGCTGACGCTGCGGGGTTTCCTGAGCAACTTCATCAGCTTCCGGGAGGATGTTGTCGCCCGCCGCACGGCCTTCGAGCTGCGCCGCGCGCGCGAGCGCAGCCACATCCTGTGCGGCCTGGCCGTCGCGGTGTCGAACGTCGACGAGGTGGTCGCGACGATCCGCGCCTCGGCCGATCCGGGCGCGGCGCGCGAGCGGCTGATGACGCGGCGCTGGCCGGCGCACGACATCGCCGACTACATCCGCCTGATCGACGACCCGACCCACACGATCAACGACGACGGCACCTACAACCTGTCGGAGCTGCAGGCCCGCGCGATCCTCGACCTGCGCCTGCAGCGGCTGACCGCGCTCGGCGTCAAGGAGGTGACCGACGAGCTTCAGGAGCTTGCCGGGAAGATCAAGGACTTCCTCGATATCCTTCGCTCACGCGACCGGATCATGGCGATCATCGCCGACGAACTGCGCGAGATCCGCGCCGCCTATGCCGTGCCCCGCCGGACCGAGATCGCCGAGTGGGAAGGCGACATGGACGACGAGGACCTGATCGAGCGCGAGGACATGGTCGTGACGATCACCTCGGGCGGCTACATCAAGCGCACGCCGCTGGCCGAGTTCCGCGCCCAGCGGCGCGGCGGCAAGGGCCTCGCCTCGATGTCGACCAAGGAGGACGACGTGGTGACGACGCTGTTCGTCGCCAACACCCATACCCAGCTTCTGTTCTTCACCACCGACGGGATGGTCTACAAGCTCAAGACCTGGCGCCTGCCGCTCGCCGGCCGCAACGCGCGCGGTAAGGCGATCGTCAACATCCTGCCGATCGGGACCGGCGTCTCGATCGCCGCGCTGATGCCGGTCGACGTGCCCGAGGAGGAGTGGGAGAGCCTGCAGATCTTCTTCGCGACCTCGGACGGCGATGTCCGGCAGAACGCCCTCAGCGACTTCACCAACGTCATGCGCAACGGCAAGATCGCGATGCGCCTGCCCGACGGCGTGAGCCTCGTCAACGCCCGCATCTGCGACGAGAACGACGACATCATGCTGGTGACCGCGATGGGCCGCGCAATCCGTTTCCCGACGACCGAGGTGCGCGTCTTCAAGGGCCGCGACTCGACCGGCGTGCGGGGCATCAGGCTCGCCCCGGGCGACCGGGTGGTCAGCATGTCGGTGATCCGCCACTTCGAGGCCAGCCCCGAGGAGCGCGCGGCCTACCTCAAGCAGCGCCGCCTGATGGCCGGCGCGCTGGAGGACGAGGCCGAGGCCGACGACGACGAGGAGGCGGTGGCCGAGGGCCAGCTCTCGACCGAGCGCTACGCGCAGATGTCGGCGGCCGAGGACCTGATCCTGACCGTGACCGCCAAGGGTGCCGGCAAGCTGTCCTCGTCGCACGGCTACCCGGTGCGCGGCCGCGGCGGCCAGGGCGTCATGGCGATGGACAAGGCGATGCGCGGCGGCAGGCTGGTGGCGAGCTTCCCGGTCGAGATCGACGACCAGATCATGCTCGCGACCTCGACCGGCCAGTCGATCCGCGTGCCGGTCGAGGGGATCTCGTTCCGCTCGCGCTCGGCCGGGGGGGTGAAGGTGTTCGACACCGCGAAGGGCGAGGAGGTCGCCTCGGTCGCCCGCATCGCCGACCAGGGCGAGGAGGACGGCGAGACCGCGTGAGCGCGCGCCTGCGCGGCCGCCGCGCTTTGGGCTGCCATCGGGGTGCAGCCGATCGCGCCCGGCCACGTTAACCAGCCCTTCACTTAACGCTTCGCTAACGTCGCGCGGCCGTGGCATCACCGCTTCACGCCGGCCGGGACCGGCAGGGGCAGAACGCCCCGCCCCCTCCCGCCCAAGCCACCTCCGGAGCCTGCCATGCCCGCCCGTACCGCGCTTTCCGCGGCCCTTCTCGGCCTTGCCTTTGCCCTCCCCGCCGCCGCCCAGACAAGCCTCGGGATCGCCGCCGGCGAACTCGGCTTCGGCGTCATGTCCGCGGGTAACGACGGCCGCGCCCTTGCCGAAGGCACGCTCGACATCCGCGTCACCGGCCATCACGGCCTGCAGTTCGACCTGGCCGTCGAGGATACCGCCGCCGGCACCCTCGGCCATCTGGCCGCGCATCTCTATCTCGCCCCCGCGCCGGGCCGGAGGTACGGGCTCTTCGCGACCGCCAGCGACCTCGACGGCCAGTCCTTCACCACCGGCACCGCGGGGGTCGAGGGCATCGTTGCGGTCGGCGCGCGCACCGCGGTCGAGGCGCATGCCGGCATCGGCATCGCGCACCGCCTGTCCGCCCCCGCGCGGATGGACTTCATCTTTGCCGGCGCGGGCCTGCACCATGCGGCGACCGACACGCTCGACCTCGGCCTCGCCGCCGAGATCGCCGAGTTCGACGAGGCGGGCTTCCGCGCCATCGGCACCACCCTCGCCGCGACCGCGGCCTGGCGCCCGCGCGGCGGCCCGGTGGCGGTCACCGCCTCCGTCGGCCTTTCGGGCCTCGACGGCCGCGACAGCCGGCCGGCCGAGGGCTTCGTCACGCTCGGCCTGAGCTACAGCTTCGGCGCCGGAGCCGGCGACCCCGCCGCCCGGCCCTTCCGCCGCCCCGACCCTTATGCGCCGATGGCGCTCCGCGGCCTGTTCTGACAGCGGCCGCCCCGCATCCGCGCACAGACACCCTGCAGTTCCGGCAGTTTTGCGCAGGCGCGCGCCGGGCTACCTTGCCCCTGTCATGCCCGGACGGGGCCAGAACCAGGGACGACCCGATGCAGCACCTTCGTGACTACGCGCCCGCGGTGGCGCGGCTTCTTCTCGGGGCGATCTTCGTCGTCGCCGGGCTCGGCAAGCTCGGCGATGTCGCGGGCTTCGCGGGATACATGGCCTCGGGCGGCGTGCCCACGGCGCTCGCCTGGCCGGTCATCCTGTTCGAGATCGTCGGCGGGCTCGCGCTGATCGCCGGGGTGCAGGCGCGGATCGTGGCGCTTCTCCTCGCCGGCTTTTCGGTGCTGGCGGCCGTCCTCTATCACTTCCAGCCGGCCGACCAGCTGCAGATGACGATGTTTCTGAAGAACCTCGCCATCGCCGGCGGCCTGCTCCTCGTCTGGGTGCACGGGCCGGGCCGGCTCGCGCTGGCCAAGGGCTGAAGGCGCGGCGGACGGCGGCGCGGGGACGCCAGGGCGGCAGCGCGGCGGGCCGCTGGCCCTTTCCTTCGCCGGGCGCGGCCCCTAGAACAGCGCCATGAGCGAGCCGATCCACATCGTCGGCGGCGGCATGGCCGGCGCCGAAGCCGCCTGGCAGATCGCCGAGGCCGGCCTGCCCGTGGTGATCCACGAGATGCGCCCGAAGGTCGGCACCTTCGCCCACCGGACCGGCAAGCTGGCCGAGATGGTCTGCTCGAACTCGTTCCGCTCGGACGACGACGAACAGAACGCCGTCGGCCTGCTGCACTGGGAGATGCGGCGCGCCGGCGGGCTCATCATGGCGATGGCCGATGCCCATGCCCTGCCGGCGGGCGGCGCGCTGGCGGTCGACCGCGAGCCGTTCTCGGCGGCCGTCACCGCCCGCCTCCAGGCGCACCCGCTGATTTCCGTACTGGCCGAGGAGGTTACGGTTCTTCCCTCGTCCGGCCGCTGGATCTTCGCCACCGGCCCGCTGACCTCGCCCGCGCTGGCGGCGGCGCTGCAGGCCGAGACCGGGGCCGAGGCGCTGGCCTTCTTCGACGCGATCGCGCCGATCGTCCATGCCGACACGATCGACATGACGGTGGCATGGAACCAGTCGCGCTACGACAAGGGCGAGACCGAGGCCGAGCGCCGCGCCTACATCAACTGCCCGATGGACCGCGCCCAGTACGAAGCGTTCATCGACGCGCTTCTGGCGGCCGAGAAGACCGCCTTCCACGCCGGCGAGACGGCCGGCTATTTCGAAGGCTGCCTGCCGATCGAGGTGATGGCCGAGCGCGGCCGCGAGACGCTGCGCCACGGGCCGATGAAGCCGGTCGGGCTGACCAACGCGCACAAGCCCGGCGAGAAGGCGCATGCGGTCGTCCAGCTCCGCCGCGACAACGCGCTCGGCACGCTCTACAACATCGTGGGCTTCCAGACGAAGATGAAGCACGGCGCGCAAACCGCCGTGTTCCGGATGATTCCCGGCCTCGAGAACGCCAGCTTCGCACGCCTGGGCGGGATCCACCGCAACACCTTCCTGAACGCGCCGACGCTGCTCGACGGGCAGATGCGGCTCAGGTCGCGGCCGCATATCCGCTTCGCGGGACAGGTGACGGGCGTCGAGGGCTACGTCGAGTCGGCGGCGATGGGCCTGCTCGCGGGGCGCCTCGCCGCCGCCGAGGCGCAGGGCCGCCCGCTCGGCCCGCCACCGCCCGAGACGGCGACGGGCGCGCTCCTCGCCCATATCACGGGCGGGGCCGATGCGCGGACGTTCCAGCCGATGAACGTCAACTTCGGCCTGTTTCCCCCGATCGAGGCGAAGGGCGGCCGCCGCGGCCGGAAGGACCGCTACAGGGCCTATACCGATCGCGCGAAGGCCGCGTTCGGGGCCTGGCTCGATGCCCAGCCGGCGCTTGCCGCGGCGGGAGCCGGCGCCTAGCCTCGGGCGCATGGCGAAGTTCCTCACCACGATCTACGGCGCCCGGACGGCGGACGAGGTCCGCCGCCTTTATGCCGACTGGGCCGCGACCTACGACGACGAGATCGCCGAGGCCGGCTATGCCACCCCGGCCCGCGTCGCCGCAGCGCTGCGGGCCGCCGGGGCCGATCCCTCGGCGCCGGTCCTCGATTTCGGCTGCGGCACCGGCGTTTCGGGGGCCGCGCTGCGGGCGGCGGGGTTCCTGACGGTCGACGGCGTCGACGTCACCCCCGAGATGCTCGACCGCGCGGCGGCCAAGGGCCTCTACCGCCGCCTCGCGCTTGTCGGCGCCGCGGACGACCCGCCCGGCGGCTATGCCGCGGTCGCTGCGGTCGGCGTCATCGGCATCGGGGCTGCGCCGCTGGTCACGCTCGACCGGCTGGTGGCCGCACTTCTACCGGGCGGGCGGCTGGGGTTTTCGTTCAACGACGCGGCGTTGGCCGATGCGGCTCATGCGGGCGCGGTGCCGGCGCTTGTCGCCGCCGGAGCCGTCGCGCTGGCCTTCCAGGAGCGCGGGCCGCACCTGCCCGGCATCGGCGTGCAGTCCACCGTCTACGTGCTGGAGAAGCGGTGAGCATCGTCACCCGCTTCGCCCCGTCGCCGACCGGCCCGCTGCATCTCGGCCACGCGTTCTCGGCGCTCACGGCATGGGACCGGGCGGGCGCCGCGGGCGGCCGCTTCCGCCTCAGGATCGAGGATATCGACCGCCCGCGCTGCCGCCCGGACTGGGAAGCGGCGATCTTCGACGACCTCGCCTGGCTTGGCCTTTCGTGGCCGGCGCCGGTCCTGCGGCAGTCCGGCCGCGGCGGCGCCTATGCCGCGGCGCTCGACGCGCTGGCCGCGCAGGGGCTCTGCTATCCCTGCCGCTGCAGCCGCGCGGACATCCGCGCCGCCCTCTCGGCACCGCAGGAGGGCGCCGGCACGGGCCCCGACGGCCCGGCCTATCCCGGCACCTGCCGCGGCCGGAGCATGGCCGAGGCTGCCGCCGGCGATGCGATCCGCCTCGACATGCGCCGCGCCATCGAGATGTTGGCGCTGCCCGACTTCGCCGAGACCGGCCCGGCCCATGCCGGCCGCCACCGCCCCGACCCCGGCCGGCTCGTCGCCGGGGCGGGCGACGTGGTGCTGGCCCGGCGCGACATCGGCACCTCGTATCACCTGGCCGTCGTGGTCGACGATGCGGCCGAGGCGATCACCGAGGTGGTGCGCGGCGAGGACCTGTTCGCCGCCACCTTCATCCACATCGTGCTGCAGGCGGCGCTGCGCCTGCCGACGCCCGCCTACCATCACCACCGGCTGATCCGCGACGGGGCCGGCCGCCGCCTTGCCAAGCGCGACGATGCCCGCGCGATCGCCCGCTACCGCGCCGATGGCGCGACGCCCGCCGATCTCCGCCGCATGGTGGGGCTCGGCTGAGGGGCGCCATTCAGGCCAGTGCCGCCCAGGCCTCGGGCGGCTCAGGCCTCGGGCCGCAGGATCTCCACCTCCTCGCCCGCCAGCAGCGCGGTGAAGAAGCAGCTTCGCCGGTTGGTGTGGCAGGCCGGCCCGGTCTGCTCGACCAGCAGAAGCAGCGTGTCGCGGTCGCAGTCGACCCGCATCTCGACCAGCCGCTGGGTGTGGCCCGAGGTTTCCCCCTTCACCCAGAACGCCTGGCGCGAGCGCGACCAGTAGGTGACGCGGCCGGTCTCGAGCGTCCGGGCCACGGCGCCGGCATTCATCCACGCGAGCATCAGCACCTCGCCCGTCGCGTGGTCCTGCGCGACCACCGGGACAAGGCCGCGGGCGTCGTAGGCAAGGGTCGCGGGGTCGAACGGCATGGCGCTTTCCTTCGGGTGGGGTCGCGCCTATCTAGGGAAATGCGCGGCCGAGGAAAACAGGGCATGAGCACCGACGGCGATCTGATCAAGCTCTATTCGCAGCGCATCCTGGCGCTCGCCGCCGACATTCCCCATGCCGAACGGCTGGCGAATCCAACCGCCAGCGTCAAGCGCCGGTCGCCGCTCTGCGGGTCGACCGTGACGGTCGACGTGGCGGTCGAGGATGGCCGCATCGCCCGCTTCGGGCAGGACGTGAAGGCCTGCGCGCTGGGCCAGGCGGCGGCCGCCGTGGTCGGCGCCAACGCCATCGGCCGCACCCGGGACGAGATCGAGCGGGCCCGCGACCAGCTGCGCGCGATGCTGAAGGAGAACGGCCCGGTGCCCGCGGCGCCGTTCGACGGGCTCGAGGTGCTGCTGCCGGCGCGCGACTACCGCAACCGCCACGCCTCGATCCTGCTGGCGCTCGAGGCGACCGCCGAGGCGATGGCCGAGGCCGAGGCCCGCGCCGCATCCTGACCCGCGCACAAAAAAGCCGCCGCGCTTCCGGGGAAGGGAAGGCGGCGGCAGGGAGCGTGTCTTGAGACCGGGCCGGTTCCGGCAGGCAGGGCCGGATCGGGACAGGGCGCCCTTTCAGCTTGGGGACAGGGGGCGCAGGCCCGGCGAAGACCGCAGGCAGAACTCAGATCAGCGTGGGCAGGTGCAGCCCGACGACAAGGATGACGACAAGCGCAAGGCATCCCGCCGCATCCTCGGCAAGCGTCGGGGCGTTGCGGTGGGCGAGGTCCTTCAGGCCGATGAGCATGGGCGTTTCCTTTCGCGTCTCGTGTTTCGCTTTTGTTCTCATATCGTGAACGCTGTGGCAAGAACTTTTTAAGAACATCTGCGAACGCAGGGGGATCACGGCGCCGGCGACCGCGAATCACCCCTGTCGCGGCGTCAGCCGACCGCGAGCAGCCGGAACGCCCGGTCCTGCTCCATCAGCCACAGCAGCGTGCGCGCCGCGGCACCGCGGGCCGAGCCGAGCTCCGGATCGTCGGCCAGCAGCTTCCTGGCGTCGGCCTGCGCCACCGCCATCAGCCCGGCCTGCCGCTCCAGATCGGCGATGCGGAAGCGCGGCAGCCCCGACTGCGCAGTGCCGAGCACGTCGCCCGCGCCGCGCATCGCCAGGTCCTCCTCGGCGATGCGGAAGCCGTCCTCGGTCTCGCGCAGGATGTTCAGCCGGCGCTCGGCCGCCTCCGACAGCGGCGGCTGGTAGAGCATCAGGCAGGTCGACTTCGCCGAGCCCCGGCCGACCCGGCCGCGGAGCTGGTGAAGCTGCGCGAGGCCGAAACTCTCGGCCCGCTCGACCACCATGATCGAGGCGTTGGGCACGTTGACGCCGACCTCGATCACCGTCGTCGCGACCAGCACCTTCGTCGCGCCCGCGACGAACCGCGCCATTGCGGCGTCCTTCTCGGCGGGCGGCATCTGGCCGTGGACCAGCCCCACGACCCCTTCCCCGAGCGTCGCGCGCAGCCGCTGGAACCGGTCGGTCGCGGCGGCGAGGTCGACGACCTCGGATTCCTCCACCAGGGGGCAGACCCAGTAGGCCTGCCGCCCCTCGGCCACCGCGGCGCGCAGGTGGCCGACCACCTCGTCGATCCGGCCCGCGCTGACCAGCGCCGTCGTTACCGGACTGCGCCCCGGCGGCTTCTCGTCGAGCACGCTCACATCCATGTCGCCGTAGTTGGCGAGCGCCAGGCTGCGCGGGATCGGCGTCGCCGTCATCACCAGGACATCGGCGCCCTGCCCCTTGGCGCCCAGTTCCATCCGCTGCGCGACGCCGAAGCGGTGCTGCTCGTCGATCACCGCCAGACGCAGGTCGCGGAACGCCACGTCCTTCTGGAACACCGCGTGGGTGCCGACGAGGATCTGGATGTCGCCCGCCGCCAGCGCCCTTCGCTTGGCCGCCCGCTCGGCCCCCTTGTCGCGGCCGGTCAGGATCTCGAGCACCACGCCGGCGCTTTCCGCCAGAGGACGCAGCCCTTCGAGGTGCTGGCGCGCCAGGATCTCGGTCGGCGCCATCATCACGCCCTGCCCGCCGGCCTCGACCGCGATCACCAGCGCGAGGAACGCGACCAGCGTTTTCCCTGCGCCGACATCGCCTTGCAGAAGCCGGTTCATCCGCTTTTCCGAGGCCATGTCGGCGGCGATCTCGGCCAGCGTCCGCTGCTGCGCGCCGGTCGGCCGGTAGGGCAGCGCCGCCAGCACCCGCGCCGAAAGCCGGCCGGTGCCGACCGAGGCGCGGCCCTTGCCGCGCCGCTCGGCCCGCCGGGCCAGCGCCAGCGTCAGCTGGTGGGCGAAGAGCTCGTCGTAGGCGAGCCGCTCGCGCGCCGGCGCGGTCGGCAGGAGATCGGCCTCGGCCCGCGGGCCGTGCGCCGCGGCAAGCGCCGCGCGCCAGCCGGGCCAGCCCTCGCGCGACCGCAGCGCCGGGTCGATCCACTCGTCGAGGTCGGGCGCGCGGTCGAGCGCCCCTTGCGCGGCCCTGGCGACCGCCCGCTGGGTCAGGCCCTGGGTCAGCGGATAGACCGGCTCGAACGCCGGCAGACCGGCCGCCTCCTCGGGGCGCAGGATGTGGTCGGGATGGACCATCTGCGCCACCCCGTCGAACAGCTCGACCCGCCCCGAGACGATGCGGCGCTGACCGGTCGGCAGGTTCTTCTGCAGGAAGTCGCCGCGGGCGTGGAAGAAGACAAGCTGGAACGCCGTCTCGGCATCCTCGACCAGCACGCGGGCCGGGGCAGCGCGGGTCCGCGGCGGGATGTGGCGGCCGACGGTCACCTCGACCGTCACGGTCGCGGGCGGCACGACGCCGCGGATCGTCGGCCGGAAGCTGCGGTCGATGCCGGCATGGGGCAGCGTGAAGGCAAGGTCGCGCGGCCGCTCGATGCCGATCTGCGCCAGCAACTTCGCCGTCTTGGCGCCGACCCCCGGCAGCCCCTCGATGCCGGCGAACAGCGGGAACAGGATGTCGGGCCGCCCGGCCATCTCAGGCGGCCCCGATCAGCTTCAGCCACGCCTCCTCGTCGATGATCTCGACGCCGTGCTTCTCGGCCTCTTTCGCCTTCGACCCCGCGCCGGGCCCGGCGACCACCAGGTCGGTCCTGGCCGAGACCGAGCCCGACACCCTGGCGCCCATCGCCTCGGCCCGCGCCTTGGCCTCGGCACGGGTCATCTTCTCGAGGCTGCCGGTGAAGACGATGGTCTTGCCGGCGACGGGCGAGCCTTCGGTTCCGGGCGCCTCGACCGGCAGGATGTCGAGCTCGGCGACGAGCCGGTCGATCGAGGCGCGTTCGCGCGGCTCGGCGAAGGTGTCGGTCAGGGACAGCGCGACCGCGGTACCGATCCCCTCGATCCCGACGAGGTCGTCCCAGGCGGCGCGGGCGGCCTGCGGCAGCGCCGCCTCGGCCCAGACGCGGCCGCGGATCTCGGCCGCGCGCGCACGCCGGCCCTCG
>CAZYBG010000018.1:38971-47097 GCA_964645155.1 uncultured Rhodobacterales bacterium | reverse complement strand
GGTAGCCGGTCGCGGCCATCACGATGAAGAGCTGGTAGCCCCAGAACACGAACCAGGCGAGGTTGCCGCCCCAGAGGCGCGCGGCCGAGGTGCGCTGCACGATGTAGAACGACGACATCAGAAGCGCGTTGCCGCCGAAGGCGAAGATCACCGCCGAAGTGTGCAGCGGCCGGAGCTTGCCGAAATTCGCATAGCCCTGCGCCCATTCGAAGTTGAGCTGCGGATAGGCGAGCTGGAAGGCGATCACCACGCCGACGAGGAAGCCGACGATGCCCCAGAAGGCGGTCGCGATCACCCCCGCCCGCACCGGGCCGTCGAGATATTCGCCCGCCGCGGCCGCCGGGCGCGGCTCGTCGGTCTGGCGGACGGTCCAGAGGAACAGGCCGCCGGCCACGAGCATCACGATGATGGCATGGACCTGATAGGCAAGATCGCGGGCGTAGTTGGCAGCGATCGCCGCCAGCAGTGCGATCAGGCCCAGCACGGCGATCTTCACGTAGTCCCACATGGTGCGCGTCCCCTCGCTCGGCCCCCGGTCCGAGGCGCGGCTCGTCCGGGCGGAGTTCTTTCGCCTGCGGGTATGGCGGGGGGCGGAATACCGGGCCTTGATCCAGGTCAATCGGCTCCGGCGCCGGTGCGCAGGCGGACGGCCGGAGGCGACCGCGCTGAAGGGCGTGCGGAACGGCTGCGCGAACCGGCCGGGGCTAAGCGGGCGGAAACGCCGCCTCGAACGGCATCGCGCGCCGCAGGAACTGCGTCGCCTTCGCGCCGACGCGCTTGGGGTCGCCCGTGGTGAGGAGCTTCCGGCCGCTGCCCGCGCCGACGAAATCCGGCCTGCGGACGAGGTAGTCGGCAAGGCTGTCAGCCACCAGTTTCGGCTGCGAGTAGACCGCGACCGACGGGCCGAGCGCGTCCTGAAACACCTCTTCCATCAGCGGATAGTGGGTGCAGCCCAGCACCGCCGCCTCGGGGCGCGGCATCCGGCGCAGCAGCGCCTCGACATGGCTGCGCACCAGCGCCTCGGCAAGGATCATGTCGCCCGCCTCGATCGCGTCGACGACGCCGCCGCAGGGCTGCGCCTCGACGTCGACGCCGATGGCGCGGAACGCGAGTTCGCGCTGGAACGCGCGCGACGAGACGGTGGCGGGGGTGGCGAACAGCGCGACATGCTTGACCGCCACCTCGCGCGGCGGCGAATTGTCGCCCCACTGCCGTTCGGTCAGCGCCTCGATCAGCGGGACGAACACGCCGAGCACCCGCTTGTCCTTCGGCACCCAGGTCTCCTGCATCCGCTTCAGCGCGACCGCCGAGGCGGTGTTGCAGGCCAGGATCACGAGGTCGCAGCCCTCGCCCCAGAGCCGCTCGACCCCGCGGCAGGTCAGCTCGAAGATGTCGCCGGCGTCGCGCACGCCGTAGGGCGTGTGGGCGTTGTCGCCGTAGTAGACCAGCGGCAGGTCCGGCAGGCGGCGCGCGACGGCGTCGTAGACGGTGAGGCCGCCAAGGCCCGAATCAAACAACCCGACCGCCATCGGCCCCTCCGCCCGCCGGGAGGCGGCCCGCGTCAGGCGCGGTACTTCGCCTCGAACTCGTAGCCGTAGTCGTAGGACCTGAGCGGCTTCGGGCTCAATTCATACGTGGCACGGCGGAGGAAATCCATCATCAGCTTGGGCTCGCCGCGCAGCGCGGCCAGCCGCGCGGGGTCGACCGGCCGGCCGATCACGACACGCACCGGTTCGTCGACGCGGGAGCGGAACTCCTTGATGAGAAGCGCCAGGCGCAGCGTCTGGTGGATATGCGAGGCGATCTGGAACAGCCGCGAATTGTGCCCTTCGAAGAAGATCGGCACCACCGTGGCGTTCGATCGTGCGATCATCTTCGCGGTGAAGTTGCGCCAGCCAGGGTCCATCGGCGGCGCGAACGGCCTCGGCGCGGTCGAGACGGTGCCGCCCGGAAAGATGCCGATGGCGCCGCCCTGCTCGAGGAACGACAGCGCGGTCTTGCGGGTCTCGAGGTTGGTGGCAAGCGCCTCCTTCGTCTCGTCGAAGGCGACGGGCAGGATGACGCGGTTCAGTTCCTCGGCCTTGCGGAACACCCGGTGGGCCAGAATCCGGAACTCGCCGCGCGCCTTCGACAGGATGTGGCCCATCATCAGGCCATCGAGGATGCCATAGGGATGGTTGGCGATCAGGATCAGCGGACCGTTCGCGGGGATGTTCGACAGGCTGCCGCCCGCGACGTCGAGGCTGAGGCCGTAGCGTTCGACCATCACGTCCCAGAAATCGCGGCCCTCGGCGATCTCGCGTTCGTAGCCGTTGGCGCGGCGGATCAGCTTCAGCCGGCCGGTGGCGTTCTCCAGAACGCGGATGACAGCGCGGCCGCCCTTGGTGGCGGCGGAATGCGCATAGCTGATCTCTCGGGCAACATGGCTGCTGCGCATCTGTGCGTGTCGCGTCCCCTGGCCGGTGCCGACCTCATGGCCCAGCATCCCTGTTGTCGCCAGAGACTATGACGTTTCCACGACACGAACGGTGCATCATTCGGCCGCCTGCCGCAGATGTGATCCCTGCCCGCGCAGCACCGCAAGGAGTTCCTCGCGCCGCCTGGCGGCCGCCGCGGCATGGGCCTCCTTCACCGGGCCGAAGCCGCGGATCTGCAGCGGCAGTTCGGCCAGCGCCAGGGCCGCGTCCATCGTCTCGGGGCGCAGCGTGTCGCGGACCTCGGCCATGTCGGCCTCGTACTGCCGGATCAGCTGGCGCTCCAGCCGCCGTTCGGCGGTGTAGCCGAACGGGTCGAGCGGCGTGCCGCGCAGCACCTTCAGCGCGGCGAGCGGGCCGTAGAGGCGCGCGATCCAGGCCCCGAAGGCGCGCTTGCGCGGCCGGCCGTCGGCGCCCGGCCGGCTGAGGAGCGGCGGCGCCAGGTGGTAGGTGAACTTCAGCTGCCCGCCCTCGAACTCCTCCCGCACCTTCGCCTCGGTCGAGCGCAGCAGGCGGGCGACCTCGTATTCGTCCTTGTAGGCGAGAAGCTTGTGGTAGCCCTTGGCAACTGCGCCGCGCAGCCGCGGGTCGTCGAACCGCTCGACCAGCGCCCGGTAGCGACGCGCCAGCCGCTCGGACTGGTAGGCGACGAGATGGCCGGCGCGGAACGCGATCTGCTGCTCGAGGCTGCGCGGCTTCTCGACGACCGCGGGGACGAGCACCTGCGCCGCCTCGATCGGCCGCTCGGCCGCCCAGCGGCCGATCTCGAAGGCGCGCGCGTTGCGCTCGATGGCCGCGCCGTTCAGCTCGATCGCCTTCAGGATCGCCGCGTGCGACAGCGGCAGCCAGCCCTTCTGCCAGACGGCGCCGAAGACGATCATGTTGGCGTAGATCGTGTCGCCCATCAGCGCCTTGGCCAGCGCCGAGGCGTCGAACAGCATCAGCCGGCCCTTCAGCCGCGCCTGAAGCGCGATCTCCAGGTCGCTGGTCGGAATGCGGAATTCGGTGTTCTTGGTGAACTCGCCGGTGATGATCTCGTGGCTGTTGACCACTGCGCCGGTGCGTCCGGTGCGCATCAGGCCCATCGTCTTCGACCCCGCGGTGACCACCAGGTCGCCACCGACCACCACGTCGGCCTCGCCCGTGGCGACGCGGATCGCGCTGATGTCCTCGGGCCGGTCGGCAATCCGGCAGTGGATGTGCACCGCGCCGCCCTTCTGGGCAAGGCCCGCCATCTCCATCATGCCGGCACCCTTTCCATCGAGCTGCGCGGCCTGCGCCATGATTGCGCCGACCGTCACCACGCCGGTGCCGCCGACGCCGGTGATGACGGCGTTCCAGGTGCCGCGGATCGCCGGCAGCCGCGGCTCGGGCAGGTCGCCGATCTCGACCTCGCGGGTCGCGGCCTTCTTCGGCCTGGCGCCGGTGACCGTCACGAAGGAGGGGCAGAAGCCCTTGATGCAGGAGAAGTCCTTGTTGCACGAGGACTGGTCGATCGCACGCTTGCGGCCGAGCTCGGTCTCGACCGGCACGATCGACACACAGTTCGACTGCACGCCGCAATCGCCGCAGCCCTCGCAGACATCGGTGTTGATGAAGACCCGGGTGTCGGGGTCGGGGAACTGGCCGCGCTTGCGCCGCCGGCGCTTCTCGGCAGCGCAGGTCTGGACATAGACGATGGCCGATACGCCCCTGATATCGCGGAACGTCTTCTGCACCGCATCGAGATCGGCCCGCTCGTGCTTCTCGATCCCGCGCGGGAAGGCGGACCAGTCGGGCTCCTCCTTCTCGTCATAGACGACGGCGATCCGCTCGACCCCCATCGCCTGCACTTCCCGCACGATCCGGTCGGCGGTCAGCCCGCCCTCGTTCTTCTGGCCGCCGGTCATAGCGACGGCGTCGTTGAACAGGATCTTGAAGGTGATGTTCGTGCCCGCCGCCAGCGCGGCACGGATCGCCTGGATACCGGAGTGGTTGTAGGTGCCGTCGCCGAGGTTCTGGAAGACATGCCCGCGGGTCGAGAACGGCGCCTCGCCGATCCAGTTCGCGCCCTCGCCGCCCATCTGGGTGAAGCCCACCGTCTCGCGGTCCATCCACTGGACCATGTAGTGGCAGCCGATGCCGGCATAGGCGCGCGAGCCTTCGGGCACCTTCGTCGAGGTGTTGTGCGGACAGCCCGAGCAGAAGTAGGGCAGCCGCGCCGCCATGTCCTTGGCGTTGTCGGCTTTCCGTGCGTCGTCAAGCATCTGCAGGCCGGCCCTGATGCAGTCGGTGCCGCGCCCCTCCTCGATCAGGATCTGGCCGACCTTCTCGCCGATCAGGATCGGGTCGAGCGCGTAGCGCGTCGGGAACAGCTCCATCCGGCGGCCGTGTTCGTAGCTGTCGCCCTTGTGCCAGCCATAGACGCGGCGGCCCTTGCGGTCGTCGAACAGCGCCTCCTTGACCTGCACCTCGATCAGCTTGCGCTTCTCCTCGACCACCACCACGAGGTCGAGGCCCTCGGCCCAGTCGTGGAAGCTGTCCATGTCGAGCGGGAAGACCTGGCCGACCTTGTAGGTGGTGATCCCGAGCCGCTCGGCCTCCGGCCCGTCGATCCCGAGAAGCGACAGCGCGTGGACGAGGTCGAGCCAGTTCTTGCCGGCCGCGACGAAGCCGATCCTCGCGCCGGGCTTGCCCCAGACGCGGCAATCCATTCCGTTCGCCTTTGCAAAGGCTTCCGCGGCGAAGCGCTTGTAATCGATCATCCGCGCTTCCTGCGCGACGGGCGTATCGACGAGGCGGATGTTGAGCCCGCCCTGCGGCATCCCGAACTCCGGGGTCACGAACCGCATCCGGTCCGGCCGGCCATCGACGACGGCCGTCGCCTCGACCGTGTCCTTCATCGTCTTGAGGCCCACCCAGACACCCGCGAAGCGGCTCAGCGCCCAGCCGTAGAGGCCGTAGTCGAGGATCTCCTGCACCCCGGCGGGCGACACGACCGGCATGTAGGCATCGACCATCGCCCAGTCCGACTGGTGCAGCGTGGTCGAGCTTTCGCCGGTATGGTCGTCGCCCATCGCCATCAGCACGCCGCCATTGGGCGAGGTCCCGGCCATGTTGGCATGGCGCATCACGTCGCCCGAGCGGTCGACGCCGGGCCCCTTGCCGTACCAGAGCGCGAAGACGCCATCGTACCTGCCCTCGCCCCTCAGTTCGGCCTGCTGGGTGCCCCAGCAGGCGGTTGCGGCGAGGTCCTCGTTCAGCCCGGCCTGGAACAGGACATCCGCGGCCTCGAGTTCCTTCCTCGCCCGCATCATCTGCTGGTCGACCGCGCCCAGCGGCGAGCCGCGGTAGCCGGTGACGTAGCCCGCCGTGTTCAGCCCCGCCGCGACGTCGCGCGCCTTCTGCATCAGCATCAGCCGCACCAGGGCCTGCGTGCCGTTCAGAAGCACCGGGCTCTTCGTCAGATCGAACCGGTCCTTCAGGGAAACGTCCTGCAGCGCCATCGCGTCCTCCCTGCCAGGCATTCAGCGTAGCATGAATTATAGGTCAAAATATCTGACCTACAAAGCCGGAATTTCGCCCGCGCCTGCGCCAGACTTCGTTTGCAAGCGCAGCATGTCTCGGGGTACTGTCCGCGACCGTTAGCGCCCGACATTTTATCTGGAATTGCCTCGATGGACTGGGACAAGCTCCGAATCTTCCATTCCGTCGCCGCAGCGGGCTCCCTCACCCATGCGGGCGAGCAGCTGCACCTGTCGCAGTCGGCGGTGTCGCGGCAGATCCGGGCGCTGGAGGAAAGCCTCAGCACCACCCTGTTCCACCGCCATGCCCGGGGACTGATTCTCACCGAGCAGGGCGAACTGCTGTTCGATGCCACTTCGGCAATGGTCAAGCGGCTCGACACCGCCGCCGCCCGCATCCGCGACAGCGAGGAGGAGGTGTTCGGCGAGCTTCGCGTGACCACGACGACCGGCTTCGGCTCGCTCTGGCTCGCGCCGCGGCTGCCGGCGCTCTATGCCAAGCACCCCGACCTCAAGATCGATCTGATCCTCGACGAGCGGGTGCTCGACCTGCCGATGCGCGAGGCCGACGTGGCGATCCGCATGAAGGAGCCGTCGCAGGCCGACCTGATCCGGCGGCGGCTGATGGGCGTCCACATGCGGCTCTACGCCTCGCCCGAGTACCTCGCGCAGGCCGGCACGCCCGCGCGGCTCGACGACCTCTCGCGCCACCGGCTGATCTGCCAGCACGTCACCTCGGCCCAGGTCTCGGCCGCCGCGACGCTGGTGCGCGAGCTGCTGACCTACGACGTGCCCTCGACACTGACGGTGAACAACTATTTCGGCGTCCTGCAGGGCGTGCTGGCCGGCCTCGGGATCGGCGTGCTGCCCGACTACGTCATCGAGGACTTCCCCGCCATCGTGCGCGTGCTGCCGGAGGTCGAATCGGGTGAGATCCCGGTGTTCCTCGCCTATCCCGAGGAGCTGAGGCAGTCGAAGCGAGTCGCGGCGTTCCGCGATTTCGTGAGCGAGGAGATCTTCGCGAGGCGCCAGAAACAGCGCGATCTGGCCGCAACCGGCGGTTGATCGCCGATAGTGAGGCTTGCGCGCAACGTATATCCGCCATGCACGGCCTCCATCCGGTTTTTCCTTGAAGCTGCCGGTGGGTGCCCATAATTGGAGCATGAGGCTGGCGCTTGGGTCATTCCGGCGTCGCTTCTACCTCCCTGTTGGACTTTGGCCGAGCTTAGTCTCGGCCTTTTTTTTATGTCCTGCCCTGCGGATAGCCCGGGCGGCGGGGATCGACGGCGACCCAGCCGGGCCGGTGCGACAGCCAGATCTCGCGCTCGGGCACCAGCGCCTCGGGATCGTCGAGCGTGGCGATCGTGACATCGAGCGTCGCCGGCCCGTCGGCAAAGGTCAGCGGCGTCCCGCAGGTGCCGCAATGGGTGCGTGTCACGCCCGGCGACGAGCCATGCTCGACCGCCGCGCCGGCGGTCCACCGGAACCCGGTCGAGGCGACGACCGCCCAGCCGACCGGCGTGGCGCCCGAGGCCAGCCGGCAACTGCGGCAATGGCACAGGCCGACCGACAGGACCGGCCCGACGATCTCGTAGCGAGTCGCGCCGCAGAGGCACCCTCCGGCAAGCTTCATGGCGTTCCCCCGGTTGCGCGACAAAGCTGATGCGGTCCTTCCGCGCGCGCAAGCCCTTCCCACGCGGTGGCCCCCGCCGTATCAGGGCGCCAGACCGGGGGGCGCAAATGAACGAGCCGCAGATCACCGAGGACCTCGTCGCCTCGCACGGGCTGACGCCCGACGAATACGCGCGGCTTCTGCGCATCGTCGGGCGCGAGCCGACCTTCACCGAACTCGGCATCTTCTCGGCGATGTGGAACGAGCACTGTTCCTACAAGTCGTCGAAGAAGTGGCTCCGCACGCTGCACACCACCGGGCCGCAGGTGATCTGCGGCCCCGGCGAGAATGCCGGCGTCGTCGATATCGGCGACGGCCCCGATGGCAGGAAACTGGCGGTGGTGTTCAAGATGGAGAGCCACAACCACCCCTCCTACATCGAGCCGCACCAGGGCGCGGCGACCGGCGTGGGCGGCATCCTGCGCGACGTCTTCACCATGGGCGCCCGCCCGATCGCGGCGATGAACGCCCTGAGCT
>CAZYBG010000018.1:0-38961 GCA_964645155.1 uncultured Rhodobacterales bacterium | reverse complement strand
TGGGCGGCGAGGTGCGGTTCCACCGCAGCTACAACGGCAACTGCCTCGTCAACGCCTTCGCCGCCGGCCTCGCCGATGCCGACGGCATCTTCTACTCGGCCGCCAGCGGCGTCGGCATGCCGGTCGTGTACCTGGGCGCCAAGACCGGCCGCGACGGCGTGGGCGGCGCCACGATGGCCTCTGCCGGGTTCGACGACACGATCGAGGAGAAGCGCCCGACGGTGCAGGTCGGCGATCCGTTCACCGAGAAGCGCCTGCTCGAGGCCTGCCTCGAACTGATGCAGACCGGCGCGGTCATCTCGATCCAGGACATGGGCGCCGCGGGCCTCACCTGCTCGGCCGTCGAGATGGGCGACAAGGGCGGCCTCGGCATCCGCCTCGACCTCGACCGGGTGCCGGTCCGCGAGGCCGGGATGAGCGCCTACGAGATGATGCTGTCGGAAAGCCAGGAGCGGATGCTGATGGTCCTGCGCCCCGAGAAGGAGGCCGAGGCGAAGGCGATCTTCGAGAAGTGGGACCTCGACTTCGCGGTGGTGGGCGAGACCATTGCCGAGGACCGCTTCCTGATCCTGCACGGCAATGCGGTGACGGCGGACCTGCCGCTCAGCCAGCTCGCCTCGAGCGCGCCGGAATACGACCGCCCCTGGGTCGAGCCCGCGCCGCCGCCGCCGCTCGGCCAACTGCCGGAGATCGACCCGATCGCCGGGCTCACGGCGCTGATCTCCTCGCCCTCCTACGCCCACAAGGCCTGGGTATGGGAGCAGTACGACAGCCAGGTGATGGCCGACACCGTGGTGACGCCCGGCGCGGGCGCGGGCGTCGTCCGCGTGCACGGGACGGAGAAGCTGCTCGCCTTCACCGCGGACGTCACGCCGCGCTACGTCGGGGCAAACCCCCACGAGGGCGGCAAGCAGGCGGTGGCCGAGGCCTGGCGCAACCTCGTCGCCAAGGGCGCCCTGCCCCTTGCCGCGACCGACAACCTCAACTTCGGCAACCCCGAGAAGCCCGAGATCATGGGCCAGCTCGTCGGCGCGATCCGCGGCATCGGCGAGGCCTGCCGCGCGCTCGACTTCCCGATCGTGTCGGGCAACGTCTCGCTCTACAACGAGACCGACGGGCAGCCGATCCTGCCGACGCCGACCATCGGCGGGGTCGGGCTGCTGCGCTCGGCCGACGAGCTGATCGCCGGCGCGCCCGCCCCCGGCATGATCGCCCTGGTGATCGGCGAAACCCGCGGCCATCTGGGCCAGTCCGCCCTTCTGGCCGAGATGTTCGGCCGCGAGGAGGGCGACGCGCCGCCCGTCGACCTGGCCGCCGAGCGGCGCAACGGCGACTTCCTGCGCGCCAGCCGCCGCCTGATCGCGGCGGCGGCGGACCTGTCGGACGGCGGCCTCGCGCTGGCCGCCTTCGAGATGGCCGAGGCCGCCGGGATCGGCGTCGCGCTCGACACGGCGGATGCCGGCCAGCTCTTCGGCGAGGACCAGGCGCGCTACCTCGTCGCCTGCTCGATGGACCAGGCCGAGGCGCTGAACGTGGCGGCTAACGCGGCGGGCGTGCCGCTGGCCGCCGTCGGCCACTTCGGCGGCGAGGTGGTGCGGATGGGTGGCGCCGAGGCGCGCCTTGCGGCGCTGTCGGCGACCTACCGGTCGGCCTTCGCGCAATCGGTCGGGTAAGCCGCCCCCTTGCGGGCCGGACCCCCGCCATCTAACTCTGCTGCAGGGAACGGCAGGGAACAAAGGACGCCGCCACCGATGCCGATGAGCGCCGAAGAGATCGAGCACCTGATCCGGGAGAGTTTCCCGAAGGCGAAGATCACCATCACCGACCTCGCGGGCGACGGCAACCACTGGGCCGCCGAGGTCATCGACGAGAGCTTCCGGGGGATGAACCGCGTGCAGCAGCAGCGCGCCGTCTACGCGAGCCTGAAGGACAAGATGGCCGGCAGCAACGGCGCGCTGCACGCGCTGGCGCTGACGACGAAGGTGCCCGAATGATCGTGGCCTATGCCATCCTTCTGGGCATCGTGGCCTTCGCGGTGTTCCGCGCGCTGAACCGGGCGCGGCGGGACGACGACGATGACGGCCCGGGCGGGCCGGGGCGGGTGCGTATCCGCATCCGCGATCGAAACCGAGAGACAAGGGGGCGGCGATGAGCGCTCAGGACCGGATCAAGGAAACCGTCGCGGCGAGCGACGTCGTGCTGTTCATGAAGGGCACCAAGGCGATGCCGCAATGCGGCTTCTCCAGCCGCGTGGCGGGCGTGCTGAACTACATGGGCGTCGACTACAGCGACGTGAACGTGCTGGCCGACGAGGAGATCCGCCAGGGCATCAAGGACTATTCCAACTGGCCGACGATCCCGCAGCTCTACGTCAAGGGCGAGTTCGTGGGCGGCTGCGACATCGTCACCGAGATGACGCTGTCGGGCGAGCTTGACCAGTTGTTCGACCAGAAGGGCGTGGCCTACGACAAGGACGCCGCCGAGAAGATCCGCGCGGCCAACGCCTGAAGGCCGCCGCTTCGGGCCCTCAGGCCCCCAGCAGCACCCACGCCCCGTTCAGGCCGCGTCGGCCTTCCGCGCGAGGTCGTCGGCAATCGCCTCGGCCCGCGCGGCCAGCGCGGTGAGCCGGCCGAGATCGGCCGGGGCCACGGCCGCCCGAGCGCCGGCCCCGGCGTCCTGCAGCCCCGCCATCTTGTCGGCCAGCATCAGCCCGGCCATCAGCAGCATCTGGTTCTCGGGCATCTTGCCGAGCTGCTGGACCAGCGCCGAGGCTTCGGTATCGAGAAGCCGCGCGGCCGACTGCAGGAACGGCTCCTCGCCCGGCTGACAGGCCACGGTGAACGGCCGCCCGCCGATCCGGATGTCGACCTCAGACATGGGCATTCTCCTCGATCAGCGGGGTGAGTTCGGCGAGGATCGCGTCGAGCTCGGCGCGGTCGGCGGTCTGCGCGGCATGCGTCGCCTTCAGCTCGGCCTCCATCACCGCGTTGACGAGCGCCGCGTCGGGGACGCTGTTGGCGATCGTCCGCCGCAGCCGCCGCGCCATCGCCCGCAGGTCGGAATTGGCCTGCCGCAGCTGCGCCAGCTCGCGCTCCTGCGTCTCGGCCCGCTCCTGCAGGCGCAGCACGCGCTTCTCCAGCTGGCCCGAGACCTCGTCCTGCCGGGCGCGGATCGCGGCGACCCGATCGGCCAGTTGCGAATGGGCGGCGGTCTCCGCCTCGAGCGCGGCGCGCACGCGGTCAAGCTCGGCCTCGGCGGCCTCGGCCCGCTCGGCCGCGGCGGCGAGCACCGGGTCGGGCACCGAGTCCGTCTCCGGGTCCGGCGCCAGTTCCGGCGCTAGATCAAGCGCCCGGTCGTCATCCTCATCGTAGGCGTCATCGAGCCGCGCTTCGGCAAGCCGGCCCGCATGGGCCTCGATGGCGTCCAGCGCGGCGTGAAGCCGCGCCTCGATCGCTGCGATATCGTTCATCCCACCCCTCGCTGCTCAAGCAGGACCTGTCTGCGGCTCGCCAGCCCCGAATCGGACGGCCGCCCTTGCGCGGCCGATCTTAGCCAAGGCGGCCGGGAAATGCGCCCCCTCGCCCGTCCTGCCGCCGGTGCGGCGCTTGCCATTGCCGCGCCGGCTGGTATCACCGCCCGCGGAACCCGCGCTGCCAGAAGGAACCGGACCTTGGATCTCGCCACCCTCCGCACCGCCCATCCGGACCACTGGGCCAAGGCCACCGCCCTGCGCGTGCTGGCGCTCGACGCGGTAGCGGCCGCGAAATCGGGGCATTCGGGAATGCCGATGGGCATGGCCGACATCGCGACCGTGCTGTTCGGGAAACATCTCAAGTTCGACGCGAAGGCCCCCGACTGGCCCGACCGCGACCGCTTCGTGCTGTCGAACGGCCACGGCTCGATGCTGCTCTACGGGCTTTTGCACCTCACCGGCCACGACGACATGACCCTCGATCAGCTGAAGGACTTCCGGCAATGGGGCTCGAAGACCGCGGGCCACCCGGAATACGGCCATGCCAGGGGCATCGAGACGACGACAGGCCCGCTCGGCCAGGGCCTCGCCAACGCCGTCGGCTTCGCGATGGCCGAAGAGATGCTGCGCGCCCGCTGGGGGGCGAAGATCGTCGACCACCGCACCTGGGTCTTCGCCGGCGACGGCTGCCTGATGGAGGGCGTCAGCCACGAGGCGATCGGCCTCGCCGGGCGGCAGAAGCTCTCGAAGCTGACGGTGTTCTTCGACGACAACGGCATCACCATCGACGGCAAGGTGGCGCTGGCCGACATCACCGACCAGCGGAAGCGCTTCGAGGCGGCGGGCTGGGACACCTTCGCCTGCGACGGCCACGACCCCGAGGACATCGACCGGGCGATCCGCGCGGCGGTGGCCTCCGACCGTCCGGCGATGATCGCCTGCCGCACCCATATCGCCATCGGCTCGGCCGCACAGGACACCGCCAAGGGCCACGGCGCGCTGACCGATCCCAAGGTCGTCGCCGCCGCGAAGGACGCCTATGGCTGGACCCACGGCCCGTTCGACATCCCGGCCGACCTGCGCCGCGCCTGGGCCGAGATAGGCAGCCGCGGCGCCGGGGCGCGCAGGGCCTGGGAGGAGCGGTTCGCCGCGCTCGCCGGCGCCCGGCAGGCCGAGTTCACCCGCTGCCAGTCGCGCGAGGCGCCGAAGAAGCTTGCCGCCACCATCCGCGCCCTGAAGAAGCAGGCGGTCGAGGCGGACCACAAGCTCGCCACCCGCAAGGCCTCCGAGATGGTGCTCGAGGTCGTGAACCCGGTCATGCCCGAGACCGTCGGCGGCTCGGCCGACCTCACCGGCTCGAACAACACGCTGACCGCGGATCTCGGCGTCTTCTCGGCCGAGAACCGCAAGGGCCGCTACGTCTACTACGGCATCCGCGAGCACGGCATGGCGGCGGCGATGAACGGCATCGCGCTGCATGGCGGCCTGCGCCCCTATGGCGGCACCTTCATGGTGTTCACCGACTATGCCCGCCCGGCGATCCGGCTTTCGGCGCTGATGGGCCAGCCCGTCATCTACGTGATGACGCACGATTCGATCGGCCTCGGCGAGGACGGGCCGACGCACCAGCCGGTCGAACATCTGGCCATGCTGCGGGCGACACCGAACATGCGGGTGATCCGGCCTGCCGACCTGGTGGAAACCGCCGAGGCCTGGGAGGTGGCGCTGACCACCACCGACCGGCCGACGGTGCTGTCGCTGACCCGCCAGAACCTCGCCCCGGTGCGCCGGGAGCACGTGAACCGCAATCTCGTCGCGCAGGGCGCCTACGTGCTGGCCGAAGCCGACGGCAAGCGGCAGGCGATCCTAATGGCCACCGGCTCGGAGGTCGAGATCGCGATGGCGGCGCGCGACATCCTGCAGGCCGAGGGGATCGGCACCCGCGTCGTCTCGATGCCGTGCTGGGAACTTTTCGAGGAGCAGCCCGACGCCTGGCGCCGCAAGGTCCTGCCGCCCGGCCCGGTCCGCGTCGCCGTCGAGGCCGCGACCCGCTTCGGCTGGGACCGCTGGCTCTACGGCGAGGGCGGCCGGCGCGAGAAGGCGGGCTTCGTCGGGATGCACGGCTTCGGCGCCTCGGCGCCCTACGAGACGCTCTACGAGAAGTTCGGGATCACGCCCGAGGCGGTCGCCGCGAAGGCAAAGGAGGTGCTGGCGCGCTGAGCGTCAGGCGGCCTTCCCGCGCGTGAAGAGCCCCGCCACCGGGGCAATGAGATACTTCACGACCGGGATCAGCAGGAAGCCGAGGATCAGCCCGAACACCCCGTCGAGCGCCGCGGTCACCGCCCACTCGACCGCGCCGGCCGCGCCCGGCACGACGGCGGCGGCCGCCACGGCGATGTCGTGGATCGTGTCGTAGGGCTCGTCCAGCCCCATCCCGTGCGCGCCGTGGATCACGATCGACCCGCCGACCCAGAGCATCGCCGCTGTCCCGATAGTGCTGATCAGCGTCATGATCGCAGGCATCGCCTTGACCAGCCAGCGGCCGAACGCGCGCGTCGCGCCGAGCCGGCCGATCTGGCTGAGCTTCAGGCCGAAGTCGTCGGCCTTCACCAGAAGCGCCACGGTGCCGTAGACCAGCGCCGTGATGCCCACCGCCACCACCGCCAGCACTGCCGCCTCGATCCAGAAGCTCTCGGTCTCGATCGCCGCAAGCGAGATCGTCATAATCTCGGCCGACAGGATGAAGTCGGTCTTGATCGCGCCGGCGATCCGCGTGCGCTCCAGATGCGCGGCATCGAGCGTCTCGGGCACCTCGTGCGCATCGCTGTGCGGGGCGAGGACGTGGAGCACCTTCTCGGCCCCCTCGAAGCAGAGATAGGCGCCGCCGAGCATCAGGAGCGGCGGCAGCGCCCAGGGCGCGAAGGCCTGCAGCGCCAGTGCCGCGGGCAGCAGGATGACGAGCTTGTTCCAGAGCGAGCCGCGCGCGATCGCCCAGACGATCGGAATTTCCCGCGCGGCGGGCAGCCCGGTGACGTATTTCGGCGTGACGGCGGCGTCGTCGATCACCACGCCCGCGGCCTTGGCGCCGGCCTTCGCCGCATCGTCGATGACCGAGCCCGCCACCTTGGCGCCGACCTTGGCGGCCTGCGACGCCACGTCGTCGACCTGCGCGGCGGCGAGCTTCGCAAGCGCCGCCACATCGTCGAGAAGCGCCAGAAGTCCGCTCATGTCCCGCTCCCCGCAGCTTCGCCGCAGGGAAGGTATCCCGGTGCGCCGGCCATGCAAGCGGGAAACCCCGCCCCGGGTTCCCCGCGCCTACCCGTCCTGCGTGACATCGTGGCCGTAGAGCCAGTCGAGCCGGCCGAGCACCGCGCCCGGCGCGACGGCCCCCGCAAGCCGCAACGCCGCGTGGACAGTGCCGCGCCACAGCGGCGCGCTGAGGTGATAGGTCCGCGCATTGCGCGTGGCCGCGGCGATGGCGCGGGTCACGCGCGGGGCGCGCGCCGCCTGATAGGCAGCCAGCCCTGCCGCGGCGCTTTCGTGCCGGGCGAGCGCCGCGGCCAGCGCCCAGGCATCCTCGAGCGCGAGGTTGGCGCCCTGCGCCAGGAACGGCAGCGTCGGGTGCGCCGCGTCGCCGAGGACCGCGACCCTTCCGCCGTCGTGCCAGCGCCGCGCGACCGGGTGGCGGAAGAGGCCCCAGAGATGCACCCGCTCGACCCGCGCGAGCAGGTCGCGCACCGCGGCCCCGAAACCGGCGAACGCCACGCGGAGGTTCGCGGGGTCGTCCTCGTGCTGCCAGCCCTCCTCGGCCCAGGCGCCGCGCTCCTCGACCGCGACGATGTTGATCTGCCGCCCACCGCGCAGCGGATAGGTCACGAGGTGCCGGCCCGGCCCCATGAAGACCCGCGCCACGGCCGGCGCCGACGCCCCGCCCGGCACCGTCGCGCGCCAGGCGACCTGCCGGGTGAAGAACGGCACCGCGCGGCCGTTCAGCGCCTGGCGGACCCGCGAGTGCAGCCCGTCGGCGCCGATCAGGAGCGGCACCTGCCGCCACCCCCCGCCATCGGCGAGCGACGGCACGCCGTCCGCGATCCCGATACCATCGACCCGCTCGCCGAGGCGGACGGCCACGCCGGCCGCGCGCGCCTCCGCGGCAAGAAGCGCGATGAGGTCGGCGCGGTGCACGAAGAAGTAGCCCGGCTCGGCCCGCCCCACCGGCAGCCGCAGCACGCGCGCGCCGCGGGCGTCGCACAGCTCGACCGCTTCGGCGCGGAGGGCGACCGCGCGCAGCGCCGGCCCGAGGCCGAGCGCGTCGATCACCCGCATTCCGTTCGGGCTGATCTGGAGCCCGGCACCGATCTCGGCGATCTCCGGCGCCTGTTCCAGCACGGTGACGGCCGCGCCGCGCAGCGCCAGCGCCCGCGCCACCGCAAGGCCCGCGATGCCGGCACCGACCACCGTCGCCTGCTGTCCGATCAGCGTCACCGCCGCCCTCCCGGAATGCCGGACGCCGGAGCGTTGCCGCCCCGGCGCCCGGTCCTGGTTCCTGCTGCGGCGCGGCTCACTCGTCGCGGTGCACCCGCTCGCGCCGCTCGTGGCGCTCCTGCGCCTCGAGGCTCAGCGTCGCGATCGGCCGCGCGTCGAGGCGCTTGAGCGAGATCGGCTCGCCCGTCTCCTCGCAATAGCCGTACTCGCCGTTCTCGATGCGGCGCAGGGCCGCGTCGATCTTGGCCACGAGCTTGCGCTGCCGGTCGCGGGTGCGCAGCTCCAGCGCGCGGTCGGTCTCCTCGCTCGCGCGGTCGGCAAGGTCGGGGACGTTGCGGGCGCTGTCCTGCAGCCCCTCGATCGTCTCGCGGCTGTCATCCAGAAGGTCCGCCTTCCAGGCCAGAAGCTTGCGGCGGAAGTACTCGAGCTGCCGCTCGTTCATGAACGGCTCGTCCTCGGCCGGGCGGTAGTCGTCGGGCAGAAAGACCTCTGCTTTCATTCCTGCTCCCTCCTGCAGCCCCGATACGTATGCGGTGTGCTGGTTCGTCATCCGGTTCCCTTGGCGCACCCTCTAGCCGCATTCCCGCAGAATGTCACTAGGCGAACCCGACGGTTGCGGCGAATTGAAGGCGCCGGTAAGACGGCGGCATCCTCCCCGGTCCAAACCGCAGAAATGCCCATGAAATTCGCAGGAACCGACGCCTACGTCTCGACCGTCGATCTGGCGCTCGCGGTCAATGCGGCCGTCGCGCTGGAGCGTCCGCTGCTCGTCAAGGGCGAGCCGGGGACGGGCAAGACCGAACTCGCCCGGCAGGTCGCCCGGGCCCTCGGGCTGCCGCTGATCGAATGGCACGTGAAGTCGACCACCAAGGCGCAGCAGGGCCTCTACGAATACGACGCGGTGAGCCGGCTGAGGGACAGCCAGCTGGGCGATGCGCGGGTGCACGACGTGGCGCACTACATCCGCCGCGGCAAGCTGTGGGAGGCGTTCGACGCGGCCGGCAAGGTCGTCCTGCTGATCGACGAGATCGACAAGGCCGACATCGAGTTCCCGAACGACCTGCTGCAGGAACTCGACCGGATGGAGTTCCACGTGTACGAGACCGGCCAGACGGTCGCGGCCCGCCACCGCCCGATCGTCATCATCACCTCGAACAACGAGAAGGAGCTGCCCGACGCCTTCCTGCGCCGCTGCTTCTTCCACTACATCCGCTTTCCCGACATGGCGACGCTGAAGGCGATCGTCGCGGTGCACCACCCCGGCATCCGCGAGGAGCTGCTGACCGTCGCGCTGACGCGGTTCTTCGAGATCCGCGAGACACCGGGGCTGAAGAAGAAGCCCTCGACCTCCGAGGTGCTCGACTGGCTGAAGTTGCTTCTGGCCGAGGACCTGTCGCCCGAGGATCTCCGCGCCGACCCGAAGGGCGCGCTGCCGAAGCTGCACGGCGCGCTTCTGAAGAACGAGCAGGACGTGCACCTGTTCGAGCGGCTGGCGTTCCTGGCACGGGCCGGGCGGTAGCGCCGCCCCCGCCCCGGCCGCCGCCAGCCCGGATCCGGCCGCTCGGGCCGTTCAGCCCCGCTTGCGCAGGACTGCCCAGCCGCCGGTCACCACCAGCGCGGCGAGGACCGCCTTGAGCGCGTCGCCGGCGAGGAACGGCAGCATCCAGCCCGACAGCAGCTCGGGCGCGGCCTTGCCCATCGCCACCGCCGGCCAGGCGAGGCCCGGCAGGTAGAGCAGTGCCGAGGCGACGAGCGCCGCGGCAACGGCACCGGGCAAGCCGCGCGTCCAGCCGCGGTCCGAGGCGAGGCCCGCCACCCAGGCCATCAGCACGAAGCCGGCGAGAAAGCCCCCCGTCGGGCCGGCCATGTAGGCGAGCCCGGAATGGCCATTGGCGAAGACCGGCAGGCCCGCCGCGCCCTCGGCGAGGTAGGCGAGAAGCGTCGCCGCACCGAGGCGCGCGCCATAGGTCAGGCCGACGACCAGGATCGCCAGCGTCTGCAGCGTCATCGGCACCGGGAACATTGGCACGCTGACCTGGGCGGCGGCAGCGATCAGCGCCGTGCCGCCGAGGACAAGCATGATCTTCTTGGCAAGCGTCTCGTGGCCGAGGACGGCGGCGGAAAGGGTGGTCATCGTCGGGGTCTCCCGGCATGGCTTCGGTTCGGGCCCGTTGTCGCGCCAGCCGGACGCGGAAGTCAAGCGCAGGGGGCGCGAGGGAGCGGAGGGCGGAAGACGAGGGGACCGTCGCGGGGAGAGGATCTTGCGGCCGGGGCGGCGGGCTGGCAGAGGGGGGCGCATGACCGATCCCGACCGCCAGATCGCCCTCGTCACCGGCGCCTCGCGCGGCCTCGGCCACGCCATCGCCGCCGCGCTCGGCGCGCGGGGCTGGCACGTGGTGGCCGTCGCCCGCACCGTCGGCGCGCTCGAAGAGCTCGACGACCGGGTCCGCGCCGCCGGCGGCAGCGCCACCCTCGCCCCGATGGACATCACCGACGACGAGGCGATGCGCACGCTCTGCCGTGGCATCTGGGACCGCTGGGGCCGCGCCGACCTCTGGGTCCATGCCGCGATCCACGCCGCGCCGCTTTCGCCCGCGGGGCATGTCGCGCTGAAGGACTGGGAGCGGTCGCTGGCCGTCAACGCCCGGGCGACAGGCGTGCTGATCACGTTCGTCGAGCCGCTGCTGCGCGCCGCGCCGGCGGGCACGGCGCTCTTTCTCGACGATCCGCGGGCGGGTGAGAAGTTCTTCGGCAGCTACGGCGCGACCAAGGCCGCGCAGGTCGCGCTGGCGCGAAGCTGGCAGGCCGAGACGGCGCGGACCGGCCCGCGCGTGCTGATCGAGACGCCGCGGCCGATGGCGACCGCCACCCGCGCGCGCTTCTTTCCGGGCGAGGACCGCACGCCGCTCGCCGCCTGCGCCGAGGAGGCCGCGCGGCTTCTCGCCTGCCTGCCCGCATGACGGCACGGCGGGGGCGGTTTTGCGGGTGACAGCCGGTCGCGTCGCGCCCCATAACCCGCGAGGGGCTGCTGCCGAATCCGGCGCGCCCGTCCGCTGTCGGAGCCGCGCATGACCATCCGCACCCTGGTCTGGGGCGAGAATGTCCACGAACGCAGCAACGCCGCCGTCGCCGCGATCTACCCCGACGGGATGCACGCGGCGATCGCCGCGGCGCTGAACGCCGTGCCCGGCATCACCGCCGCTACTGCCACCCTCCAGGACCCCGACCACGGGCTGACCGCGGCCCGCCTGGCCGAGACCGACGTGCTGGTCTGGTGGGGCCATGCCGCGCATGCCGCCGTCGCCGATGCCGCGGTCGAGCGGGTGGCCCGGGCGGTCTGGTCGGGGATGGGCCTCATCTGCCTTCACTCGGCGCATTTCTCCAAGGTCTTCACGCGCCTGATGGGAACGCCCTGCAACCTGACCTGGCGCGAGGCCGGCGAGCGCGAGCGGCTCTGGGTGACGGCGCCCGGCCACCCGATCGCGGCCGGGCTGCCGCCCTTCTTCGAGCTCGAGAACGAGGAGATGTACGGCGAGCCCTTCGGCGTGCCCGAGCCGCTCGAGACGGTGTTCGTGAGCTGGTTCCAGGGCGGCGAGGTCTTCCGCTCGGGCCTGACATACCGGCGCGGCGCCGGCCATGTCTTCTACTTCCGCCCCGGCCACGAGACCTATCCGACCTACCACCAGCCGCTGGTGCAGCAGGTGCTGCGCAACGCCGTCCGCTGGGCGCACAACCCCGCCGCCCGCATCGCCGAGCCCGCCGCGGCGCCGAACGTGCCGGCCGACCGGGCGCCCGAGCCGGTGACGGTCCGGGGTGCCTCGGTGCATGTTCCGGGCGAAGACGGGTTCCGCTAGCCGATGCCGCCGCGCCCCCTGCCCCTGCGCCTCCTAATCGTCGGCACCGGCGGCTGGGCCAACGAGCACGCCCTGCGATTCCGCCGCATCCCCGGCGTCACGCTGGCCGCAGGCGTCGATACCGACCCCGCGCGCCGGGCGGCCTTCGCCGCGCGGTTCGCGCTGCCGCGCAGTTTCGCCACGCTCGCCGAGGCGCTCGACTGGGGCGGCTTCGACGCGGCGACGAACGTCACCCCCGACCGCGCCCACCATGCGACGACGCTGCCGCTGCTGGCCGCCGGCAAGGCCGTCTTCTGCGAGAAGCCGCTCGCCACCCGCCACGCCGATGCCGTCGAGATGGCCGGGCGGGCGCGCGCCGCGGGCGTCGTCAACGGCATCAACCTGACCTATCGCAACGGCCGCGCGCTGCAGAACGCCGCGCGCCTGATCCGCGCTGGCGTCATCGGCGAGGTCCGGCATTTCGAGGCCTCCTACCTGCAGAGCTGGCTGACCCAGCCCGCCTGGGGCGACTGGCGCAGCGAGGAGCAGTGGCTCTGGCGGCTGTCGACCGCGCATGGCTCGAAAGGCGTGCTGGGCGATATCGGGATCCACATCCTCGACTTCGTCAGCTTCGCCGCCGGCCTCGGCATCGCCGAGATCTCCTGCCGCCTCAAGACCTTCCCCAAGGCGCCCGGCGACCGGATCGGTGACTATCCGCTCGACGCCAACGACAGCGCGGTGATGCATCTGGCGCTGTCGAACGGCGCAGTCGGCGTGGTGCACGCGACGCGCTTCGCCGCGGGCCACCTGAACGACCTGCGCGCCCGCATCTTCGGCGACCGCGGCGGGATCGAGGTCGCGCTCGAGCGGAACAGAAGCCGGCTCTGGCTCAGCGCGGGCGAGGACCTGCGCACCGGCCGCTGGCAGCCGGTCGCCTCGGACCCGGTTCCGACGAACTACCGCCGGTTCATCGACGCACTGCGCGGCGGGGCGCTGATGGACCCCGGCTTCGACCGCGGCGCCGAGCTGCAGGCGGCACTCGACCGGGCCGAGGAAAGCGCCGCGGCCGGGGGCATGGGTCTCGCGGTCTGAGGCCGGCGCCCTGGGCACCGCCGGTGTTCACTCGGCGGCCAGTCCGCGCCGCTCGTCGTCGGCCGCCTGGCGGTGCCAGAGCTGGGCGTAGCGGCCGCCGGCGGCGAGAAGCTGGTCGTGCGTGCCGCGCTCGGCGATGCGGCCGTTCTCCAGCACCACGATCAGGTCGGCGTCGGCGATCGTGGACAGCCGGTGCGCGATGGTGATGACCGTCCGCCCCTCGCCCATCGCGCGCAGGCTGTCCTGGATGTCGCGCTCGGTCTGGGTGTCGAGGGCGCTTGTCGCCTCGTCGAGCAGCAGGATCGGCGGGTTCTTGAGCAGCGTGCGGGCGATGCCGACGCGCTGCTTCTCGCCCCCCGACAGCTTCAGCCCGCGCTCGCCGACCCTGGTCTCGTAGCCCTCGGGCAGGCTGGCGACGAAGTCGTGGATCTTCGCCGCGCGCGCCGCCGCCTCGACCTCTTCGCGCGTCGCGCCGGGGCGGCCATAGGCGATGTTGTAGTAGACCGTGTCGTTGAAGAGCACGGTGTCCTGCGGCACCACGCCGATGGCGTCGTGCAGGCTGGCCTGGGTGACCGTGCGCACGTCCTGCCCGTCGATCCTGAGGGCCCCGCCGGTCACGTCGTAGAACCGGAAGAGCAGCCGCCCGATGGTCGACTTGCCCGAGCCCGAGGGGCCGACGATGGCAACGCGCTCGCCCGGCCCGACGCGGATCGAGACGCCCTTCAGGATCGGTCGTGCGGCGTCGTAGCCGAAGAACACCTCGTCGAGAACGACCTCGCCCCCGGCGACCCGGAGGTCCGGCGCGCCGGGCCGGTCGGTCACCTCCTGCGGCTGTTCAAGAAGGTCGAACATCTCGCCCATGTCGACCAGCGCCTGGCGGATCTCGCGGTAGACGGTGCCGAGAAAATTGAGCGGCATGGTGATCTGGATCATGTAGGCGTTCACCATCACGAAATCGCCCACCGTAAGGGCCCCCGCCTGCACCCCGACGGCCGCCATCACCATGACGATGACGAGGCCGACGGTGATGAGCAGGGCCTGCCCGAAGTTGAGGAACGCGAGCGAGTAGTTGGTCTTGACCGCCGCCTTCTCGTAGCCCTCCATCGCCCGGTCGTAGCGGTCGGCCTCGATCGCCTCGGCGCCGAAATACTTCACCGTCTCGAAGTTGAGGAGCGAGTCGATCGCCTTCTGGTTGGCGTCGGTGTCCTGGTCGTTCATCTCCTTGCGGATCTTCACCCGCCATTCCGTGACCGCGAAGGTGAACCAGACGTAGAGCGCGATCGTGACGACCACGACGAGCATGTACCAGACATCGAAGGCGAGCCAGAACACCGCAGCGGTGATGACGAGCTGGAGCGTCAGCGGGCCGACCGAGAACAACATGAAGCGGAGCAGGAAGTCGACGCCCTTGACCCCCCGTTCGATGATGCGCGAGAGCCCTCCGGTCTTGCGCGTGATGTGGTAGCGCAGCGAAAGCCGGTGGATATGGGTGAAGGTCTCGAGCGCGAGGCGGCGCAGGGCGCGCTGGCCGACGCGGGTGAAGACGGCATCGCGGAGCTGCTGGAAGCCGACGTTGAGCAGCCGCGCCGCGCCGTAGGCGACGGTCAGGCCGACCGCGCCGGCGGTCAGCAGCACGGCGGGCCCGCCGTCCTCGCCCGCCAGGGCATCGGTGGCGAGCTTGAAGATGTAGGGCACGACGACCCCGACGAGGATCGAGGCGACGAGCGCTGCCATCGCGGCGACGACGCGCCACTTCACCCAGAACTGCCCCGGCGGCCAGAGATAGGGCGCGACGCGGCGTATCGTGCGCCAGCCGCTCCGCCGTTCCGCCGCCTCGAAGGTGTCCGCCACGCGTCCTGCCTCAGCCCCGCTCCCGGAGGCGGCCGAGCCTAGGCCCGGGCGCGGGCGAATGCCAGAGGCTCTCGCGCCGCTACCAGCCCAGCGCCTTGCGCAGCATGTTGGCGGCGACGATCATCAGGAACACCGCGAAGATGCGGCGGAGCGGCCGCGGATCGAGCGCATGGGCCAGCCGCGCGCCGAGCGGCGCGGTCGGGACGGTCATCGCGATGACGATCAGGAACGCCGGCAGGTTGACGGCGCCGACCGTCCAGGGCGGCCGCCCCGCCGGCGGCACGTCGAGCAGGAGAAACCCCGCCACCCCGGGCACCGCTATGACAAGGCCGAAGCCGGCGGCGGTGGCGACGGCGCGGTGCATCGGCACGCCGTGGAGCGCCATCAGCGGTACCCCGAACGACCCGCCGCCGATACCCATCAGCACCGAAAGGAAGCCGACCGGCGGCGCGTAGGGCCAGCTTCGCAGACCGGTCGGCATCGCGGCGCCCAGGCGCCAGCTGTCGCGGCCGAGCGCCATGTAGAGCCCGACGAGCAGCGCGAGCACGCCGAAGATCGCCTGCAGCGTCACCGTGCGCAACGCCGCCGCGACCGCGACGCCTGCCAGTGCGCCGACCGCGATGCCCGGCGCCCAGCTCCGCAGGATCGCCCAGTCGACCGCCCCGCGCCGGTGATGCGCAAGGACCGAGCGCGCCGAGGTGACGACGATCGTGGCGAGCGAGGTCGCGAGGCAGATCTGCATCAGCAGCGGGCTGTCGTAGCCGAGTGCGCCGAAGACGTAGAAGAACGCCGCGACGAGCACGATGCCGCCGCCGACGCCCAGCAGCCCGGCCAGCACGCCCGCGACGGCCCCCGCCGCGGCCAGGAGTGCGATCATCGGCCAGATCTCGGCGATTGTCGGCATCGACGCGCGCACCCTTTCCCTCTCCGGCACCGCGTAGCCGGGTTGCCGCGGGGTTTCCAGCGCGAAACGGCCGGCGCCGCCGCACGGTCTGGCCCCTGCCGCGACGCCGTGCTAGGCCGGCCGGGCGGCGTGCCGGGGCTTTCGGCCCGGGGCGCAGCGCTTTGATCCGAAAGGCATGTCGGATGGATAGTGGTCTTCTCCGCCGGGCGGCGATTCTCGGTCTTCTGTCCGCCGTCGGCCCCTTCGCCATCGACATGTACCTGCCCGCGATGCCGATGATCGCGGCCGATCTCGGCGCCGATGCGGCGGCCACCCAGGGCACGCTGACGGCGTTCTTCGTGGCCTTCGGCGTGGCGCAGCTGGTCTACGGCCCGTGGTCGGACGCCGTCGGCCGCAAGCTGCCGCTGTTCGTCGGGCTCGTGGTCTTCATCCTGGCCACGATCGGCGCGGCGCTGGCCTCGGGCATCGCGATGCTGACGCTGTTCCGGGCGCTCCAGGGCCTCGGCGCCGCGGTGGTGATGGTGATCCCGCGCGCCATCATCCGCGACTGGTTCACCGGCAGCGAGGCGACGCGCCTGATGGCGCTGGTCATGCTGGTGATCTCGGTCTCGCCGATGCTGGCACCGCTGGGCGGCAGCCTGCTGATCCTCGTCTTCGACTGGCGGTCGATCTTCTGGGTGCTGGCGCTGGCGGCGGTGGCGAGCCTGGTCCTGACCGCCACGGCCCTGCCCGAGACGCTGCCGCGCGAGGCGCGCGCGCCGGTGCACCTCGGCACTCTGGCGCAGGGCGCGCGACGGCTTCTGGGCGACCGGACCTTCATGGGGCTGACCTTCATCGGCGGCTTCGGGATGGCGAGCTTCTTCGTCTTCATCGCCTCGGCCTCGTTCGTCTATACCGGCCAGTTTGGCCTGTCGCCCACGGGCTTCTCGCTTGCCTTCGCGATCAACGCCGCGGGGTTCTTCGCAGCCTCGCAGGCGGCGGCGGGCCTTGGCGCGCGCCACGGCGCGGCTTCGGTGATCCGGTGGGCGACGGCGGGCTTCGCGCTGGCCACGGTGGCGCTTCTGCTACTGGCGCTGGCGGGGCTTGCCAGCCTGCCGGTGATCGTCGTCATGCTGCTTGCCGGCAACGCCTGCCTCGGCCTCGTGATCCCGACGACGATGGTCATGGCGCTTGACGATCACGGGGAGGTCGCGGGGCTTGCCTCGTCGCTCGGCGGCACGCTGCAGATGCTGGCGGGCGGCGCGATGATCGCCGCTGCGGGGCCGTTCTTCGACGGCACGGCCACGCCGATGATCGCCGCGATCGCGGTCTGCGGCGTCGCGGCCTTCGTGCTCGCACAGGTGGTCCTGGGGCAGCGGCGGGTCGGAGTGGCTTGACCCGCGGGCAGCCGCGCGAGAGGGTCGCCCCATGCGCCTGCCTGCTGCCGCCCTCTGCCTCGCCGCCCTGCCCGCCTGGGCCGACCCGTGCCGGACCGTGCACGACCCCGCGGCGATCGCGCTCGAGGATGCGCTCGCGGCCGAGGTCGAGGCGACGCGCGACCGCTACGCCGAGGCCGAGCTCTACTGGTCGCCCGACTTCGCCTTCAACGCGATGGTGCGGGTCGAGGCGACCGAGGCCGGCCGCGAGGCGGCACGCAGCGTGGCCCGCGCACTTCCCCGGATCGACGCCGCGCTCGGCCTTGCCGAGGCCGGCCCGGCGATGGCCCGCGGCGGCGCACCCCAGATCACCATCCGCCTTCTCGACACCGCCACCAAGGTCCCGCACGAGGCCTGGGGCTGGTGCGAGGGCCGCGCCTGCACCGTCGAGCTTTTTCCCGCCTTCTGGCGCACCGCCGATCCCGACACGCTGGCCTTCACGCTCGCGCACGAGATGTTCCACGTCGTCCAGGGCCTCGCTTATCCGGCGGTCGACCATTGCAACGCCTACTGGTGGGTCGAGGGCACGGCGGAGTGGTTTGCCAACCTCGCCGTGCCGGGGCAGGATCTGACCGCGCGGGCGGGCTTCCTCCACGGCTGGGACCGCGATAGCAGCACCCACCGGCTCATCGACCTCTCCTACGAGGCGGTGGCCTTCTGGTTCTGGGCCGGCGAGCGCTTCGGGCCGCAGTTCCCCCTGAGCCTCGGGCGCTTCGGCGATGCGGGCCTGAAGGACGTGGCGCAGATCTCGACGTTGCTGCCGCCCGAGGATTGGGCGGATCTCGTCAAGATCTACCTCGGCGGCGCGCTTGCCCATCCTGACGGGCGCCCTGCCCTGCCCGCCCCTGACCTCGGGGCAGATCTGGCGCCCGAGGGCGGTGCCGTCTCGGTCTCCGGGCCCCTCATGTCGGTGCAGCGGCAGGGCCTGATCCTCGGCCCCGGCCTCTGGCGCATCCGGCGCGAGGCAGCCTCGCCCGGCACCGTGGTCCTGATCGGCGACGAGACCGGCACCGGCTGGACCGAGCTTTCCGAGAACGGTGCCGAGACCACGCGCTTCTTCGGCTGCGGCGATGGCGGCACGATCACCGTTGCCGCCGCGGGCGGCACGCTCCACGGCACCAACGCCATGCTGACGGCCGAGCCCGAGGAGGGCGGCTGCGAGAGCTGCCTTGCCGGCGTCTGGCAGCAGCAGGTCGACCGGGTGCCGGACGCCGAGACGCAGGCCCTCTACGCCGACCGGGCGCGCGTCGCCGCTTTGCCGCAGGGCTTCGGGATCTTCCCCCGCGCCGGGGTCGCCGACGCGATGGACTTCACGGCGCGCTACGAGTGGCCGGGCCCGCGCCTGACGCTCGCGCCGTCGGGCAGCTACACCTGGAACGATCCCGTGACGGCCCGCCACGAGGGGGACGGCGACGGCGATTTCGCCTCGGTCGAGGTCCGGCTGCGCTTCAGCGCCGAGATCGGACGCTGGCGCGATCTGGCCGGACACCTCGTCTTCGCGAAGGACGGCGCGCGGGGCCGCGGCAGCGCGGTCATCGCGACCTCCGTCTTCTCGAGCATCGAGCTGATCGACGAGCCCAGGGGCGGCCCGGTGCACCTCCTGCCGCAGGGCTTCCGCGCGACCTGCTCGGGCGACCGGCTGGTGCTGGAGCACCCGGTCACGCCATCCGTCGAGACCACCCGCATCTTCGACCGCGTGGACTGAGCGCGCTCACGCGGCGAGCCGCGTGACCTCGCCCAGCGCGGCGTCGATCACCTCCAGCCCCGCGCCCGGCCGCACCGCACGCTCCGAGAGCACGCGCCGCCAGCCCCGCGCGCCCGGCCGGCCGCTGAACAGGCCGAGCATGTGCCGCGTGACCTGATGCAGCCGCCCGCCGCCCGCGAGGTGGCGCACGATGTAGGGCCGCATCGCCTCCACGGCGTCCTCTGGCGTGGCGCAGGGCGGCTCGGCGCCGAAGAGGCGCCGGTCGGCCGCGCCCAGGATCGCCCATGGCTCGTGATAGGCGGCGCGCCCGATCATCACCCCGTCCATCCCGGCGGCGAGCTGCGCCTCGGCCTCGTCGAGGCTGCCGATCCCGCCGTTGACGGACAGGTAGAGGTGCGGGAACGCCCGCTTCATCGCGTGGACGAGCGGGTAGTCGAGCGGCGGCACTTCGCGGTTCTCCTTCGGGCTCAGGCCCTGCAACCAGGCCTTTCGGGCATGGATCGCGAAGCGCCGCACCCCCGCGGCCGCGACGGTCTCGAGGAACGCCGGCAGCACCTCCTCGGGCACCTGGTCATCGACCCCGATCCGGCACTTGACCGTTACCTCCTCCGGCTGCGCCGCGATCATCGCCGCCACGCACTCGGCCACCAGCGCCGGCCGCTCCATCAGCACCGCCCCGAAGCAGCCCGACTGCACCCGGTCGGACGGGCAGCCGACATTGAGGTTGATCTCGTCATACCCCATCTCCGCCCCGATCCGCGCAGCCTGCGCCAGTTCGTCCGGATCGGACCCGCCAAGTTGCAGCGCCACGGGATGCTCGTCCCGGTCGAAGCCGAGAAGGCGGGCGCGCGCGCCATTGATCACCGCCGGCGCGGTGACCATCTCGGTATAGAGGAGCGCCTGGCGCGACACCTGCCGGTGCAGATAGCGGCAATGCCGGTCGGTCCAGTCCATCATCGGCGCGACCGCCAAAAGGGGCATATTGAAATTATTAACTTTTTTATTTTTATCAGCCATTTATCGCTCATTCCTCAAGCCCGTTCCTGTCTCATTTGTTGTAAATCGCGCCCATTTCGGGTAAGATTTACAACAAATGTTGTAACTTGGGCCAAATGTTGTAACCCCATGGGTACCATCATCAAGCGAAAGCGCAAAGACGGCACTGCCTCCTGGCTCGCCCAGATCGCCGTTCGGCGGGCCGGAAAAACCGTTTGGCGCGAAAACCGGACCTTCGAGCTGCGCTCGACCGCCGCGGCCTGGATCGAGAAGCGCGAGAAGGACCTCGCCAAGCCCGGCGCCCTCGAAAACCTGCCCATCGGGGAGACGCGCCGCCGCGAAGTGACCCTCGGCGACGCAATCGACAAATATGTGGAAGACAGCGCGAAGGCAATCGGTCGGACCAAGGCGCAGGTGCTTAAAAGCATCAAGGAGTTCGACATCGCGAACAAGCTCTGTGCCCAGATCGACAGCGCCGACATCGTGGCCTTCGCCAAGGAGAAGCTGAATACCGGTGTCTCGCCGCAAACCGTGGCGAACTACCTGTCGCATCTCAGCGCGGTCTTCACGGTGGCCGGTCCGGCCTGGAACTATCCGCTGGACGAGCGCGCGATGCGCAATGCGATGATCGTCGCGAAGAGGCTGGGCCTGACTCAGAAGAGCCGTCACCGCGACCGGCGGCCAACGCTGGATGAACTCGAGCATTTGATGGCGCATTTCCTCGACCGCTCGATCCGTCGTCCCTCCTCTGTCCCGATGCATCGCGTCATCGCCTTTGCGATCTTCTCGACGCGACGGCAGGAAGAGATCACCCGGATCAAATGGGCGGACCTCGACAGGGAGGGCAAACGCGTCCTTGTGCGCGACATGAAGAACCCCGGCGAGAAGATTGGCAACGACGTCTGGTGCGACCTGCCCGATCCGGCGCTGGCGATCATCGAGGCGATGCCGAAACACGCGAGCCAGATCTTCCCGTACTCCACCGATGCCATCAGCGCGGCCTTTACACGGGCCACGCAGTTTCTGGGGATTGAGGATCTGCGCTTCCACGACCTGAGGCACGAGGGCGTCTCGCGCCTGTTCGAGATCGGCTACAACGTTCCGCACGCGGCTGCAGTTTCCGGCCACCGATCCTGGACGTCGCTCAAGCGTTATACCCATCTGCGCCAAACCGGCGACAAGTTCGCAGACTGGAGCTGGATTGCGGAAGTCACCACACGGGACCCGAGGCAGCGCAAGAGAAACCCCACGCGGCCCGGTTCGACGGCCCGACTTAGAACCAAGCAGTCTCGGCACCGAGGGTAGGTCGCATAGAAATCAGACGCCACTTTAAGTCAAAATCCGATGGGGTGAAAGCAGCCAACGGAATGGTCGTTGTCTGTATAAGCCTTTGCTTTCACATTGCCATTCCGGTTTGCGGGTCAGAATGGAATAGCCCTGCGGCAGCCTGCTCGAAGCGCCAGGTCGTCAACGACCGGCGACGAGCAGAGTTCCGACGAACCCGTCAAATTCAGCCTGCCGGGCGTAGCCAAGATCGGCTTCCGCCAAGGCCACCGCCTCTTGGAGGGCCGAGCCGCGGCGTGGCGACAAGCCGAGAACCCGGAACGTTGCGGCGAAGCGCAGGCTTTCGCCCGATAGCAGGATCACGCGCCACCCATTTGCCTCCTCGCGCAAGAAGGCGCGGCCCGCTTCGCCGCCCGCCCGCCAGGCCACGACGGCCGCGTCGCCCTCCAGGGCCATGGCTCCGAATGCAGCGTCAGGTCCCAAGACCTCGCCCAGAGCCAACTGTACCGCCGCGACGTCACCGGCATCCGACGCGGGCGCAAGGCCGCCGTGATCGTGCCCCTCATGGCCCCCCGTGCTGCCACTGCGCGGTTCGACCCAGAACTCCACCGCGATCTCGCCCGCACGTTCGAAGACGAGCGTGGCGGGGATGCGCTCACCCTCCTCGAAGGGGTCGCCGTCGAGGCCCATGAACATGACGTGCATGCCGCCCGGCGCCAGCGTCACCGTCTCGCCCGGAGCGATCTCGATGCCCTCGACCGGGATCATCCGAGTCACGCCCTGCGCGTCGGTCTCGGTGCCGTGCAGCGTCACGCGGGGGAAATCGGCACGCACTTCCAGCAGGCGGTCGGGCGCGTTGCCGGTGTTGGTGATGGTCATGTAGCCTGCGCCGGACATGGCGGTGGCCACCGTTTCCAGCGCGTAAGGGTGGTCGATCACGAGACTGTCCGTGGTCACTTCGTGGGCGGCGGCGGGGAGCGCCAGAAGAGCAAGGGCGAGGGCAAGATGTTTCATCGGGGTCTCCGGTCAGTCTGGAAGGGTCAGGGTGTCGGTCAGCGTCACGCGCTCGAAATCGGTGACAAGCAGGCGCAGGGTCACGTCCCAGTCGCCCGGGCGCGGCAGGGTCACGGGGCCGGCATGCCAGAGCCCGTCGCCGCCTTGCAGGGCGGTCAGGCGGATCGGCTCGATACCGGCTTCGGGCTGGGCGAAGACGATCTCGACTTCCGTTGGCACCAGTTCGGCGAAATCGCCGGTCTGGAAGCCGAGCATGACCTCGACCGGCCCAGGCCGGCCGGGGGTCAGGCGGATGTCGGCCATGGCGGCGGCGGTATGGATATGGGCGTAGAGCGGCTCGGCCGGTTCGATCAGGGCACGGGGCGGTGGCGTGAGCCGGAAGGCCGAGGCAAGGACGAGGATGGCGAGGCCGAGCACGATCTCGGCCCGGATGGCGCGCTGGAGGCGCGGTGTCGCAGTGGTCACGCCTGCGGCAAGCGCAGGCGTCAGGACAAGCCGGTTCCGCGCGGCAAGGGCGAGGAGCACAGTGACCAGAGCCAGCTTCAACCCGAGAACGACGCCATAGGACGAGCCGAGCAACGCAGCCGGACTGCCTGCCTGCAGCCATGTCAGGGTCATACCGCTCAGGATCAGAACCGCAACCGTAGGAACGGCAACCGACAAGAAACGCCGCAGGACGGAGTCGGGCTCCGGGCCACGCAGGGCGAGGAGGAGTGGCGCGAGCGACCCCATCCAGAAGAGCAGCGCGGCAGCATGCAAAGTGACGGCGGGAAGCGCCACGACACGCGGCGGGGCCACAGCGGCATGGCCGGAGACCGCGAATGACAGCGACGCAAACCCCAATGCGCTGAGCGCGAGAACCTTTCGCGCGGAGGTGCCGCCGCTGCGCAGGGAAAGCGCGGCCAGGACCGCCGCCCCGGCAGCAAGGACGACAGTCAAGGTAATCGGTGCTGAAAGCCCCGCTTTCCACGGCTGCATCGTGAGGAGCGCGCCGGGCGCGAGCGACAGCATGTCGAGACCCTGAACCCCGGTCAGGAGACCGCCAACCGGGATGGTCGCGCCAGCCGCGAACATGGCGATGCGGGCGAGTGCCGGCCCTGCCTGTGCAGGGGCCACGAAGGCGGCGAAGACGGCAGCCCCGACTGCGACCACCAGAGACACGGTCAGCACGGCGCGCAGGGCGGCGCCAAAGCGCGCGGCCCCCGCGGCAAGCTCCGCTGGCGTCGGCGGCGTGGCGGAGGGGGCACCGACATGGAAGGTGAGCGTGCCGCCGACCGGATGGCCATCGTCCGAGACGACGCGCCAGGACAAGAGATGCGTGCCGTCCCCGAGATCGGCTGGCGGCGCGACGGTGATCGTGGCGTTCTCGGCGGTGCCCTCGAGGTCTGTTGCAGTACCGTCGGGTCCGATGTGTCGCAGGACGAGCGGTGCTATGGCCTCGTTGAAGTCGAGGATGATCGTTGCAGGCGCCTCCGCCACCACAACCCCTTCGGCGGGCTCCGAGCCGCGCAGCTGTGCATGGGCCAGCGCCTGCAGCGGCAGGAGCGCGAAGCACAACAGGGTCAGAAGAAGGCGCATCAAGGATATCCAAGAAAAGCCCACCGGGACGCTTTATTGTCCCGGTGGGAGTTGCGCGGGGCCGCCCGGACCGGGCCGCGCCCCGCATGCGCCATGGCCGCCGAAGGGACTCGGGAACCGGCCATGGATCATTCCTCAGTGCCCGTGACCGCCAGCGGAGGCCGGAACGACCATCACGCCGGGCGCCGGATCCTCGAGGTCATGGCTGTCCTGTCCGGCCGCCGGGATCTCGATCCAGCGCTCGGCCCCGTTGGCGCATTCCTGGATGGCGGGGATATAAACCATCTCGCCTGCCGGCAGACGGTCGGTCACGCGGGCGCGGAACACGAACTCGTCGTAGAAGGCATCCGGCAATTCGCCCGACCAGATGATCTCGCGCACGCCTTCGGTCAGCGTGCGGCCATAAAGCTCGTAGCTGTTCTCGTAGGGGCCGGTCACTGTCTCCAGCTCCCAGCCCGCCTTGACCATCGGCTGCGCGGCGATCAGGCCCTCGGGGATCTGGATGCGGACCCTCAGCGTCGCCTCGTCGCCGCACCCATGCGGCACGCGAAGGGTCAGGCGGGCGGTTTCGCCCTGCACGACCTCGCCTTCGGCGAAAGTGGCGTGGGCCAGGGCCTGGGAGCCGATGGCCAGAGGCAGGGCAAAAGCTGCAAGTGCAAGAATATGTTTCATGTTCGCGCGTTTCCTGTTGGTTTCCTGATTTTCAGTTGAGGGGCATCACCCTGTTCGCACTGGCCGGGTGCCCGTCCGGCCAAGGGTCCGCAAAGGCCGGATCGGTCAGGAAGTCCTGATCCGTCAGGCTTTCGAGAAAGACGGTGAGGTTGGCGATCTCGGCGTCAGAAATCTCGAAACCGATGATCAGGCTGTCGCGATACGGGTTTTCGTGGCCCGCACCGGCGTGGGGGCCACCAGCGATAGTCCGCCCGCCAGCCGCGTAGTGGCGGATCACCTCTTCCAGCGTCGCGATCGACCCGTCGTGCATGTAGGGCGCGGTGACGGCCACGTTGCGCAAGCTAGGCGTGCGGAAGCGGCCCATGTCGGACGCAACGCCGGTGAATTCGTAAAGGCCGAGGCCCCCCGCCGGATAAGCGCCCGTCCCGCCGATGTTGTAGAGCCCCGTGTTGTGAAAGGCGTTTTCCGGGAACGGGGTGCGCGCGGTCTGCAGATTATCCGAGAACAGCGCGCCGGTGTGGCAGTGGTAGCATTCGAGGCGATGATCGAAGAACAGCGCCTGCCCGCGGCGGGCGGCGTCGGACATGGCGTCGGCCTCGCCATAATAGGTCGCGCGATCATAGGGGCTGTTCAGCGAGATCAGCGTGCGTTGAAAGGCCCCGAGCGCGCGGGTGATCGTGTAGAGATCGGGCGCGGGCCGCTCGGGGAAGGCCGCCGGAAAGGCCTCGGCATAGTAGGGATCGGCGGCGAGGCGCGCGAAGAGCGCCTCCTCCTGCCCCGCCATCCCCATCTCGACCGGCTCGGTGCCGAACAAGGGCACCAGCGCCTGAAACTCCAGCGTGGTGAAATGCGGGTTCGCCCAGGTCAGCGTCGGCATGTAGCCCACGTTCGCGAGCGAGGGGGAATTGCGGTGGCCGACCGTGCCATGCACGCCGACGCCGACTGGCCGACCATCGCTGAAGGCCAGTTCCTGCTGGTGGCAGGACGCACAGGCGGTCTGACCGTCGACCGACAGCCGGGAATCGTAGAAGAGGCGCCGCCCAAGCTCGACCAGGTCTGGCGTCATGGTGATGTCGTCCGGCACCGGCGGCGGCGGCATCCAGGCGGGCATGGGCCAGCGGAAAGCATCGAGGATCGCCGGGCGCGCGGCGACCGTTTCCGCCGGCTCCTCATCGCGCGGCAGGAAGACGGCGGCGAGGACCGCTGACGCACCAAGGATCAGGAGGGGAGCCGCGAAGGCCCCCCTCCCCGCGACACGCGCGAGGCTTGCAAAGGGACGCATGCCGGCCCCGTCAGCGCATCGAGACGAGCAGTTGCTCCTCGGCCGGGAAGGCGTTGAACGCCAGCCCCAGCCGCGGCAGCACCGTGTTGCAGTCCGGATCGTTGGGGAAGGACATGCAGCCGGGGCTGGTCTCAGCCGTGTTCTGCGTCAGGTCCGCGCCCGCCACGACGACGGCGGGGTCGATCACCACGGTGCTCTCACCCGGCATGAAGTCGGGTAGTGCAACGGCGACACGGTTGGGGTTGGCGCAGGCTTCGGACGGCGGCGTCGTCGCCTCGGGCGCGGCGCATTGCGTCGATCCGAGGTGAAGCATCCAGCCGCGCGGCCCTTGACCATGGGTCGCATCCTCGCTGTGGCCCTCGGCCGCCATGGACATGCCTGACGGCGTGGTCGGCGAAAACTCGATCTTCACGAACTTGTAGCCGCCGCGCCAGTTCCAGAACATCGCCGTCAGGTTCAGCGGCGCAGGCGCGGTGGTGGGATCGCCATGGTTCCAGTCGAAGGGAACGCCGACCTCGAACTCGAGCCCGCGATATTCCCCCTCCGGTACGGTGCCTCGCAGCGTGGTATTCACCTGCGGCGTGCCGTTGGCGCAAGACCCGGTGCCGTCCTCGAAATCGAGAAGGGCGATGTTCTCGATCTGCCAGGCGCCGTCCTGCTCCAGCGCAACCGGCACGCGGGTGCCGTCGGCAGAGATCAGGTTGGCCGAGGAGACGAACAGGCGGAAATCGAGGAACTGCACCTCTGTCCCGGCGCTACCGAGCCCGGTGTAGCTGTCGGTGCAGGCAAAGGGCGCACCTGCGATCTCGGCGGTGAAGGGGATTTCGACAGTCATGTCGGCGAGCGCCGGGCTGGCGACGAGGGCGGCCGTGGCCGCAATAAGGAAGCGTTTCATGTAAGGGTCATCCATATTGATCAGATGTCCGCGCGCAGGCGGACGGATATGGCCCGCACGGTGCGGAGCCGAAGTGACGTCAGATCAACTGGATGGACGGGGGACCCCGGGCCGGTGGCGCGCGCGGCCCGTGACCGGTCAGGATGAGGGTTTCGGGCCAGGCGGCGCGGTGGGTCGACCAGACCACAAGGTCAGAAGGGGCAAGACATGCCGGGGCAAGCGCCATGCTCTTTGCGATGGTGCAGGCCGGACAGTCGGCATGGGCCGCGTGATCCTGCCCATCGTCGCCGGACAGGCAGAGGTCAGCGAGCGACCCGCCGAGGGCGAGATAGGCGGCGATTTGCGGGTCGGACAGGCGCGGGTCGGTCTCGATGGGACGATGCCCGAAGGCCACAAGCACCAGTGCCAGTGCGCAAAGCACTGACACTGCTTGATTCCATAACGTGAGGCGCAACCTTCCCATGGGGGAAGGTTTACCCGTGATCCTTGTTTTCCGCAATTGTGTCATTTTGCCCAGTGGACCATGCTTCTGCCCACTTTCCGGGTTTTCGTAGGGGCGGCGAAATTGGAATGCCTTCTTGCCCATGTGCGGTAGGTAGCGGCCAAGACCCGTCCAGTTCATACCGGACGCATGGCAACCAGCATGAACCGCCCGCGACTGAAGGAAAGAAGCGAAAGGCGCTCGGCCCAGTTGGCTTGCGCCAGTTGTGCGCGAGTGAGCGAACCTATGGGATGGAAAGACGGTGCCGGAAACCCTGACTTGACCAGTCGAGGGGTGACGTCGGCGGGCGATAGCCTGTCACCAAACGGCAGCTGAGAAAGAATGGAGGTGAAGTCGGGTTTGTCGACTTCAGTTTTTTTTCCCAGACGCAGCGACAGGGCGCGCAGGATTAGGGACAGGCGGTCGGGCTTCATCCAGTTGCCTTCGAAAGCCACCACTGTCCCGCCGGGCTTTAACACGCGGAACCATTCGTCAAAGGCGGCGTCCGGGTCCGTCAATGTCCACAGCAGATTTCGCGTGACGATACCATCGAAGCTTGCGTCGGGATGGAGCAACCGTTCCGCGTCGCCCTATGAGATGGTCACCTTCTTGTCGCCTGCATGCTTGGCCCGCGCCAAGTCGACCATGCGGTCGGACAGGTCCACACCGGTTACATGGCAGTCCAGTCGCCTCAGCAGGCGGGTGACCTCGCCCGTGCCGCTTGCCATGTCGATGACCTCACCGCCGACAAGACCGGGAGCGTTTCGGCGGATCAGGCGCTCATAGGCAACGAACTCCCGCTCGGATCGGATGCAGTGACCCGGCGATGCGTCGAACCCGTCTGCACGCGCGGTCCAGTAAGCGCGGATCTGTTCCTTCAGATCAAAGTTCTGCAGTGTCATGTGGTTCTCTTTCGGCGTGGGACGCCCTCCATCGCTGCAAGCGCCGCGCCGGCAAGGACCAGCGGGAGGGCGAGCACGAAGGCAGGGGCGATGGCGATACGGAAGATCAGCAGATCGGCAAGGATCGGCCAGATAAGCGCGACATATTCAAAGGGCGCGAGGCGCGAGGCTTCGGCATTCCGAAAGGCGAGCGTCATCGCGATATGCGCCATGCCTCCGAAAAGGCCGGAAAGCACGAGCAAGGTCAGCGTTGTGGTATTGGGCACAACCCAGCCCCATGGCAGCGTAAGAATGCCGCCGATCATGGACACGACGACAAAGTAGAAGGCGATCGCTCCTGGGCTTTCGGTGCGGTTGAGAGAGCGCACCATGATGAGCGCGAATGCCGTCAAGACGGCCATGGCGAGGCCGTAACCATAACCCGCAAGCCTGCGGGCGTCGGTCTCACCCTGACCGAGCTCGGGCCAGACCAGCACGAGGACCCCGGCGAGACCCAATGCGACCCCGCCGATCCGCCAAAGGGTCAGGCGCTCCGACAGAAGCGTCACGGCCGCGATTGCCGTGAACACCGGTGTGAGGTGCCCGATCAGAGACGCTTCGGCCACCGGAAGGCGTGCGATGGAGGCAAAGGATGCGAACATGGCAAGCGCGCCAAAGCCCGACCGCGCGAGGTGGCCGAGCGGCCGCTTGGTTTTCAGACCCCCGGGGAACTCTTTCCGGAGCCACAGAAAGATGACGAGCGGGATGAGCGCAAAGAACGACCGGAAGAACACGACCTGTCCCAGCGGCACGTCAAGACTTACCGCCTTGATGCAGACGACCATTGCAGCGAACAGGAGCCCCGACAGGATGCGCAATCCGATCCCGAGCGCTGGTCTTTCGGCAGGATCTTCGGTGACGAGTGTCACGACGCACGCTCCTCTGCGGCGAGGCTGTCTCGCAGTGCATCACCGGTCAGATTGATGGCGAGGACCGTCACAACAATCGTCAGCCCGGGCCAGATCATCAGGAGCGGGGTCGAGCGCAGGTGCACGCGCGCATCGAGCAGCATGGTGCCCCATTCCGGTGTCGGGGGCTGGACGCCGAAGCCAAGGAACCCGAGCCCCGAGATGAAAAGGATCGAACGGGCCAGCATCCCGGTCCAGACGACGATCAGCGATGGGGCAAGCGCTGGTAGGTAATGCCAGCGCGCGATGGCCCCAGGCGAAAGCCCGGCAAGGCGAGCCTGAATAACATGGCCGCGCGATTTCAGCGATAGGCCCACTCCCCGCGCCACGCGTGCATAGCGCATCCAGCCTGTAACGCTGAGAGCAAAGACCAAGCTCCACGTGCTTGCGCCAAGCACGCCGGCGATAACCACAGCGGCAACCAGTTCCGGGAAGGCAAGAAAACTGTCGGTGACGCGCATGAGGGCCCAGTCCACCCAACGCCCGCCCATGGCGGCGGCCAGCCCCACGAGCGTGCCCACAACCAGCGCGATCATCGAGGTGATGAAGGCCAGCCCAAGCGACCATGTGGCCCCGTGGAAAAGCCGCGACAGAACGCAACGTCCCATGGCATCAGTCCCGAGCGGATAGGACCCGCCGGGGGATGCAAGGCGATTTGGAATGTCGATGGCCGTCGGGTCATTGGGCGCGAGAGTCGGGCCGAACAGGGCCAGGGCCGCCAGCGCACATGTCAGGAAAAGGACACTACGCATCGCTGCCTCCGGTCCGCGGGTCGATGACACGGTAGGTGAGATCGATCAACAGGTTGATGGTTACAAACAGAAGCGCGGTCGGAATGACCACCGCCTGCACTTTCGGAAAATCCCTCGCGAAGATCGCCTCGATAAGGAAGCTGCCGAGGCCCGGACGCGAAAAGATCACCTCCACGATCACCGCACCCTCAAGCAGGAAGGCCAGTTCCAGTCCCAGCAAGGTAACGACCGGGATTGCGGCATGAGGGGCCACATGGTCCCGGCCGATGCGGCGATCGGGTACGCCGCGCCGGGCGAATGCAGGCAGGAACGGCGCGCCTCTCGCCTCCAGCACGCCGGAGCGCACGATGCGCGTGAGCGAGGCGGCGACACCGAGCCCAAGAGTCAGTGCGGGCAGGATCAGATGCGCAGAAGTCCGCGCACCCATCGCAGGCAACCAGCCGAGTTCCACCGAAAAGAGCAGGATCAGCAAGAGCCCGAGCCAATATGCGGGCATCGCCGCACCAAGTGAGGCCACCGCCACCGCGCAGCGGTCAATCCAGCCGCCGGGCCGGCGCGTGGCAAGTATCGCGAGCGGGATCGAGATCGTCAGACCGATGGCGAGCCCACTCAGAGCGAGAGGAACGGTCAGCAGGATCGCATCCTGAAGGTCCGGCCAGATCGCCCGCCCGCTGACGGATGAGTTTCCGAAATCACCCGTGAGGATCGGCGCGATCCAGTGCCAGAATGCCGACCAATATCCGGCATCAAGACCGGTTTGCGCACGGATCTGTTCCAACACTTCCGGCGGTACCGTCGCATCGTAGCGGGCGACGGCAATCGCCATGGCCGGATCACCTGGCGCATACCATAGAAGGGTAAAGGTCACGAGCGCGGTCAGTGCCAGCACCACGATTGCGCGCGCCAAGACCTCGGTCACTGCAATCATGCGACACGCTCCAGCGCGCCGAGCGCGAGAGCGGCCTCGCACAATGCGCATCCATACTCGGTCTGGGGCGCACGAAAGAAGCATTCTGTTGGCGCCGCTTCCTCGATGCGCCCTTTCCTGAGGATCACCACGTCATCGGCATGGGCGGCCGCATACCCAAGGTCGTGGGTCACGACCAAGGCGGCAAAGCCCTCTTCGCCTTGCAGCGCCGCGATAAGATTGGCTGTGTGCTTCTGGGTGACTGCGTCCAGGGCAGACAGGGGTTCGTCGAAGAGGACAAGCGGCGCCTGAGCGATCAGAGCGCGCAGGATGCCAAGCCGTTGCGCCTGACCGATGGAGACCTCGTGTGGTCGACGGTTGAGCAGATCCGGATCGAGTTCCAGCCCTTTGCATAAACGGTCGAGACGATGCGCGGGGAGTGTCAGCCTGCGCGCTTTGACCGGCTCCATCACCGAACGACGCAGGGGCAGCGCTGGATTGAACGCGGCACGCGGTTCCTGCATGACGAGGGAGGGAAAGACGGTACGTAGATCGTTTTCATTCCAGGTGACCTGTCCCGAGTGCAGCCTCAGCAACCCGAGTATCGCGCCGACGAGAGTTGACTTGCCTGCACCGCTCTCACCGATCACGGCAAGGGTCCGTCCCGGCGCAAGCGTCAGGTCCACATTGTCGAGGATGCGGCGGCCACCTCGGACAACACTCAACGCTTTGACCTTCAGCATGGCAGCACCGCCCAGTTGCGATGAGCGACGAGTGCTTTTGCAGCGCTGGAGGCCGGCGCGGCGAGAAGCTTGGACGTCGGTGCGTCCTCGATGATCTGCCCTGCATCCAGCACCAGGATGCGCTCGGCCCGTTTGACCGCGAGCCCGAGGTCGTGGGTGATCAGCAACATGGCCGTTTCGCTGGCTTCGAGGTGGCGGTCAACCAGTTCCATCGTGGCTGCGGCGATGACCGGGTCCAGCGCCGAAGTCGGCTCGTCCAGGATCAAGAGCTTTGGCGCGCCGATCAGCGCCAAGGCGATTACGAATCTCTGCTGCATGCCCCGGCTCCAGCCCCACGGGCGGGGCGAGAGATCGGTGCCTGACAAGCCGAGGGCGGCAAGAATTTCTGACTGACGCAGGGGATCCGGTGCCAAGCCAAGCGCCTGTTCCGCCTCGCGCCAATGGAAGCGGAGCGTCCTGAGTGGGTCCAGCGCCTCATCAGGGCTTTGCGGCACATGTGCCACCACCCGGCCTTCGCCACGGAAGTGGTCCGTAAGAGCGTGACCCAGCGTCGACTTGCCCGAGCCGGAGGGGCCGACAAGCGCGATGCGTTCGCCGGCCCCGATGGTCAGATCCGTCGGATAAAGGATGGTGCGGCCCGCCCTCTGAACGGACAGGCCTGTGACACGCAGACTCATTCGGACAAGCTGACCCCGGTATCGAGCCAATAGGTTTCCGCGGGATGTACCTCGAAGCCCGACAGGCCTTCGCGACCAACGCTGGTCTGGTTACCGTGGAACACCGGGATCAGAGCGGCATCCTCGGCAATCAGCTCCTGGATCCGCATGTAAATTTCCCGGCGCTCGGCCTCGTCGAAGGTCTGGCGGCCTTGGGTAAGAAGCGCGTTCAGATCCGGGTTGTCGTATCCACCGACATTGCCGCCGATATTGAACGAAGGACCAGCAAGCAGAAGCTCCGGGAAGTAGCTCGGATCCCCTTGCGGCGCTGTGCCGAAGGCCTGCAAATGCATGTCAGCGGTGCCGTTCTGGATCGCCTCGTTGTTGGCCCCGAACTCGCCGATGGAGACCGTCGCGGTGACGCCGATGGCTTGCAGGAAGGCCTGCGTGAGTTCTGCCGTAGGCGGCAGGGCGGCACGAGAGGAATAGGTCACGATGCGGATTGTCAGCGGCTCACCCTCCAGCATCCAAAGACCGTTTTCCTTGACGGCACCGGCCTCTGCCAGCAGGCGTTCGGCCTCTGCGGGGTCGTAGGTCGGCGCGATGTCGGCGGCCCAGGCTTCCATCGCCTGCGGGAAGATGGCACCGGCCGAAACACCGCCGACGCCGGACAGAACGGCCTCGACAATCGCATCCCGGTCGATCGCCAGCGACACCGCGCGACGGATCAGGACGTTGCTCATCGGCCCCGAACGATGGTTTACAGCGTAGTGAAACAGCCGGGTCGTCGGCGCGGCATAGCCGGTGGCGCCCGTCGACAGCATGCGCTCGTAGTCAGTCTCTGGATAGTTGATGACCAGATCGATTTCGCCCGCTTCGAACGCCAAAGCGGCCGCAGCCGGATCCGTCATCTTTCGGATCGTGGCTTCGGCCAGGGCCGGAGGACCAGCGCGGTAATTCGGGTTCGCCTCGACGCGGTAGAATTGCTCCGTCACGGCCTCGCGGAAGATGAACGGGCCGGTTGCATTGATCGGGAAAGCTTCAGACGCTTCGCCCAGCACGACAATGCCAGGTTCGGTCAACGTCCAGGAGAAGGCGGCGTTCGGTTCATTGGTTTCGAACACAACAACAAGCTCGCCGTCCGTCGACATGCTGGCCAAGTCGAGCAGATCGACCAGACGGACATTGTGCGCCGGATGGCCTTCCTCCGAGATCGGAGTCAGGCTGTCGATAACCGATTGCGCGGTCACCGGACTGCCGTCATGGAAGGTCACGCCCGCGCGCAGGGTGACGCGCCAGGTTGTCGGGCTCGTCTGCTCGATACCTTCGGCGAGGCGCGGGTAAAGCTGCAAGTCGTGGTCGAGACCCATTAGCGTCTCGGTCACGCCCATCTGGTTCGACAACCACCCCCACTGGCGCGCACGCGGGTCAGGCGCTTCGTTGCCGGGACCGGAATGATAGGCGATGGTGAGGCTGCCGTCTTGCGCGACGGCTGGCTGCGCGAAAGGCAGCGTAAGAGCCGCTAGCGCGGCAACGACAAGTGGGCGAAACATCATATATCTCCAAAGCTTTCTGGATTGCGAGTTTGACGGGGATCGGCGTTCGGACTGCGAAGCGTCGACTGTTCTTCTTTGGCTCTAATTGGTGCTGCCATAGACGGCTCGACCTCCGTCCCTGCATTTCGGTTCTGCGGAGGTGAGTAAGCCGACGGACGGTTCGAACTTTGCCAGCGGATAAGCTTCGCCCCAGACCTTAGGGATATCCCGCGCGATCAGACGTTCTTGCAACTTGTCGAGCTCTTGCAATGCCTTGGTCTGATCCCGTGTCCGTATCAAAGCCTCTTGGTAGGCCCGCCGAACAGACTTGGGTCGCCACGGCAAGATAGCGTTGACAAGCCAGACCCGCAGTTCCGTCGGAAGCCGGTCATATTCCCGCATCGGGTCCTCGTTCCGGCGCTTGAGCTTGAGGCTCGTGTTCCCGCGATTGCCGCGCATCAGACCTCCTCCTCGGGATCGTCGACCGGGTCGACCACGAGCACGAGCCGCGTCTCGCCCGTGCCCTCGATCGGGGGCGAGCGGTGCAGCAGACCGGAGCGCGGGCGTTCAGGCCAGAGCGTGCCGCGCAGCAGGATCGGGGCACCGGTGGCGACCTGGAAGACACGGCTAGGCTCGGCCCCGTCGGTCGAGATGCCGTATTGCGTGCCAGTGCCCCTGTAGGTGCAGACCAGCCGCGCGGTCACGGCGTCGATGTGAAAGCGGCGGCAGGCATTCGTGGTCACAGCATCGAGGCGCAGGCGAAGCCAACGTGCCCGCATCAAACCGGCGAAGATGTCGGCGAGCGCTGCGATGTCGTCCACAAGGCGGTCGCGCTCCGGGCCAACGGGCGTGCCGGTCGCATTGCAGATCTGCGATGCGGCGTCGCAGACGGCCTCCGGCCGCAGGATCACCCTTGCCCTTGGCAGGACGGCCGGATCGAGCCCGTCGATCCACGACTGGAACCCGGGCAAGGGCTGCCGCCGCCAGATCGCGGCGGCGCAGCCGGGACGAAGCAGCGCCGAGAGCCCCTCGGGCGTGTCTTCGACGCCGACCCCGATGGCGGCGTCCGTTACGATCTCCCGAACGAAGGTCATGCCGCCTCCGCACGTCGCCAGATCGGGAAGGGATCGGGAAGGTCGGGGAGTGCGTCCGGGCTGGGCGCGAGGTGCTCGGGCACGAGGCACGCATCAAGCCGGGCCTTCAGGCGTGGCCAGTCTATGCCAGCGCCGATGAACACGAGCTCCTGTCGGCGGTCGCCCCAAGGTTCCGCCCAGTGCTGCGTGATATAGGCACGGGAACTGTCGTGCTCGGGCCAGCGTTCGCGCGGAACGGCCGCCCACCAAGTCCCCAGCGGCTTGACCGAGGACAACGCGCCAGCGAGGGAGAACTCGGCGACCCACTCGGGGCGCGTCGCGATCCAGAAATGTCCCTTCGCGCGGATCACGCCAGGCATCTCGCCATTCAGGACGGAGAGGATCTTTTCCGGCTCAAAGGGTTGCCGCGCGCGATAAACGTAGGACGCGACACCGTATTCCTCGGTCTCGGGCACGTGGTCGGCAAAGCCGTAGAGCTCCTTGGCCCACATCGGATGCTCGTGCGCCTTTTCGAAGTCGAACAGTCCCGTGTCGAGAATGGCATCGGCGGCAACGTCCGAGTGGTTCGTTTCCATTATGCGCGCATCCGCATTCAGGCTGCGGATGATCTTGCGCGCCGCGTCGACCTGATGCGGTTCAGCGTCGGCGACCTTGTTCAGGATCACAACGTCCGCGAACTCGATCTGCTCGACCAGCAGGTTCACCAGCGTCCGGTCGTCCTCCTCGCCCAGCGTCTCGCCGCGGTCGCGCAGGAAATCGTGACTGGAATAATCCCGCAGCAGGTTCACCGCATCGACGACCGTCACCATCGTGTCGAGACGGGCCACGTCCGACAGGCTGTCGCCCGCCTCGTCGCGGAAATCGAAGGTCGCAGCAACGGGGAGAGGTTCCGAAATGCCGGTGGATTCGATCAGCAAGTAGTCGAAGCGCCCTTCTGCAGCCAGCCTGCGCACCTCTTGTAAGAGATCGTCGCGGAGTGTGCAGCAGATGCATCCGTTCGACATCTCGACCAAAGTTTCATCCGTTCGCGACAGCGCGCCGTCAGCCCTCACCAGATCGGCGTCGATATTTACCTCGGACATGTCGTTGACGATCACCGCGACGCGACGCCCCTCGCGGTTGTTCAGGACGCGGTTCAGAAGCGTGGTCTTGCCCGCCCCGAGAAAGCCTGACAGGACTGTGACAGGGAGACGGTCTTGGATCATGGCTGAACTCGCTTGGTTATGGGCATCGGATCTCGTAACTAAATGAGTTACTGGATATCCGCAACTGCCCAAGTTACGTAAAAGCGAGAGCGGGAGACCCATCTTGAAACGCAACAGCCGCCTGTCACTGGCCCTTCACACACTCGGCCATATGGCGAGCAACCCGGACCGCGTGCGAAAATCAGCCGATATCGCGGAACATGCCGGCACCAACCCGGTGGTAGTGCGCCGGGTCCTGGGGAGCTTGCGACAAGCCGGACTCCTCGTGTCCGAGGCCGGACATTTCGGCGGCTGGAGGCTCGCACGCCCCCCAAACGAAATCACACTGGCGGATGTCTACCTCGCATTGGATGAGCGACTGGCGTCACCCGAGATCGACACGAGCGTGCACGACTGCAGTGTCGAGCACGCGCTACTCGATCGTGTGTCCAAGGTGATGTCTGAGGTTGAAAAACACCTGATCCAGAAGCTCTCGGAGACGACGATCCTGGAGATACGCGAGGCCGCCGATTAGAGGCTTGGCCGCAGTTTCGAGAACGAGATTTGCTTTTTTCGGCGCGTGCAGAAGTGCATTCGGGTACCTTTTCGGCTAGCCCGGCCGGATGACTTTAATTTGGACGGGCCGGACGTAAGGACCGTGTTAAGCAAGAACTTCTAGGCCCAACCTTCGCAGACCGCACTGAGCAGGAGCTGCAGGCCCGTGATGTACAATTCCACTGCGTAGGAAGACATAGTGGCCGTCATCCCGTCCGCATGTCGCACCGGACGCGGCACGGTGACCGCGCCTTCGAAGCTGTCGCCATCGAGACTGTTGAGGTCAGACTGTCCGGTCCGCGCTGTCGGCAACAACGTCTCGGACGACCTGCACGACCCACCGCTGACGATCGGCAAGGCCTTTTGGCCTCGCACACCAAACCGGACAAATGTACGGATAACGCAGCATAAGGCGGAGTTTTCTCCGGCTAAGACATGTCCTGATACCAGGTTCTGAAAGGGCTGAAACGACTTGGCCATGAAATCCCTGTCTCAAAAACGAAGCGGTGGATCTCCGTCGCGGATTTCTGCAAACGCCTGGGTGTGACCCACGAGACGCTTGCCAAGCTCGTGACGGATGAAGGGCAATGACAGGACATCTAGTGGCGCATCCGAAAAACCGAAAAGAAACCGGGCGAAGGGCAAGCTCGATCCGTGGACCCGTCCGTCCCGAGGAAAAACAAGAGCGCCGCTCGGAAGACACCGGTCCGTCAGAAAGCCATGTCGTCAATGGTGAGCCCGCGCCCTAGAGGCGCCCGGTGATCCGGAGCGCATTGGCCTCGACAAGCTCCGCAGTCTGCGCGACATATCCGGCCGTTGCACCCGGCAAGGCTGCGACCTCTTCGGTGACCTCGACGCGGTTGGCCACCAGACGATCGACAAGCTCCTGCACACGGTTCCGGACATCGGTCGGGCGATAGCCGATCTCGCTGGCGATCGCCTCCCAATGCCGGCCCGCGATGCCATCGGCCGTACGCTTCTTGCCCGCGATGTTCTGGGCGAAGGCCTGTACCACATGGGGCCAGGCCAGCACCGACGAGACATCGTAGAGGGGCGCGAGACGGGGTGCCTCGGCAAGCGGCAGGATCAGAGAGTAGTTCTTTGCATGCGCGTCGGTGTTCGCGACGAGGATGTTGAAGATGACCTGATCGAGCAAGGCCAGCGAATCGCGCGCGCTGACATGCCGCCCGGTCTCGAGAAGAGATTTCAGATCGAGGCCGGGCAGCGTGCCGCGCTCGTATTTCCGACCCGGGGGCAGGCCGTTGGCCTGCGCAAAATCCTCCTGGTGGAGGCGCACCAGCTGGCCCTGGCGACCGAGCCTTCGGTCATAGCGCAGGACAGCAATCGCGCTTCGACCCTCGGCTTGCAGGATGGTCGCCTGCGCGGCCTCCAGCCCCAGGGCCGCGGCCATCCGAAGGCACCAGACCTCATTCTCGGTGATGCCGGGCAGGTTGGGGTTGTCCGGCTTCACGATCAGGGTCGAGGGCGCGCCGTGCAGGGGGACGGCCAGGACATCGCCCGGTCCGGGCAGGCGCAGCACCGGCCTGCCATCGAAATCGAGCACCGCCAGCGCGGATTTCTTCTGGCCGCCTGCCAGCGATTGCCGCACGCCCTCCTCCCCCACGAGGAACGGTCGGCTGCCGAGATCCTCGAAATGGCGATCGAGCGCGGCGGCGGGGGTGTCGATGCCGTAGAGATCGGTGAGCGGGCGATAGGCCCAACGGCTGCGGTCGGAGGCCAGCCCGAAGGAAAGCGCGCCGGCCGTATCGCCGCCGATCCGTTCGAGCATGGCCAGCGTATCCGCCTGATCGAGGCCAAGGGAGCGGGTGAGGCTGCGGAGTTGTTCCTCTTCCGGCAAGAGGTTCGCGAGCCAGGGCGAAATGATTTCGGAAGTGTACGGGGCCGCGCGCAGAGGCATCGTGACCGACAGGGGAAACGCGCCCGTCGTCTGCCGCCAGCGGGCCGTGTAGCGCAGCGAGAGCGCGCCATCTGCGGCGACCTCGACATCGGCCACGTGCAGCGCATCGAACCAGACCGGCACGGATCGCGTCACAGGTAGTCCCCGAGATCGTAGCCTTCCGCGGGGATTTCGCCACCGGTGCTGGCGGCGTCTGCGGGATCCTCCAGCAAGGTCCTGATCGGCACCCGAAGTGCCGCCGCGATCTTCGCCAGCGTCGTCAGCCGGGCATCGCGCTTGCCCGTCTCGATCAGCGACAACGCGGGCGCACTGATCCCTGTGAGGCGAGCAAGCTGCTCGAGCGTGAGGTCCTGATCCGCACGCAGCGCCCGGAGGCGTCGCCCGACATCGGCGAGCAGGTTCGGTTCGATCTCCATGGCCATCGCGATATGGTTTACCCTTTTCGGTAAATATACCGGTGGATGTCCGGGATTTCAAGCCATCTTATCTTTATCGGTAAAATGGCGTCAGTCTTGCCAAAAACAGACGGGTTATTACCGCATTCGATAAAAAGGATGGTGCCAGTCAGGCCTCTCCACGGCCCAATGGCGCCTTCGTCGCCCCGCGCGGTGCGCGCCGCGCCTTCGCAAATCCGCGATCCGTTGCGATGAAGCGCTCGAGCATGGGAACCACCAGCTTCTTCGGTTCGATTGGTCCCTGCCCCGCTTCGCGGCCGAGGATTTCGCCATAGGCGATCAGGTCACGGTGTAGGGCCGCGGGTAGGTCCACGGTGAGTTTCACCGGCTTGTCGTCGGCCAGGGGGCCAAGTT
>CAZYBG010000017.1:42500-47318 GCA_964645155.1 uncultured Rhodobacterales bacterium | reverse complement strand
CCCCCGCACCGCCTGCGGCCAGTTCCAGCCGGTGACCAGAACGATGTCATACAGCGGATCAGCCCGGCGCAGGTGTTCCGCACTGGCGGGAAAGGGCGCGCGGACCATCAGGTTGTAGTCCTCGTGTCCCGGGTCGTCGCACCACAATTCGCCCGGCCGGATCGACACCGCCCAGTCGCAGGGCCGGGGCAAACGGTCGGGCCGCCAGAGGCACCCCACAATGCGGTGCGTGCCCGCAGGCGTGGCCCCGTCGCCCTCGCGCTTCTGTGCCGGCGGCACCGTGCCGCCCCGCCCGATGGTCACGGGAAAACGCCGCCCCAGGAACCGTGCGGTGCGGCCGGTCACGACGATATCGCGCGCGTTCACAGGATATGGCCGGACTTCAGCGCCTTGGTGTCGAGGTAGCGCGAATTCAGCGGGTTGCGCCCGACCTTCAGCTCCACCCGGTCCACCACGCGCAGCCCGCAGGCATCCATCATCGCCACCTTGGCGGGGTTGTTGGTCATCAGCCGAACCTGGGTGAACCCCATCCCCTGCAGGATCGCCGACCCGATTCGGAAATCACGCTCGTCATCCTCGAATCCCAGGCGGTGATTCGCCTCGACCGTGTCGAACCCCTGGTCCTGCAGGAAATAGGCACGCATCTTGTTGGCAAGGCCAATGCCGCGGCCTTCCTGGTTCAGGTACAGCAGCACCCCCGCCCCTTCGGCCGCCATCTGGGACAGGGCCGCACGCAACTGCGGGCCGCAATCGCATTTCAGGCTGCCCAGCACATCGCCGGTGAAGCAGGCCGAATGCAGCCGCGCCAGCACCGGGCGCTCGCGGTCGGGACGGCCGATTTCCACGGCGTAATGCTCCTCGGCCCCATCCTCGGGGCGGAAGATGTGCAGGCGGCCCGCCTCGGCCAGTTCCATCGGCACGCGGGCGGCGGACACCTCGTGCAGCGGCGACAGCGCGGCCAGCACAGGGGCCGCGGCATCGGCATCGACCAGCGTCAGACCCGCCGCTGCGGCCAGCGCCGGGCCGCCGGTGACCGGCACCACCACGGCGGCCGGCAACAGGCGCGCGGATTTCGCCAGCAGGATCGCCGCGCGGTGCAGCCCCGCGTCGCCGTCCCGGTCGCTGCGCAGGGGGCCCTTCAGCGGCGTGGCCAGGTCGGCCGACGGGTCGGCCACCGCGCGCACCCAGGACGCCGCCGCCGTCCCGGACAGATCGGGGGGCAACACGATTCGCGCCAGATCGTCGTCATAGGCGCGGGCCTTCAGCGTCGTCGCGCGCCGGGCGGTGACAGCCAGCACCGCGGGCCCCATGGCTCGCAGCACCGCCAGCCGGTCCGCCCCGCCAGTTTCGGCCGCCAGCACCAAAGCGGCACGATCGCCCGACACCAGGACGACGGGAACCCCGATGCGCAGATCGGCGCGCGCGCGGGCCAGACGCTCGGTCACGGTGGGCGCAAGCGCGGGGTCGGCGGGGGACGTGGGGATCATGGCGGCACCTCAAGACCCGAAGGCTTAGCGCGCCGGAAGGAAAAGTGAAACATTCCCTGCCCCGGCGACACGTCGGCGTGAGCCCACTGCCACAAATCTTGAGACCGGGGCACGAACGCCCAAGATCACACTCAAGTGAGTACGGGCAAGGCAAGGACGGAGGCCGACCATGGCGAATGTGCGCAGGATCCTGCTTGTGGACGACGACGACGACCTGCGCGAGGCGTTGTCCGAACAACTGGTGATGACCGAGGAATTCGACGTGTTCGAGGCCGGGTCCGGCGCGGGCGCGATGGAGAAGGTCAAGCAGGGGTTGTACGATCTGGTCATCCTCGACGTGGGCCTGCCCGACACCGACGGCCGCGAGTTGTGCAAGGTGCTGCGCAAGCACGGGGTGAAATGCCCCATCGTCATGCTGACCGGCCACGACAGCGACGCCGACACGATCCTGGGTCTTGATGCGGGCGCGAACGATTATGTGACAAAGCCGTTCAAGTTCCCGGTGCTGCTGGCCCGCCTGCGCGCGCAGCTGCGCACCCACGAGCAAAGCGAGGACGCGATCTTCCAACTGGGTCCCTACACGTTCAAGCCCGCGATGAAGATGCTGCTGACCGAGGACGACAAGAAGATCCGCCTGACCGAGAAGGAAACGAACATCCTGAAGTTTCTCTACCGCGCGTCCGAAAAGGTCGTGCCGCGCGACATCCTCTTGCACGAGGTCTGGGGTTACAACGCCGGCGTCACCACGCACACGCTTGAAACCCACATCTACCGGCTTCGTCAAAAGATTGAACCCGATCCGTCCAATGCGCGACTATTGGTTACGGAGTCGGGCGGATATCGGCTGGTCGCCTGATCCCCATCAAGGTTCCCCGCGCAGTCAGGGGGTCATCTGACTGCATCCTCCCTGTTGGACTGGCCCGGGCCCTGCGCCCGGGCCTTTTTTCTGCGAAGGCCTGGCGGCATCTCAGCCGGGACCCGGGTTGAATCGCGTCAGCGTCACCGCGATCAGGACGGCGCAGCCTGCCGTCGCGGTCCAGAACGGAAGTCGCAGCGCCGCCTCAAGTCCCAGGGGGCCGCTTGCCCAGGAAACCAGCGTGCCCCCCGCCAATGCCCCAAATGGCATCGCGCCCCAGCCGAAGAAGCGATAGATGCTGTTCACCCGGCCCAGGATGTCGGTGGGGATGATCCGCTGGCGCCAGGACACGGTGGCCACGTTCCAGATCATCGCGCCGAAGGCCTCCAGCCCCAGCGCCGCCCCGGTAGCATAGGGCGAGGCGGTCAACGCAATTATCAGATATCCCGTCCCGAACAGCGCCAGCCCCGCCGCCATGCTGCCCTTCAGGCCCAGCCGCGTCGTGACCCGTGGCGCCACCAGCCCGCCCAGCACCGCGCCGACCGCACCGGCGGTCAGCAGCAGCCCATAGCCCACGGCATCGAGATGCAGCACCTCTTGCGCGAACAGGACGAGGACCGTGAGGTTGGCCATGGCCAGCGCGTTGACGCAGCCCAGCATGATCGCCAGGTGCAAAAGTGCGGGCTGACCACGCAGCCAGCGCGTGCCTTCGGCAAAGGCCGCGCGCCAGCCGGGCGGCGGGGTCAGGGCCCGCGGGGGCATGACCATGGCCCAGAGCAGCACCGCGCCCAGCGCGAACAGCCCGACATCGACCCCGAAGGGCACCGAAACCCCCAGCACGATCAGCGCGCCGGCCAGTGGCGGTCCCAGGAATTCGCCCGCCACGCGCTCGGCGCTCCACATCTGGCCGTTGGCGCGCTCCAGCTCGTCCGGCGCGACCAGCGCGGGCAATACGGTCTGGGCGGCATTGTCGCCGACCACTTCGGCTGCGCCAAGAAGGAACGCCAGCACCGCCAGCGCCAGGACCGGGCCCATCCCGGCGCCCTCGGCCAGCGGCAGCGCGGGCAGGGTCAGGATCAGCCCCACGACCGCCAGCATCAGTCCCGCCCGCACCGCACCCGCCCGCACCATCAGTGCCTGCCGGTCGGCGCGGTCGATCCAGACCCCGGCGGGCAGCGAGAACAGGAACCACGGCAGCCGCCCGGCCATCGCCACCATCCCGATCAGGAACGGATCGCGGGTGAACAGGGTTGCCAGCCAAGGCAACGCCACCGCCGCAATCCCATCGCCGAGGTTGGTGACGGCCGATGCCGAGAACAGCAGCCGATAGTTGCGGTTGCGCACGAGAAGGGCTGTCATGTCGGGGGCTCCGGCCGGATGGTCGCACGTTATGCCGGGGTCCGGTCGTGTCAATGCGGTTCCGGTGCCGGGCGATCCGGGCTATGGGGGCGGGCGCACCATCGCCGGAGCCCGCTCATGCCCTTCACACTTGCTACCTGGAACATCAACTCGGTCCGCCTGCGCGAAGGGCTGGTGGCGCGGCTTCTTGCCGAACAGGCGCCCGACATCCTGTGCCTGCAGGAATGCAAGACGCCCGTGGAAAAGTTCCCGACCGAGGGTTTCGCCGCGCTTGGCTACCGCCACCTCGCGGTGCGGGGGCAGAAGGGCTACAACGGGGTCGCGATCCTGTCGAAGCTGCCGCTGGAAGATGCCGGGTCGATCGACTTCGCGGGGCTGGGCCACGCGCGGCATGTGGCGGCACGGCTGGATTCGGGCGTGGTGATCCACAACTGCTACATCCCCGCGGGGGGCGATATCCCGGACCGCACGGTGAACGACAAGTTCGGGCAGAAGCTCGACTGGGTGGCCGAACTGCGCGACCGCTTCCGCGCCGACCGGCCCGCGCGTGCGATCCTGGTGGGCGACCTGAACATCGCCCCGCGCGAAGATGATGTGTGGAACCACAAGTCGCTGTTGAAGATCGTCAGCCACACGCCGGTGGAAACCACCCTCCTGACCGACGCGCAAGAGGCGGGCGGCTGGGTGGACGTAACCCGCGCCGACATCCCCGACGGGCTGCTCTACAGCTGGTGGTCCTACCGCGCGCCGGACTGGGACGCCGCCGACAAGGGACGCAGGCTTGACCATATCTGGGCCAGCCGCGACATCGCCGGTGCCGCGCATGGCAGCCACATCCTGCGCGCGGCGCGCGGCTGGGACGGCCCAAGCGACCACGCGCCGGTATTCGCGACCTTCGATCTGTAGCAGCGACCGCGGGCGGATCGACTTTCGCCATTTGCCGTGCTATCCTGCGGCAAATGGCGGAGGCACCGATGGTCGCGCTGGCCCGAAAACTCGAAGACCCCCCTGTGTTTCACTACACCGACATCGAACGCGGCATCCCCGCGGCCTCGGTCCCCGGGTTGGTGGCACATGGGCTGACCCGCGCCGACATCCGCCGGGTGATCCCCGACC
>CAZYBG010000017.1:0-37500 GCA_964645155.1 uncultured Rhodobacterales bacterium | reverse complement strand
TTGCGCGCCTGGTAGTTCCGGACGCCGGTCCATTCCTCGCCTGCCGTACCCTTCGCGACCTGCTGGTCCCAGCTCCAGGCGTCGGGTTCGGATTTGAAGAGCCAGTAGTGCATGAGTCTGTCCCGATGTGGCGCGCCGGCGCCGGCACTGTCCGAAAATCCGGTGCCGACGGCAAGGCTCACTCTGCCCTCAGGGGCCGTGCGAGGAGGCTGTCGACGGCGTCGCCCGTCGTCAGGTCGCCCCGGCAAAGGGCGGCCACCGTTGCCGCGATCGGCATCTCGATCCGGTGCCGGGCGGCGAGGGCGACGATCGCGCCGGCCGTCGCCACGCCCTCGACCGTGACCTCCGCCTCGGGCGGCGTGCCGTGCCCGAGGGCGAGGCCATGGCGGAAGTTGCGCGACTGCTCGGACGTGCAGGTGAGCACCAGGTCGCCAAGACCCGAAAGCCCGCCGATGGTCCGCGGCCGCGCACCGAAGGCGCGGGCGAAGCGGACCATCTCGGCATAGCCGCGGGTCATCAGCGCGGCGCGGGCGCTTTCGCCGAGGCCGGCGCCGATGGCGACGCCGGCCGCGATCGCGATGACGTTCTTGATCGCCCCGCCGAGCTCGGCCCCGGTCACGTCGGTCGTCCGGTAGAGCCGCAGGAGCGGCGTGGAGAGGAGGGCCTGGAGCGTCCGGCCCGCCCGCGGGTCGCGCGCGGCGAGGGTCAGCGCCGTGGGCAGGCCACGGGCGATGTCGCCGGCGAAGGAAGGGCCGGTGAGGACGGCATGGGGTCCCGCGGCCCCGGTTTCGGCCAGGATCGCCGTGGGGCCGCGCAGGGTGGCCAGATCGACGCCCTTGCAGCAGGCGACCAGCGCGCCGCCGCCGAGGTGGCCGGCAGCGCCGGCCAGCGCGGCTGCAAGCTTCTGCATCGGGACCGCCACCAGGACGGCCTCCGCGCGTCCCAGCAGGGCGGGATCGGCCTGCACCCGGACCCCAGGGGGCAGCGTCGCGCCGGGCAGGTGGCGCGGGTTCACGCGGGTCTGCTCCATCCGCCCGGCGTCGTCCGCGTCGCGGGCGAGGAGGGTGACCGGCCGGCCGCTACGCGCCAGAGCGATGGCGAGGGCGGTGCCAAACGCGCCTGCGCCGAGGATCGCGATCCGGCTCATGCCTTGGCGCCCTTGCGCCCGCCGCCGACCAGCGCCGGCGCGGTGGTGTCGAGCGGCCAGCGCGGCCGCGCCGCGAGGTCGGGCCCGTCGCGGTGGCCGAGCCGCATGCGCTCGATCCCGGCCCAGGCGATCATCGCGGCGTTGTCGGTACAGAGCTCCAATGGCGGTGCGACGAACCGCGCGCCGGCCTCTGCCGCGACGGCCTCAAGCGCCGTGCGCACCGTGCGATTGGCCGCCACGCCACCGGCCACGGCAAAGGCGACGCTACCGGGATGGTCGGCGCGGAACAGGGCGACCGCCCGGCGGCTCTTCTCGGCCAGCACCCCCGCGACTGCGGCCTGAAAGCCGGCGCAGAGATCGGCCCGGTCCTCCGGCCGCAGGCCGCCTGCTGCGGTGACGCACGCATCGCGCGCCCGAAGAAGGGCTGTCTTCAGGCCGGAAAAGCTCATGTCGCAGCCGGGCCTGTCAAGCAGCGGGCGCGGAAAGGCGAAGCGGCCCGCGTCGCCCCGGGCCGCTTCGGCCTCGACCGCGGGGCCGCCCGGCTGCGGCAGGCCCAGCAGCCGCGCCGTCTTGTCGAACGCCTCGCCCGGCGCGTCGTCGATCGTGCCGCCGAGGCGCGCGAAGCTGTCGGCGCCGCGGACGGCGAGAAACTGGCAATGCCCACCCGAGACCAGCAGCATCAGATAGGGAAAGTCGAGCCGGTCGGTCAGCCGCGGCGTTAGCGCGTGGCCCGCGAGGTGGTTCACGCCGATCAGCGGCAGGCCACGGGCCGCGGCGAGCCCCTTGGCGAACATGACGCCCGAGAGAACGCCGCCGATCAAGCCCGGCCCGGCGGTCACCGCGATGGCGTCGATGCCGTCGAGCGTCAGGCCGGCCTGCGCAAGCGCGGCCTCGACGCAGTGGTCGAGCTTCTCCGCATGGGCGCGGGCGGCCAGTTCGGGCACAACGCCCCCGAACGCCGCGTGGAGCGCCGCCTGCCCCTCGACGACCGACGACAGGATCGAGCCGTGGGGCGCGGCGTGGACCAAGGCTGCCGCCGTATCGTCGCAGCTCGACTCCACGCCGAGGACGGTTAGAGGGCGGGTCATCGTGCCACCGGTTGCCGCGGATATCCGGCGCAGGTAACACCGCAGGCAGCCCCATACAATCCCGCGAGGCCCGTGCTGACACCCGCGCCGCCCCCCCTCCTCCTGACGCGGCCCGCGGCGGCATCGCGCCGCTTCGCCAGCGCGTGGCGCAAGTCGGCGGGCGGCTCGGCCCGGGTGGTTATCGCGCCGGTCACCGCGATCACGATGCGCGGCATCCCCGCAGGCCTGGCCGACGGTCGCGTTCTCGTCTTCACCTCCGAGAACGGCGTTGCGGCCGCCGGCGACGCCCATCCCGGCGCGCGGGCGTGGTGCGTCGGTGCGCGGACCGCCGCCCGGGCGGCGGCCGCGGGCTTTTCGGTGCGTTCGGCCGCGGGCGATGCCGATGCCCTTGTCGCCGCCATCCTCGCCTCGGGCGATCCGGGGCCGTTCCTGCACGTCCGTGGTGCGGCTGCCCGGGGCGAGGTGGCCGCCCGCCTCGCGGCGGCCGGGCGCGACTGCAGCGCGGTCGTCGCCTACGCGCAGGAGGCCATGCCGCTCTCGGAGGAAGCGACGGCGCTGCTGGCGGCCGGGGGGCCGGTGCTGTTGCCGCTGTTCTCGCCGGGCTCGGCGCATCGGCTTGGCGGGGCGCTGCAGGCCGTGCCGGTGCGTGCCCGGCTTCTCGTTGCAGCGATGAGCGATGCGGTGGCCGCGGCATGGATCCATCCCGCCAGCGCGCGCGTTGCCGTCGCCGCACGACCGGACGCCGCGGCGATGGTCGCGGCGCTTGCCGGGCTTGCCGCCGGCAAGGCGCCTTGAGGCGGGGGGGGCGGCGGGCTAAGGTTGACCGTTGGTACGGCGGAAGGGAGGCGGGAGTTGGCGCGTTCGAAGAAGACGACCCTGACGCCGGAAGCGACAACCTCGGCTGATCCGCCGGGAGACGCGCCGCCCGGGACCTCACCGGCCGGCACGGCGCTCGGGCCGGCCGCGCCGGACCAGGCGCTGGGCCAGGCACCTTACCAGGCACCGGCCGGCGAGGAGCCGCGGCCCGGGGATCGCCCGGTGGTGATCGCGGAGCCGACGGCCGACAGTTCGCTCGAGCACGACGGCATGACAGGGGCGCCGGACGGAGATGAACGCCGCGCCGCGGGCGGGGCGGAGGAGGCGGCGGAACCGCCCGCGCCAGCGGCCTCCGCGCCCGCGGCGGCGCGCGAGGCGCGGGGCTCGGGATTCGGCGGCGGCCTGCTCGGCGGGGCGTTGGCCGCAGCCGCGGCGCTCGGCGGCCTCTATGCTGCGCGGCCCGACCTCTTCGCCCAGCCCGCACCTGCGATCGACCTCTCGCCGATCGACGACACGCTCGCCGAACAGGCGGGTCGCCTGGATGCGATCGACGCCCGGATCGGCGAGATCGCCGCGCTGCCGGCGGCGCAGGCCGATCCCTCGGCAATCGATGGCCTTCGGGCGGAGCTCGCCGACCGGGTCGAGGCGCTCGCAGCCGAGGTCGAGAGCAACCGTGCGACCCTCGACGTGCTCGAGGGGCGGGTCGCCCAGGTCGAGGCGCGTCCGCCGGTGATGGCCGGCGATGCCGAGACAGCGACCGCCGAGGTCATGGCCGAGATGCGCGCCGCGCTCGACGCCCAGCGGGCGGAGATCGACCAGCTTGCCGACCAGGCGCGGGAGCGGCTTGCCGCCGCCGAGGAGCAGACGGCGGCCCTGCGCGCCGATGCGGCGGCGAGTGCGCAGGCAGCCGTGGCGCGCGCGGCGCTTTCGCGGCTCCAGGCCGCGCTCGACGCCGGCGGGCCGTTCGCCGGGGCGATCGGCGATCTGTCGGGTGCTACGCAGGCGCCGATCCCCGACGAGTTGCTGGCCGCAGCCGACACCGGCGTGCCGACGCTCGCCGATCTCCGCGCCAGCTTTCCCGAAGCCGCGCGGGCCGCGCTCGACGCCTCGATCCGCGCCGGGGTCGACCCGACGGCTGGCCCGGTCGAGCGCATCGGAGCGTTCCTCCGGACGCAGACCGGCGCCCGGTCCACCGTTCCGCGTCAGGGCGAGGACCCCGATGCCCTGCTCTCGCGCGCGGAGGCCGCCCTGGCGGAGGGCCGGCTGGCGGAGTCGATCGGGCTGATCGACGGGCTGCCCGAGCCGGGCCGCGAGGCCATGGGCGGATGGCGCGCCGCCGCGGAGGCCCGCCTTGCCGCGCTCGCGGCGGCCGACGCGCTCGCCGTGGCGCTGTCGGAGAACTGAGGCGCACCATGCTGTGGTCCCTGACAAAGATCGTGCTGTTCGTCGCGCTTGTCGCGGCGCTTGCCATCGGGGCGGGCATTATGCTCGAGACGGACGGCAGCGTGCGGATCGCTGCAGGCGGGTGGGAATTCTCGCTCGGCCCGTTCCAGCTGCTGGTCGCGGGGCTGCTTGCACTGGTGATCGTCTGGGTCGCTCTCAAGCTCGTCGGGCTTCTCGTCGCCGTCCTGCGGTTTCTGAACGGCGACGAGACGGCGGTGTCGCGCTACTTCGACCGCAACCGCGAACGCAAGGGGTTCGAGGCCCTGGCCGAGGGCATGATGGCGCTCGCCGCGGGCGAGGGACGGCTGGCCATGGCGCGCGCGCAGCGCGCCGAAAAGCTGCTGGGCCGGCCCGAGCTGACGACCCTCCTCCAGGCCCAGGCCGCCGAGGCCGCCGGCGACACCAACGCAGCCCAGGGCGCCTACAAGCGCCTTCTGACCGATGACAGGACGCGGTTCGTCGGGATCCGCGGGATCATGAAGCAGCGCCTCGCCGAAGGCGACACCGCGACCGCGCTCAAGCTGGCCGAGAAGGCATTCGCGCTGAAGCCGCGCCACGAGGAGACGCAGGACATTCTCCTCAAGCTCCAGGCGGGCGGGGGCGACTGGAAGGCCGCACGCGCGACGCTGGGTGCCAAGCTGCGCAGCGGGGGGCTGCCGCGCGACGTGTTCCGCCGCCGCGACGCACTTCTCGCGCTCGGCGCCGCCAAGGCGGTTGCCGATGCCGAAAGCACCATCGAGGCGCGCGAGGCGGCGATCGAGGCGAACCGGCTGTCGCCCGACCTGATCCCGGCCGCGGCCCTGGCGGCCCGCAGCTACATCGCGCAGGGCAAGCCGCGCTATGCGGTACGGGTCCTGAAGAAGGCGTGGGAGGCGCAGCCGCATCCCGATCTGGCCGCCGCCTTCGCTGACATCGAGCCGGCCGAGACTCCCCAGGCGCGCCTCAAGCGGTTCCGCGCGCTGACGGCGCTGCGCCCCGACCACGAAGAGACGAAGCTGCTCCTCGCCGAGCTGCACATCGCCGCCGAGGACTTCCCGGGCGCCAGGCGGGCGCTCGGCGACCTGCCGACGACGCGGCCGACGCAGCGGACGCTGACGATCATGGCGGCGGTCGAACGCGGCGAGGGGGCCGATGACGCGGTGGTGCGCGGATGGCTCGCGCGGGCGCTCACCGCGCGGCGCGGCCCGCAATGGGTGTGCGACAGCTGCCACACGCTGCAGCCCGACTGGGCGCCCGTCTGCAGCGCCTGCGGCGGCTTCGACACGCTGACCTGGCGCGAGCCGGCCGAGCCCGCGGCCGCCATGCCGCACCAGGCCCAGATGCTGCCGCTGATCGTCGGCGCGCCCGCCCGCCGGCAGGAGCAGCCGGAGGCGGCGGCCGCCACCCCCGACGTCGTCGAGGCGGTGATCGAGCCGCCCCGGCCGGACGTTCCGCCGCCCGAAAAATAGGGCTACCCCTTCGCCGCCAAGCCTGCTAATGCCCCCGCGAGGCGCCGGTGTAGCTCAGCTGGTAGAGCAACGCATTCGTAATGCGTGGGTCGGGGGTTCGAGTCCCTTCACCGGCACCATCCTTCCCGACAATCGATCGAATGCAGCAGGTTAAGCCGCAGTTCACGTGCACCCGGTAGACCGGTTGCCGGGTGTGAAATGCGAGGTGGTGTCATGGCGGGTTCCAACGCGCCGACCATCATCAAGCGGAAGAAGATCGTGGTCGCTGGCGCGCATCATGGCGGGGCCTGGAAGGTCGCCTATGCCGATTTCGTCACTGCGATGATGGCCTTCTTCATGCTGATGTGGCTCTTGAACGCGACGACGGAGAAGCAGCGCAAGGGGATTGCGGACTACTTCAATCCGACGATCCCCGTGAACCGGATTTCCGGCGGCGGCGAGGGCGCCTTCTCCGGCGACTCGATCTTTGCCGAGGAGACCCTCGCGCGGAACGGCACGGGCGCGTCCAGCCTCCAGCCGACGGAACGTGATCTCGCGCGCGGCGAGACCGGTGTGGACCGGGCCGGGTCGGCGAGAGACGCCGCCGAGGACGCCGCCTTTCGCGATGTGCAGGAGCGCATTCTGGGAAAGGGCGGCGACAGCATGGCGAGCGAGTTGCTGGCCCGGCACGTCGTGACGCGGCTCACCGACGAGGGCCTGATCGTCGAGATCTTCGACATCGACGGCGCGCCGCTCTTTGCCGCCGGAACGGCGGAGCCCGAGCCCGTGCTCGGCGAGATCGCGGCGATGCTGGTCCGGGTCTTCGCGCTCGTGAAGAACGACCTGGCGATCGGCGGGCATGTCGCCGCGCAGCCCGAGCCATTGCGCGTCGACCGGGTCTGGTCGCTCTCGACTGCCCGCGCGGCGGCGACGCGTGAACTGCTCGAGGCAGCGGGGCTCGCGCCCGCCCGTGTTGCGCGGCAGGTCGGCCATGCCGACCGCAGGACCGTCGCGCCGAACCCCATGGCAATGCGCAACAACCGCCTCGAACTCGTGCTGCTGCGGTCCGATACCGGATAGACCGGCGGCGATGATGCGACTTTGAGGAATTAGGCCGCCGTTAATGCCCGCCTGCCAGTGTCGGCCCGACCGGAGTCGACACAGCAGAAAGGCTGAACGGATGACCATTTCCTCCTCGCTCAATGCCGGGGTCGCCGGGCTCAGCGCCAATGCGACCCGGCTGGCCACCATCTCGGACAATATCGCGAACTCCGGCACCTACGGCTACAAGCGGGCCGCCACCGACTTCGAGAGCATGGTCATCAGTCAGGCACGGGGCTCCGGCACCTATTCGGCCGGTGGCGTCCGCGCCTCGACCTCGCGCCTCATCGAGGAACGCGGGGCGCTTGTGGGGACCTCGAACGCGCTCGACATCGCGGTGGCCGGCCGCGGCATGCTGCCGGTGACAGCCTCGGTGGCACTCGACAGCACGACCGGCGACCGCCCGCTGATGATGACGACGACGGGATCGTTCCATGCCGATGCAAACGGCGTGCTGCGGACCGATTCTGGGCTCGTCCTGCTTGGCTGGCCGGCAAACGCCGACGGCTCGATCCCGATCCTGCCGCGCGACACCGCCGCCGGCCTCGTCCCGGTCGTGATCAACGCGAACCAGACGGCCGGCGATCCGACGACGGCTCTGAAGCTCGGCGTGAACCTGCCCGCGACCGAGACCGCGGTGGGCGCGGCCGGCACGACGCTGCCGCTCTCCGTCGAATACTTCGGTAACCTCGGCACGTCCGAACTGCTCGACATCAGCTTCACGCCCACCGTTCCGGCCAGCGGCTCGTCGAACGAATGGACGATGGTGATCCGCGATTCCGCACAAGGCGGCGCGATCATCGGGGAATACACGCTGAGCTTCGACGACAGCCGCGGCTCGGGCGGGACGCTCGCGTCGGTCACCACCGTCTCCGGCGGGACCTACGACCCGGCCGACGGCACGCTGGCGCTGACCGTCGCGGGCGGGCCCCTCACCGTGACGATCGGCAAGCTCGGCGATCCGAACGGCCTCACCCAGCTTTCCGACAGCTTCGCCCCGACCTCGATCACCAAGGACGGCTCTCCGGTGGGCAACCTGACCGCCGTCGAGATCGACGAGAACGGCTACCTGACCGCCACCTACGACACCGGCTTCACCCGGCGGATCTACCAGATCCCGCTGGTCGACGTCCCGAACCCCAACGGCCTCATCGCGCTCGACAATCAGACCTACAAGATCTCGCCGAGCTCGGGATCGTTCTTCCTGTGGGACGCCGGCGACGGCCCGACCGGCGCGGTTGTCGGCTATGCGCGCGAAGGCTCGACCACCGATGTCGCGGCCGAGCTCACCGCGCTGATCCAGACGCAGCGGGCCTATTCGTCGAACGCCAAGGTGATCCAGACGGTCGACGAGATGCTGCAGGAAACCACCAACATCAAGCGTTGACGGTCCGGACTGAGCCATGAGCATCTCCGGCTCGCTCGCCAATGCCTTCTCCGGGCTGACCGCCGCATCGCGCGGCGCCGAGACCATCTCGCAGAACCTCGCCAACGCGCTGACCGAGGGTTACGGCCGGCGCGAGTTGCAGCTTTCGTCGGGAGTGCTCGGGCGGCAGGGCGCAGGTGTTCGCGTCGACGGGATCGCGCGGGCGGTGAACCAGACGCTGGTCAGCGACCGCCGCCTGGCCGATGCCGCCGAGGGGCGCGACACGATCCTCCTCGATGCCCGCGCCGCGATCGAGGCGGCGCTCGGCCAGCCTGACGCGCCGGGCTCGCTCACCGCGCGCTATGCTGAGTTCGAGGCCGCGCTGGTCGCGGCGGCCAGCCGGCCCGACTCGGGGGCGCGCCTTGCGGCCGTGGCCGAGACGGCCACGGCGCTCGCTCGCGCGCTCGTCTCGGCGTCGCGCGCCGTCCAGAACGAGCGGTCGGCGGCGGATGCCGCAATCGCGGCCTCGGTCAGCGACACGAACGCGGCCCTGGGGCGGATCGCCGAACTCAATCGCGACATCCAGATCGAACGGTCGAGCGGTCGCGACCCGTCGGGCCTGATCGACGCGCGGCAGCGCCTGATCGACCGCGTTTCGGCGGCGATCCCATTGCGGGAGGTGCCGCGCGACGACGGCCAGGTCGCGCTCTACTCGACGGGAGGTGCGGTTCTCCTCGACGGAACCGCCGCCGAACTCGGCTTCGCCGCGACCGCGACGATCACCGCAGACATGACGCTCGCGTCCGGCGCACTCTCAGGGCTGACGCTGCGGGGGCGCCCGGTCACGGCCGACGCCACCGGTGGGCTTCTGGGCGGCGGCACGCTCGGCGCGCTCTTTGCGGTCCGCGATGGCGTTGCACCATCGGCTCAGGCCGGCCTTGATGCACTCGCGCGGGATCTGGTCGAGCGCTTCGAGGCGCCCGCTGCCGACCCGACGCGGACCGGCACGGCGCCGGGCCTCTTCACTGATCGGGGTGCCATTCTCGATCCACTGAACGAAACGGGCCTCGCGGGGCGGCTGCAGGTCAACGTGCTCGTCGATCCGGCCTTCGGCGGAGAGCCGTGGCGCCTGCGCGACGGCCTCGGTGCGACGGCGCCCGGCCCGGTCGGGCAGGCGGCGGGCCTGCAGCGGCTGGCCGACGCGCTTGCCGCGGAACGGCAGCCAGTCTCGGGGGCATTCTCTCCGGGTCCGCGCACCGCGGCCGGGCTCGCGGCGGAGCTTCTTGCCGATGTCGGCACCAGCCTCGAGACGGCGGAGGTCGCCGTGGCGCACAGCGCCGCCCGGCGCGAAGCGCTGATCGCGGCCGAGCGCGCCGGCGGTGTCGATTCCGATCAGGAACTGCAGCACCTCCTCCTGGTCGAACAGGCCTATTCTGCAAACGCCCGGGTGGTCGCGGCGGCCGAGGCAATGCTCGACCGGCTGATGGAGATCTGACGATGACGACATCGCGCGCCCTCGGCGACCTCTCCTCGGCGTTCCTGCTGCAGCGCCATACCGCCAACCTGAAGCTCGAGCTGCAACAGCGCTCGACCGAACTCGCAACCGGCACCCTTGCCGACCGCCGTGCGGCACTTGCAGGCGACTGGCGCCCGCTTGCGGCGATCGAGCATGGGCTGCGGGTGACGGCCGGGCAGAAGCTCGCGGCCGTAGAAGCACAAGGGCTGGCAAGCGCCGTGCAGGCGGCCCTTGGCGCGGTCCAACTCAACGGTGAAGCAGCCTCCGCCGCACTCCTCGCCGTGCCGGACGTGGCCACCCGGGCAGCGACCGAACGGGCCGGCGCGGTCGCGCGGCAGTCGTTCGAGGCGGTGGCCGCCGCGCTCGACCAGAAGGTTGCAGGCCGCGCCCTGTTCGCGGGAGCCGCCACCGACGGTCGCGCGCTTGCTCCCGTCGCCGACATGATGGCCGCAGTCGAGCTGGCGGTCGCCGGACTGACCGAGGCGGAGGACGTTGCCACCGCCGTCCTGTCCTGGTTCGAGGCGCCCGGCGGCGGGTTCGAACTGGCCGGCTATGCCGGCGCCACCGAGCCGGTCGCGCCGGTCCGGCTGGGCGGCGGCGAGGTGGCCGAGCTTGGCGCAACGGCCGCCGATCCGGCGCTGCGGCGGATGATGGCCGGCCTCGCGATGGGTGCGCTCCTCGAAGGGTCAGCCTTCGGCGGCACGATGGCGGAGCGGGAAGCCTTGTCCCGCAGGGCCGCGGAGGCGGTCCTGACCGCATCGGGCGGTGTCACGGACCTCCAGGCGTCGGTCGGCCAGACCGAGGCGCAGGTCGAACGGGCGATCGTCCGCATCGCCGCCGAGACGAGCGCGCTCGAGACGACGCGGACTGGCCTGACCGGCGCCGACCCCTACGAGGCCGCGACGCGGCTGGAGGCCGCGCGCGCGCAACTCGAAACAATGTACGCGCTGACCGCCCGGGTCTCGCGCCTCAGCCTGGTGGATTACCTCAGATGACCCGTCTCATCCTCGTCTGCCTCCTCGCGCTCGGCACGGCGCTGCCCGCGTTCGCGCAATCGGTCCGGATCAAGGACCTCGTCGAATTCGACGGCGTCCGCGGCAACGATCTGGTGGGCTACGGCCTTGTCGTCGGGCTCAACGGAACCGGCGATGGCCTGCGCAACTCCCCCTTCACCGAGGAGATCATGGCCAATATCCTCGAGCGGCTCGGCGTGAACGTCGCCGGAGAGCAGTTCAGGCCGAAGAACGTCGCTGCCGTCCTCGTGACGGCGACGCTGGCGCCGTTTGCACGGGCGGGCAGCCGCATCGACGTGACCGTCTCGGCGATCGGCGACGCCAAGAGCCTGCTGGGCGGCACGCTCATCATGACGCCGCTCAACGCCGCAGACGGTCAGATCTATGCGGTGGCGCAGGGTACCGTGATCGCCTCGGGCGCGTCCGCCGACGGCGATGGAGCGAGCGTCGTGCAAGGCGTGCCCACCGCCGGCTCGATCCCGTCCGGCGCCAGGATCGAACGCGAGATCGCGTTCGATTTCGCGGGACTGAGGAGCTTGCGGCTCGCGCTCCGCTCGCCCGATTTCACCACCGCCGGCCGCATCGAGGCGGTGATCAACGCCGATGCCGGCCGTCGCGTCGCGGAGATGCTCGATGCCGGGACGGTGGAGATCGACATCGCCGCAATGCGTGCGCGCTCGGCCGCCCACGCGGTCGGCCGCATCGAGAACCTGGCGGTCGAGCCCGAGCGGCGGGCCCGCGTCGTCGTCGACCAGCGGTCGGGCACCATCGTCATGGGCGACGATGTCCGGATCTCGCGCGTCGCGGTGGCACAGGGCAACCTGACGCTGCGGATCGAGGAGGCGCCGCTGGTGGTCCAGCCGAACCCGTTCGCACCGGGCGAGACGGTCGTCGTGCCGCGCACGACCGCCGCGATCGAAGAGGAGCCAGGCATTGGCCTTGCCGAAGTGCCGGGCAGCGCGTCGCTCTCCGACGTGATCGCGGGGCTGAACGCGCTCGGAGTGTCGCCGCGCGACATGATCGACATCCTGACAAGCATCAAGGCGGCCGGGGCCTTGCATGCCGACTTCGAAGTCCGTTGACCGACCGGCCCTCGGCCCTTCGCCGGCCGGCACGGCGGCGCCGATCACAATCGCGCTGCGCCGCGCAGCTGTAGCCGGCGCCCCGTCGGCCAGCCCACCGGGTGATGCTGGCCGGACCGGAAGCGCGGCGCTTCCCGCTGTGCCTGGCCGCGGTCCGCTGCCGCATTGCGGGCGTCCCCATCGCTGCCGGCACCGCTTCTGCGCGCGACGAGGTTGTCTCGGGAGACGGCCTGCACGACGACGCGGCGGCGTGCGTTCGCCGCCGCCCACCAAATCTGCATCATGCGACAGGACGGGCAGTCGCTGGCGAGGGCGGCCGGCCGGCCGCCTGCGCTCTGACAGTCGACAGAGTGCCGTCAGCGGCGCGGGTGCCCGGCGGATCGTTTCCGACACGACGCATGGTCTGGTCGCGGCCGCCGGCGCTCAGGCGTAACTGCGCACCAGCGCCCCGGCCACCAGCGTCCACCCGTCGGCCACGACGAAGAACGCCAGCTTGAATGGCATCGCGACGATGGCCGGCGGTACCATCATCATCCCCATCGACATCAGGATCGCGGCGACCACCAGATCGATGATGAGGAACGGCAGGAAGATGAGGAAGCCGATCTCGAAGGCGCGCTCGATCTCGCTCAGCAGGAAGGCCGGTGTGAGGAGCGAGAGTGGCGCATCCGCGCCGAGCGCCGGAAGCGCTGCGCCGGGTTCCGAGCGCAGCGCGGCGAGTTCGAGAAACGTGCCCGCTTCGATCCGCGCGGCCATGAACGCGCGGAACGGCGCAAGCGCCGCCGGCAGCGCCTCCTCCGCGGTCAGGAGACCCTCGCTAAGCGGGCGCAATCCCGCCGCCCAGGCTTCGAGGAACACCGGCTCCATGACGAAGTAGGTGAGAAACAGCGCCAGACTGACGATGAGCATGTTCGGCGGCGATTGCTGGAGGCCTATAGCCATCCGCAGGATCGACAGGACCGTGACCATGAACGGAAAGCAGGTCAGCATGATCGCGAGCCCGGGCACGAGGCTCAGCAACGTGATCAGGACGATGAGCTGGATCGACCGCTCGGCGAGCGAGCCGCCTTCGCCGAGCGAGATCGAGATCTCCTGCGCCAACGCACCGCCGGCGCCTGCCGCCGCGAACAGGGCGCCGAGCGCAACGAGTGCAAGTGCCCTGCGCATGGTCAGAGCGCATCCTTGATCGATGCAAGCTCGGTCAGCCGGACGGCGAGCTGGCCGGCCCTGTCGCCACCGAGTTCTTCAAGCTCGCCCCGGCCGATCAGGCGGTCGCCGACATAAAGCTCGACGAGATCGTCAACCCGCCGGTCCAAGGGCAGCACCGAATCGGGTGCGAGCCGCAGCAGGTCGCGAACCAGCGGGCGCGCGCGGCCGACCGAGATCGTGATCTCGATCGGCACTTGCCCGAACGGCCCGGCCAGATCGGCCGCACCGCGCCGCTGCGACGGTGCCGGTTCATCCATGGCGTAGCACTCCTTGCCTTTCGTGATGCAGGAAATCCGCCACCAGCCGCTGCATCGAGGCGACGAGCGCCCCGGTATCGAGCAACCGTTCCTCGGCGTCGAAACGGAAGCGGACCTGACCGGCGCCGAGCGCCGGGTCGGCAACGATGCTGGCGGGCAGTGCTGGCGTCTCGGCGAGCGCCGGTTCGATCGTGTCCACGTCTTCCGGGGCGACACGGACCTCAACCGGGCTTCCCGACAGCGCCTCGGCCTCTGTCATGAGGGCGGCGACGACCGACGCGCCCAGCGTTTCGCGGGCAAGCTCCGGCAGAATTCGGTCGGTCATCGTGCGGAGCAGCGGCGCGAGGCCGTTCAGCACATGTGTCCGTGCCTCATGGTAGGTGAAGGACAGCTCGCGCAGGCTCGCGACGAGGTCGGTGCGCGCCTGGCGGCCGTTTTCCTGGTGGGCGGTCGCCGCATCCTCCCAGCCGGCCGCGTAGCCGCTCTCGTAGCCGGCGAGCCGTGCCTCTTCGAGCGGCTGCGGATCGGCGAGCCGGTCGGCGGCGGGCGCGGTTACGGCCGGCGCGTCGAAGCGATCGAGGCGGAGCGGCGCGGCGATCATGCGCGCTCCTCCCTGTCGTCCATCCAGCTGCGAAGGATCTCGGCCGTCTCGTCCTGACGCTCCGAGATCAGGCGCCGCAGGCGCGAGACTGGATCGTTCGGATCCACCTCGGCATCGCCGCCGGTGTCACCCGGAAGCCGCGGCAACGCGGCGTTCACGGTCGGGAAGCGGCCATCGAAGGCGTCCTCGATCTCGCCGTCGAACACCTGGGGCCGCTCGGATGCGCCGACGCCCGGTGACGGCAGCTCGAAGGTGTTGCCGACGGCGGTGCGGCCGGCGGAGCCTGCCGACCCGGCGGGCCCGGGCAGGCTCGGCAGGTCGGGAAGCCGCCGCCGCACCAGGACCGGCCGCACGACGAAGAGGCCGAGGATCAGCGCGACAAGCGCCAGCAGGCCGACCTGCAACGTCGACATTGGATCGACGCGGTCGAGAAGCGATCCCGTCGCCTCGGCGCCGAGCGCGGCGGTCGCTCCGAACGGCATCGACTTCAGCGTGATCACATCGCCGCGCGCCTCGTCGAAGCCGACGGCGGAAGCTACGAGCTCGCGCAGCGCGGCGAGTTCCGCGTCCGGCCGCGGCTCCTGGGTCGTGGCGCCCGCGGCGTCGGTCACCTCGACGCCGTCGACGAGAACCGCGACCGTCAGCCGGCGGATACCGCCCGGCTGGCGGACGATCTCGCGCTGGGTCTCGGAGACCTCGTAGTTGATCCGCTCGCGTGCCTCACTGTCCCGGCTCGACGAGCCGCCCTCGGCAGGCGCTGCATCGCCGTCGGGCAGGTTGCTTGCCACCGTGACGGCGCCGTTGCGCGAATCGTTCGATTGCGTCGTCCGCTCCTCGCTGTCGGTGCTGATCGCGACGCGGCTCTCGGGGTCGAAGCGGCGCTCGGTGATCGCTTCGCGCTCGGTCAGGGTCTCGATCGAGACCTCGACAATGGCCCGGCCGGCACCCACCCGCGCCTCCAGCAGCCGCTCGACGTTGCGCTTGAGGGCTTCGGTGCGATCCGAGTCGCCCGCCGGGATGCCGTCATCGGCGCCGAGGAGGAGACCGCTCTCGGCGTCGATGACCGAGACGTCCTCCGCCCGCAGCCCCGCGACGGCGGACGCGACGAGGTACCGGATCGCACGGGCATGCTGCGCCGAAAGACCATCGCCCGCCGGTACGACCGCGACCGAGGCCGTCGCGGTGACGTCGCGGCGAAAACCCTGGCTCACGGTGCCTGCGAGGTGCACGCGTGCGCTCCGCACCGCAGGGCCGCTAGCGATGGTGCGCGCCAGCTCGCCCTCCTTCGCGCGCCAGTAGGCGGCGTCGAACATCTGCGACGTGGTGCCGAAGCCAGACAGCGAATCGAGCAGTTCGTAGCCCGCGCCACCGGCCGCCGGCAGGCCCTCGGCCGCGAGCGACATGCGCAACTGGTCACGGGCCGACGCCTCGGCGTAGATCGCGCCGTTCCTGACCTCGAACGCGACGCCGCGCTGCTCGAGCGCCGCGATCACCTCGCCCGCCGCGGCAGGCTCGAGCCCCGAATAGAGCAGTGCCAGGGACGGCGCGGTGGCGGCACGCGACAGCGCAAGGACGGCCGCGAACATCGTGAGCGTGGCGGCGGCCACAATGACCCGTCGCCTCATCGACAGCGACGACCAGACCGATGCCAGCTGCTCCACCAGACCCTCCGCGCGACGTTCTGCTCACCGCTCAGGCTCCGGAATCGGGCATCGGCCTTAATTATTGGTTAGTGACCGCTGGCCTATAGGCAGATGACGCGCGGCAGAGAAGCGGACCGATGGCCGAGGAACCCTCCCCGAAGGCAGAGAAGCAGACCCGGCGATCGCGCCGCCCCGCGGCCCTGGGCCTGCTGCTGGCGGTCGTGCTGGGCGGCGCCGGCTTCTACGCCGCCTATTCGGGCCTTATCCCGGCATCGGGCGGCACCGAGGGAGCGTATGGCGGTAGCGCCCCCGAGGCGCTGCCGGCGATCGCCTTCGTGCCGATTGCGCCGCTGGTGATCTCGCTCGGGCCCGAGTCGCGCCACCGCCATCTGCGCTTCAGCGGCGAGCTTGAAGTGCCGGAGGCCTACGCGGACGACGTGCGGAAGGTGATGCCCCGCGTCCTCGACGTGCTGAACAGTTATCTCCGCGCTGTCGATGCGCGGCAGTTCGATGAACCCGGCGTGCTGATACGACTGCGCGCGCAGATGCTGCGGCGGGTCGAACTCGTCGTCGGCGACGGCCGTGTGCGCGATCTGCTCGTGACCGAATTCCTGCTGAACTAGGAGCAAGTGATGAGCCTGGCTGCCGACGTCCTTCTCGCTGCGGGCGCCCTCGGGGCGGGGTTCTACTGCTTCGTGCTCTCGCGGCGGCTGATGCGCTTCACCGATCTCGAGCACGGCGTGGGCGGGGCGGTCGCTGTCCTTTCCGCGCAGGTCGACGACATGACGAAGGCCCTCGACCGTGCGCGCTCGGCTGCGGGGACATCGGCCGCGTCGCTCGAGGCGGCGACGGCCAGGGCGGAAAACGTGCTGCAGCGCCTCGAGATGATGCTGGCGGCGACCCATGACCTTCCGGCGGGCCCGCCGCCGGTGCCGGCGGAGGCCGCCGCAGCGCCGGGGCGGCGTGTCGTCTGGCGCCGGCCCCGCGGCGGCGCCGAAGCGGATGCCGCGGAATGAGACGCGCCCGCCTGTGGAAGCCGGCCACGCGCCGCGGGGGGCGGCCGGGACGGCGCGTGCTCGCTGTCGTCGGCGGCATGATGGTCATCTCCGCCGTTCTGCGGCTGGCCGACGGCGCAGGCCCGGCGCTCGCCCGGGAAATCGGCGCCGTCGTTTCCGCTGCATCGGCATCGCCGCCCGAAACGGCCGGCGAAGCGGCGCCGGAACTCCAGGACCTCCTGACCGCCCTGCGCGCGCGCGAGGCACGCATTGCCGAGGCAGAGGCCGATCTCGCCACGCGCGAGCGCCTCCTCGCCGTCGCCGACGAGGAGGTCCGCCGCGCACTGGCCGATCTCGAATCAGCCGAGGCGGGCCTGCGGGAACTCCTGGCCGTGGCCGAAGAGGCCGGGGAGCAGGACCTGGCCCGTCTGACCGCGATGTACGAGGCCATGAAGCCGGCCGAGGCGGCCGCACTCTTCGCCGAGATGGATCCGCCCTTCGCGGCGGGCTTCCTCGGCCGGATGCGCCCGGACGCCGCCGGGCAGATCCTCGCCGGCCTGCCGCCGGAGAAGGCCTACGCGCTCAGCGTCGTGCTGGCGGGGCGCCATGTGGCCGTCGCCGATCGCTGATGGCTGGCGATGACCGAATCTTCACCACTGGGCGGCACCGTCGCACCGAACGGCTGAGAGGGATTCGTCCGTGTTCGGAGCGATCGGCATCTTCCTGGTCTTCGCGCTCGTCTTCGGCGGCTACCTGCTCGCCGGCGGGCACATGGACATCATCTTCAAGTCGCTGCCCTTCGAGATGATGATGATTGGCGGTGCCGCAACGGGCGCCTTCCTGATCTCCAATGACGTCTCGACTGTGAAGCAGGCGGCACGGGGCATCGCCATGGTGTTCCGCGGGCCGAAGTGGAAGCCCGCCGACTACCGCGACCTGCTGTGCCTGCTCTTTGAACTGCTTCGCCTCGCGCGGACCAATCCCCTCGGCCTCGAGGAGCAGATCGAGTCGCCCTCGACCTCGGCGCTGTTCGGGCGCTACCCGCGGATCCGGGCTGATCACGAGGCGGTCGACCTGATCTGCGACACCTTGCGCGCCGCGTCGATGAACTACGACGACCCGCACCAGGTGGAGGAGGTGCTGGAGAAGCGGATGGAGGCGCATCACCATCATGCGCTCGCCGCCAGCCATGCGCTGCAGACGATGGCCGACGGGCTGCCCGCGCTCGGCATCGTCGCGGCGGTCCTGGGCGTCATCAAGACGATGGGGTCGATCGACCAGCCGCCCGAGGTCCTCGGCAAGCTCATCGGTGGCGCGCTCGTGGGGACCTTTCTCGGCGTGTTCCTGGCCTACGGGTTCGTCGGACCGTTCTCGTCCAAAATGCGCGCCGTGGTGGAGGAAGACCGGCACTTCTACCAGCTGATCCGGGAGGTCCTGGTCGCGAACCTGCACACGCATGCGCCGAACATCTGCATTGAGGTCGGGCGGCAGAACACGCCGGGCCACTGCCGGCCCACCTTCACAGCACTGGAAGAGGCTTTGAAGAGCCTGAAGCAGGAGGCCGCGTGATCCGGGCGGCCGCCGTCTTGGTCCTCCTGGCAGGTCTGGCCTGGGCCGCCTCCGTTCCGGGTGTGGCCGCGCAGGGTATCGAGACCGTTCGCGTCCGCTCGGGCGATCATCCGGCCTTCTCCCGCCTCGTGGTGGAACTCGACCGCGCTGCGGGCTGGCAGTTCGGCAGGACGGAAGGCGGCTACGCCCTGCAGATCGAAGGCCGGACCCGGTTCGACCTCTCACGCGTCTTCGATCTCATCGGCCGCACCCGCATCGCCGGCGTCGCCGAGGCGGCGCCGGGCTCAGGTCGGATGACGATCGCGCTTGCCTGCGACTGCCACGCGCAGGTCAGCCGGTACCGCGGCAGCTGGATCGTCATCGACATCACCGACGGGCCGCCGCCGGCCGGATCGCCGTTCGAGACGGCCCTCGCGGTGGCGCCCCCGGGCGCCGAGGCGCAAGCGTTGGCGCTTCCCGCTGCAGCGCGCCGGTCGCCGCCGGCGCCGTCACGGCCGGCGGTCGCGGTGTCCGCGCCGCCCGCTGCCGAGACCGGCGCCGTGGCACAGGCGCCGGTGGCTGCGGCGCGTTCTGCGAGCAGGGCGGCGACCGGTACCGTGATGCCCACGGGTCGCATAGTCGGTCCGGCAGCCTGGAGCGGGGCTGCGACGGCATCCGGATGGGAAGCGCGGTTCGGTCCCGCCAGTCGCCCGGCGTCTCCCGGAGCGGCCGGTCCGTCCGATGCGCAGGATCGCGACGCTGCGCGTCCGGAAGGCCAGCCCAGCGACGAGGAGCGTCTCCTTCGCGAACTCGCCCGGGCCGCGGCGCAGGGCCTGCTCGACGCGAGCCTGCCCGATCTCGACCGGGCCAGAGACGCGCTTGCGCCGGCCTCGGGCGAGATGCCGGCAGCCGCCGCGCCCGGAACGGCCACCGGTACCGGATCCGGCCCGGCGCTTCCGCCGCAACTCCGCATCGGCGCGCGAACCAGCATCGACCGCGACCTTGGCCTGCGCCCGGCGGCGGGCGTGGCCGCGCCTGGCGGCATTACCTGTCTTCCCGACGACGAGGTCGATATCGGAGCCTGGGGCGGCCCGGACGATGTCGTCGACGGCATCGCGACACGCCGCGCCGCGCTTGTCGGAGAGTTCGATCAACCCGACTCCGCGGCGGTCCGCGACCTTGCACGGTACTACCTGCATCTGGGCTTCGGGGCCGAGGCGCGCGCCGTCCTGACGACCTATCCCGGCGGCGAAACCGAAGATGCGGTGCTCCTCGCCGTTGCCGCCGTGCTCGACGGCGATGGTGGATCGCTGCCCGGCGTGCTCGCCGGGCAGGCGGGCTGCGGCGGCGCGGTGTCGCTCTGGTCGTTCCTCGCGGCCGGGGCCGCCGGCCAGGGCGAGCCGGCCGATCCGATTTCGACGCAGGCGATCTTGGGTGCCTTCGCGGCACTTCCACCCCATCTCCGGCGTCACCTCGGCCCGTCCTTGGCCGAACGGCTCAGCAACCGCGGCGACCCCGACGCGGCGACGGCCGTACGCGATGCGCTGGCGCGGGCGCTGCCCCCGGATGATCCAGCCCTTCGGCTCCTCGATGCAAAGCTGGGCGGACCGGCTGGCGGCACCTTCGATTCCGCAGCGCTGGACGCAGTGATGGCCGCAGACCACACCCTCGCTGCCGATGCCTATGAGCTCTATCTCGCCGGTGAACTGACTGCCGAGCGTGCGCCGGACGGTGCCTCGATGACGGCCGCGGCCCTCGCCCACGAGATCGCGCAGACCGATACGGGCGCCGCATTGCAGGACCTCGCGCTGCGGGCCCTTCTGGCGGAGGGGGATTTCGTCGGAGCGGAGGACGAGATCCGGCGCCGCGCGGCAGATGGCCTCGCGCCCGCGGCAGCGGCGGCGCTCTGGCAGCTCTTTGCTGACGGTCTCGTGCGCGGTGCGCAGGATGCCGACTTCGTCCGGCGGGTGTTCTCGGCACGCGACGCGCTGGCACCAGCGGTCGCCCGGACGCCGACGGCGATCGCCTTGGGGGTGCGGCTCAATCAGCTCGGATTTTCCGAGGAGGCGCTCCGCTATCTTCCTGGCGGCGGAGACGAGGCGATGCGGATCGCGCGCGCCGAAGCCCTGCTCGCGACGGCCGAGCCCGCCGCCGCGCTGGCGGAAATTGCAGACCTGGAGGGTCCGGTGGTGGACCGGCTGCGCGCCCGCGGGATGCTGGCGCTCGGCCAGGTGGCCGGTGCGGCGCGGGCCTTCGACGCCGTCGGGGATGCCGCCGCGGCCGAACGTGCGGCGCTGGCGGCGGGCGAATGGGCGCTTCTGCGGACCAGCGAAGACGAACGGCTGCGAGACCTCGCCGAGCTTCTGGGCGGGGCGCCGCTCGCCGATGCCGGGCCTCAGGGCGCCCCGTCGGGTGCCGGTCCTCTGCCGGATGCGGAGCCAGCGGAGGCCGGAGCACCGCAGCCCGCAGCTGCTGCCCCGCCAGCATCGCCCGGCACCGCGCCCGTCCTGCGTGCGACCGAGGCGGTTGCCGCAGCCGCCGCGGCGCGCGGCGCGCTCGCTGCAGCCTTGGCGCGGGAGCCGGCCATTGCGACCCAACCGGGCAACTGAGCAGCGCGGCGCGGCGGTGCCCGATCAGGTGCCACCCGGAGCGCAAGGCCCCGCTGGCAACCGGAGGACGTCGCCGGCGTGGTGACCCGCCCGCGCAGCCACATGTCATTGCAAGCGCCCCGGCGCAACGCGGTCCCATCGACGCGGGACAGCTTGGCCCGCGGCCAGGGCGGCCATGGTGACGGCCCCGCCGAGGCAGCCTGGCCCCATGCCAGCGGCCGGCCGCGGGTCGACGCCAGCTTACCGAATCGAAAGGACTCGCGGCCTAGCGTTGCGCGGCACGCCTGCAAGAATGTGGAGCGCCCCGCTTGAACGATGCCCGGAACGTCCCGACCCCATGCGCGCCAGCCGTGGCACCGGAGGCGCGGTTTCCTGAAGCGGCGGGCCGTGAGGCTTCGCGCAAAACAGCCCGGGACAACCCGGGCGGCTGGCGCCGCACGCGCGCGACCCCGCCCGGCGGATCGTCGCCGGCAATTCCGGCCGCGACGGCGCTCGCCGTGCTGCTGCTCCTTGCCGCTTCCCCGGCGCGGCCCGAGCGGCCGCCTGCCGCGGCCGACCCGGCCGTTCTGTGCGATGCCGCGGCAGCGCAGGCATCGCGCGAGACCGGCGTCCCGGTCGAGGTCCTGCGGGCGATCTCGCTGACCGAAACCGGGCGGCGCCGCCAGGGCGCTCTGCGGCCCTGGCCCTGGACCGTCAACATGGAAGGCGCCGGGGTCTGGTTCGACGATGAAGCCGAGGCGCTAGACTACGTCGAGCGGCATCACGCCCGCGGTGCGCGGAGCTTCGATGTCGGCTGCTTCCAGCTCAACTTCCGCTGGCACGGACAGGGCTTCGCGTCGATCGAAGAGATGTTCCAGCCAATGGCCAACGCGCGCTACGCGGCCCGCTTTCTGGCTGATCTGCATGGTGAGACCGGCGACTGGAGCCGGGCTGCCGGCGCCTACCACTCCCGGACCCCCCGATACGCCGAACGCTACCGCGCGCGGTTCGACCGGATCCTTGCCGGGCTGGACGGCGCTCCGCCACCGGCATCGACCCCTTCGGCCGATATCGCCCTGGCGATCGCCGAACCGGGCGCGGCCGCACCTGCGCCGGCCCGCATCAACAGCTTCCCGCTCCTCCAAGCATCAGGTGCTGCGGGCAATCTGGGATCGCTGGTCCCGCTCGGCGCAACGACCGGCCGACGCTTCATCGAGACCGATCCGGCGGCCGCCGGGGAGAGCCCCGATGACGCCGGTTGACCTGATCCGCCGCAGCCTGCTGCAGCCGACGGTCGGCATCGCGCTTGCGCTGATGGCCGTGATCGTGATGATGATCCTGCCGGTTCCGCCTTGGGTCCTCGATGTCGGCCTCGCGGCCTCGTTCGCGCTCGCGATCCTGATCTTCACGATCGCGCTTTTCATCGAGCGGCCGCTCGACTTCTCGTCGTTCCCGACGATCCTGCTCGCCTCGCTCGTGCTGCGGCTGTCGCTCAACGTCTCGTCGACGAAACTCATCATCGGCGAGGGCCATACCGGCACCGACGCCGCCGGCGATGTCATCGAGGGCGTCGCGATGTTCATCATGGGCGGCAACGTCTTCCTCGGCCTCGTCGTCTTCTGCGTGCTGCTGATCGTCAATTTCGTGGTGATCACCAAGGGTGCCGGGCGGATGGCCGAGGTCGGTGCCCGCTTCGCGCTCGACGCCATGCCGGGCAAGCAGCTCGCCATCGACAGCGACATGTCGGCCGGCGCGATCGACCATCAGGAAGCGAAGCGTCGGCGCGAGCGCGAGCAGGCCGAGACGACCTTCTTCGGTTCGCTCGACGGCGCCTCGAAGTTCGTCAAGGGCGATGCGGTGGCCGGCCTGCTGATCACGCTTCTCAACCTCGCGATGGGCCTGATCATGGGGACGGTGGTCCACGGCATGCCGATCGGCAGGGCACTCGAGACCTACGCGATCCTTACCGTCGGCGACGGCCTCGTATCGCAGATTCCGGCCGTCATCATCTCGATCGCCGCGGCGCTGCTGCTGGCCCGCGGCGGGTCCGACGAAGCCACGCAGACGACGCTCGGAACCCAGCTCGGGCGCTATCCGGCGGCCCTCGGCACCGTGGCGCTCCTGATGGCGCTGTTCGCGGTCGTGCCCGGCTTCCCCTTCCTGCCGTTCATGGCAGGCGCGGCGCTTCTCGGCTGGCTCGCCTGGCGGACCGCCGCGCGGCCGGGCAGGTCTGCCGGCGCGGCGGCGGAACCGCCGGCCGCGCCGCTGCCGCGCGAGGCGCCGATTGGCGATGTGCTCGACCTTGATGACATTCACGTGGAGTTCGCGCCGGACCTCGTCGCGATGGTGCTCGACCCGGCGATCGGGCTCGAGGCGCGGATCACCAACATGCGCCGGCACGTGGCGCAGGCCTACGGCGTGATCCTTCCCGAGCTTCGGCTGACCGACAATGCCCACCTTGCGGCCGGCACCTATGCGGTGCGGGTGCATGGTGTCGAGCAGGCGCAAAGCCGCGTCCGGCCGAACGCGTTGCTCGCGCTGACATCGGAGACGGAGGCCGAACTGCCGGCGGGTGAGGACGTCCGCGAGCCAGTGTACGGCGCGCCCGCGCGCTGGATCCCCGAGGACGCGCGCGAGGAGGTCGCGCTGCTCGGGGTGACCGTCGTCACGCCGACCGAGGTTCTCGCCACGCATCTCCTGGAGATCGTCAAGCGCAACCTGCCGCGCCTCCTGACCCTCAAGGCGCTCCGGCGCCTTCTCGACGAGATGTGCAGCCTCTCCGACCGCAGCCGGGCCGAGGCGAACCGCCGGATGCTCGACGAACTCATCCCGGAGAAGGTGCAGATCGACACGCTCCTGGCCGTGCTGCGGTTGCTCCTCGACGAGCGGGTGTCGATCCGCAACCTCTCGCTGATCATCGAGGCGATCGCCGAGCTTCGCCACGCGGCCGCGCCGCCCGAGGCGATCTGCGAGCATGTCCGCCATCGGCTCGGCTTCCAGCTGGTCGCCGAACTCCGCAGGCCGGATGGGACGATCCCGCTCCTGCAGCTTGCGCCCGAATGGGAGGCGGCCTTCGCCGAGCACGAAGTGGCCGGCGACCGCGGGCAGGCGGATGTCGCCCTGCCGCCCGACGATTTCAATCGCCTCGCCCGCGCCATCGCCGAGCGCATGGCCCGCGCGGGCGAGCAGGGAACGACTCCCGCGCTCGTCACGTCGACGCGGCGGCGGCGGTTCCTTCGCACCGTGCTCAAGGCCAAGGGCATTCCCGGGCCGGTCCTGTCGTTCGAGGAGATCGGCCTGGAAGCGCGCCCTGCCCTCGTCGGGCTGGTGCCGGCGTAATGGCCGACTTGACCGCATTCGCCGACTTCGCGCAGGACTGGCTGTTCGCTGCGTTCGCGATCTTCGTGCGGGTCGGCGCGCTGCTGGCGCTCCTGCCGGCCTTCGGCGAGCAGATCGTTCCGCAAAGGGTGCGGCTCGCACTGGCAGTCGCGCTGACCGCGATCATCGCCCCGGCGATTGCCCCCGAATTTGCCGGGCGCGGGGCGACGGTGTCCGATGCCGTCGCGATCGTTGCGGCCGAGGCGCTCGCCGGGCTGCTTCTCGGGATCGGACTGCGCCTGTTCGTCATGACCCTGCAGAGCGCGGGCGCGATCGCCGCCCAGGCCACCTCGCTCGCGCAGATCTTCGGTGGAACGGCCGGGATCGACCCGCAACCGGCGATCGCCCACCTGCTGACGATGGCGGGCATCACGCTCGCGGTCATGGCCGACCTGCATGTCCACGTGGTCGAGGCGCTGATCCGGTCCTACGAGACGTTTCCGCCCGGGATGCTTCCCGCGGCGGCGCAGGCGGCGGCGTGGGGCGTGGCGCGCGTGGCGGACGCCTTTGCGCTCGCGTTCGCGCTTGCCGCCCCGTTCGTCGTTGCCGCGCTGGTCTACAACATCGCGCTCGGCGTCATCAACCGGGCCATGCCGCAACTGATGGTCTCCTTCGTCGGCGCGCCGGCGCTGACCTTCGGCAGCCTCGTCCTTCTTGCACTCGCCATGCCGGTCATGCTCGACACCTGGCGGTCGGCGCTCGGCCAGCACCTCGCGCAGCCCTTCGGCCCATGAGCGAGGGCGGTGACAGCGGCGCCGAGAAGCCGCACGACGCGACGCCGCGCAAGCTGGAAGAGGCGCGCCGGAAAGGCCAGATCGTCCGCTCGCAGGACCTGACCACGGCTGCCGGCTATCTGGGCCTCTTCGCGGCCCTGACCGTGTTCGGCGCCTGGAGCGCCGAGCGCCTCGGCCTCGCGGCGCTGATGTTTCTCGACCAGCCCGACCGGCTCGCGCCGCTGTTCTTCGACGGTGGCGGCGGACCGGCGGGCGGACTTCTCGGCGCGGCGGTCATCGCCGCAGCGCCGTGGCTCCTGGTCCCGGCGCTCGCGGCGCTGCTGGCGCTCATTGCCCAAAGGGCGGTCGCAGTGACCGGCGAGAACATCGCGCCCCGGCTCTCGCGGATCTCGCCCCTCGCGCTCGCGGCGCAGAAGTTCGGGCGGCAGGGGCTTTTCGAGTTTGCCAAGAGTGCGGTGAAGCTCGTGGTGATCTCGATCGTGCTCGGGATGTTTCTGGCGCGAGAGGCACCGCGGATCGTCGCGCTCGCCGTCCTGACGCCGGCGGCCGTCATCGCCGAGCTGGCGCTGATTCTCGAAGCCTTCCTCGTGCCCGTGATCGCGGTGACCGCGGCCATCGCGGCCCTCGACTATGCCTGGCAGCATTTCGAGCATCTTCGCCAGAACCGGATGACGCTGCAGGAGCTGCGCGACGAGACGAAGGACAGCGATGGCGATCCGCACCTCAAGCACGAGCGGCGCCGCCGCGGCATGGATATCGCGACGAACCGGATGCTCGCCGATGTCCCGAAGGCCGACGTGGTGATCGTCAACCCGACGCATTATGCCGTCGCGCTCAAGTGGTCGCGCACGCGGGGCTCGGCGCCGGTCTGCGTAGCCAAGGGCGTGGACGAGATCGCGGCCAGGATCCGCGAGATGGCGGCGGAGGCCGGCATTCCGATCCATCGGGATCCGCCCACTGCGCGGGCGATCCACGCCACGGTGGAGCTCGGCGCCGAGATCGCCCCGGAGCACTACCGCGCCGTCGCCGCGGCGATCCGGTTCGCCGAACGGATCCGGCGCGCGGCGCGGCCGCGGGGCGCACGATGAGCGACCGCGGCGCCGCGCGCCTGGCAGCCCTCGCCGCGGCGCTTCTCGACGCGCGGCTCGCGAGCCTGAAACGGCGACAGGCCGACTGCGCCGCGACGGCCGCAACGATTGCAGCGCTCGACGCAGCGCAGCGGCGGCAGGTCAACGTCATCGCCGCCGAGCTGGAGGCCCCCGTCGCGGGCCGGGTGTACGATCTCTGGGGGTCGTGGGTCGACCGCCGGCGGGTCGCCCTCAACATGCGCCTCGCCCGAGAGCGTGTGGCCGAGGCGAATGCCGTTCAGGACGCGCGCGTTGCCTTCGGGCGGAGCGAGGCGCTGCGCCTGATCAGCGAGGACGCGGCGGCGGCCGCAAGGACCGTCGCCCGGCGGAGGGCGGCACGTGGGCTGCGCGGCTAGCGGGCACGGCGGAGGGGGTGTCGCGCCGGTGCCCGGCAAGCGTCCCGGCACCAGCCCGCCGATCCGCGCGGCGGGCTGGCCGGTCAGGTGTCCTGCCGAACCATCTCCGTGATGAGCACGTCGCTGACCCGGCTGCCGAGCACGGCATGGGCGGCCTCGGACAGCGACATGCGCAGGGTGCGCAGGTTCGTGGGGCTGGTGAAGGCGCCATCGAACCCGCCGGCAGTGGCATGGTCGAACAGCACGCGCAGGAACGCGTCGCGCAGCTTCGGTTCGGTCGCGAACACCGTTTCGCGGGTGCCGGGCGCGACTTCGAGGCTGATCGACAGGACGACCAGCGACCGGACCAGGCCTTCGCGCACGACGGGAACGACAAACTGGTTGTTGAGCTTCACGAACTCGGGTCCGTCGGTACCGTCGGCATCGTCCTCCCGGTGAGCGGCGGCCGCGCCGCTGCCGCCCTGCGCGTCGACCTGTGCTGTCGTCGCGGCGGCATCGTCCGCGCCGGCCGAACCTTCGCCTTCGACGGCGTCGGCGCCCGCCGCCGCATCGGCGCCGGCGCTGCCGGGCCTGAGGGCAAGGCCCGCTGCGACCCCGCCCGCGAGGCCTGCGAGCGCGAGGATAATTGGCACGAGGCGACGCATGTCCCGAGCGCTCAGAACGGCAGCAGCGCGTCGGCCGCCTGCTGGCCGTAGCGTGGCTGCTGCACGTCGCTGATCTGTCCGCGCCCGCCATAGGAAATGCGCGCGGCCGCGATCTTGTCGTAGCTGATCTCGTTCTGCCGCAAGATGTCCTCGGGCCGGACATAGCCGGTGACCAGCAACTCGCGCATCTCGAAGTTCACGCGCACCTCCTGTGAGCCCTCAATCCTCAGCACGCCGTTCGACAGCACCTCGATCACCGTCGCGGCCACCCGCAGCGTGAGCTTCTCGCGGCGGCTGACGGAGCCCTCGCCGGAGAACCGGCCGGACGACGAGAACTCGACCGCGGGATCGAGGGACGCGCCGTCGGGCAGCACGTCCTCGGCGCGTTGCGGGATGCCGAGGAGCGAGGGGATGCCCATCCGCTCGCGGCCGTCGCGCGCCCGCTCGGTGCTGTTCGAGATCTCGGCGCGGTCGTCGATCTCGATCACGACCGTCAGGATGTCGCCGCGGGTCGCCGCGCGCCGGTCGCCGAGGAGCGACGCGCGGCTCGCGTTCCAGAGCGAGGCGTCCTCGCCATCTCGCGCGGGCGGCGCCGTTTCGGGCAGGCCTCCGGCGGTCATCGCGAAGTACTCGTTGCCCTCGGTGTTCGGGGTGAAGGACGGCGCCCGCCCGACATCGCCGAGCCGCCCGCAGGAGGCGAGCGTCGCGGTTGCGGTGATGGCGAGGGCGGCGATGCGGATCGGGGTCATTGCGAGGGTTGTCCTTGTTGTCATGGCAGGGCGCCGACGAAGACGCGCCCGTCGGCGGCCACGACGCCGGAGACGGTTGCGCGAGAGGCGAGGTTCATCACGCGCAGGATGTCGCCCGGCCCGCCGCGCCCGAGGGCGCGGCCCTCCGCCGTTATGGTGAGCCCGTCGAGCTGGAAGACGAGCGCCACGAGGCCGTTGCGCTCGACCGTCGCGGCAGGTCCGACATCCGCGGGTCGTATCGGCCTGCCTTCGTAGAGCACCGCTCGCGCTTCGAGCCCAAGGGCTTCGGCGGGATCGGTGAGGGCGCCCGGCACCTCGGCGTCCACCACCGCGAGATCGCCGGGCGAGATGATCGACAGCGCGCGGACCGTGCGCGCAGCGACGAGCGTATCTGCCGGGGCAGGCGTGGCGGCCAGGCCGGCAAGAACGATTGCGAGCCGGACCATCAGCGGATCTGCGTCGTGGCGCCGAGCATCTGGTCGGCCGCCGTGATGACCTTGGCGTTCAGCTCGTAGCCGCGCTGTGCCTCGATGAGTTCGGTCAGTTCCTTCACGGCGTCGACCGAGCTTTCCTCCAGATAACCCTGCCGCAAGGTCCCAAGGCCGTCGGTTCCCGGAACCGAGACCAGCGGCGTGCCGGACGCGGCCGTTTCGAGGAAGAGGTTGGAGCCGATCGCCTCCAGCCCCTTCTCGTTCGGGAACGCGGCCAGCGTGAGCTGGCCGAGCAGCTCCGGCTCCACCCGGTCGTTGAAGTAGGCATAGACCTCGCCATCGGCGCTGATCGACAGACTGCGTGCATCGGAAGGAATGGTGATGTCGGGCACGACCGGATGGCCATCGGACGTGACGACGAGGCCGTCGGCCGAGCGCTTGAGGCCACCGTCGCGGGTGTAGGCCGACAGGCCGGCAGGCAGCGCGACCTCGATGTAGCCATGCCCTTCGATCGCGACGTCGAGGTCGCCTCCGGTGGCCGAGAGCGTGCCTTGCGCCGCGACGATGGAGACGGCGGTCGGCCGGACGCCGAGCCCGACCTGAACGCCGGTCGGAACCTGGGTGCCGTCGCCCGCGGTGAGCGTGCCGGCGCGGGTTACCTGCTGGTAGTGCAGGTCGGCGAACTCGGCGCGGCGGGCATTGTAGCCGGTCGTGCTCATGTTCGCGAGGTTGTTCGATATGACCTCGACACGGGCGGCCTGGGCCGACATGCCGGTCGCGGCGATTGCAAGTGCACGCATTCTCTGGTCCCTCTCAGCGCCCGAAGCTGCGCAGGAAGGCGCGAATCCGTTCGTCCTCGCTGTCGAGGAAGGATTGCCCGAGCTCGTAGGATCGCTGCACCTCGATCATCCGCGCCATCTCGGTCACGGCGGCGACGTTCGAGCCCTCGACGAACCCCTGCAGCAGCTTCGGTTCCTCGATCGGCTCCCAGCCCTCGCGGCTCTCGAAGCGGGTGCCGTGCTCGCGCGATATCGCCAGCGGGTCGACCGGGCGGAACACCCCGACCTGCGCAATCGGCTGTCCGTCGGCGGCAAGGGTGCCGTCGGGAGCGAGGGTGATCGTGCGCGCGTCGGGCGGCACGAAGATCGGCGCGCCGCCGAGGTCGAGCAGGCGGGCGCCGTCGGGCGCGGCGAGCTCGCCCTCCGCTGTCGGGCCGAACGACCCTGCGCGGCTGAGCCGCTCGCCCTCCGGCGTCAGCAGGAGGAAGAAGCCCTCGCCCTCGATCGCGAAGTCGAACGTCGCGTTGGTCCGCGACAGCGGGCCCTGGCGATCGTCGGTCGCGCGCCCGGTGCCGTTTGCCATGGAGAGCGAGGGACCGCCGTCCTCGAGCGACGAGACGTGCTCTGCGAACACCACCGCCTCGCGCCGGTAGCCCGTCGTCGAGACGTTGGCGATGTTGTTGGCGATGACCTGCATCTCGCGCAGCAGCCCCGACTGCCGCCCGAGCGTCGTATAGATCGCATTGTCCAAAGTTCAGCCTCCCGCGGCCATGGGAATGATCTGGTCGGTGAAGAACCCGGTCAGCGTCTCGGTCATGAAGCCCATCGACAGCCAGAACACGGCCAGCATCGCCGCGAGCTTCGGCACGAAGGTGAGCGTCATCTCCTGGATCGAGGTGAGGGCCTGCAGCAGGCCGATGACGAGGCCCGCCACCAGCGCGACCGCGAGGAGCGGCGCCGAGACGATCGCGGAGACCCAGAGACCCTGGCGCAGCGTGTCGTAGAAGACGATCTCGTCCATCAGACCGGCATCCTGAGGATTTCCTGGTAGGCTTCGACGACCTTGTCGCGCACCGTCACGGCGGTCTCGACCGCAAGCTCGGTCGCGGCGAGGGCCTGTACCAGAGCATAGGGGTCGGCATCGCCCGTCATCGCGGCCTGAGCCGTGTCTTCGCCGTGGCGCAGGGTGTCGGCGAAGTCGCGCGCGGCGCGCGCGAAGGCCTCGCCACCACTCGACGGCTGCGGCGCGGCCTGGGTTGCCGGCCGCGCCTGGAGGTAGAGCTGGCCGGCGGCAGAGGATCTCACGTCCATTCTGGTGTTCCCCTATCGCCTGAGAAGCTCGACCAGCGCCGACTGCATCTGCCGGGCCTGATCGAACATCCGGAGGTTCGCCTCGTAGCTGCGCTGCGCTTCGCGCGCGTCAGCGATCTCGACCACCAGATCGACATTCGAGCCGTCATAGTGGCCGGTTTCGTCCGCCAGCGGGTGGCCGGGGTCGTAGATGCGCGGCAGGGCGCGCGGGTCGAGCCGGACCGGGCCGGTCTCGACCCCGCCGGTCGGACGACCGGCTTCGAGCGTCGTGCCGAAGCTGACGAGCTTGCGCTGGTAGCCCGGCGTATCGATGTTCGCGATGTTCTCGGAGACATGGCGGAGGCGGGCCGCCTGGGCCTGCATCCCGCTGGCGGAAAGTCCGAGGGTCCGGGCAAGGTCGCTCATGGCTTTTGCCTCGTGTCCTAGCGGCCGCGGCCGGCGCTCGAGCGCAGGATGCCGAGCGCGCTCTGGTAGATCGACAGCGCCAGATCGTGCTGGGCGCGGACCTCGGCGGCCTTGACCATCTCGGCTTCGATCGAGACGCCGTTGCCGTTGGGCGAGGTGGCGCCGACGACGGGGCTCGGCAGGCCCGCGGCCCGCAAGGTGGCCTCCGCGCCGCCGAGATGGGCCGGGCGGGTCGCACGCAGCTCCGGGGCGCTGGCAAGAGTCCGGTAGCTTTCACCGAAAGCGGCGAGGTCGACGGGCTTGTAGCCGGGGGTGTCGGCGTTCGCGATGTTCGCTGCGAGCAGGGATTGCCGCGCCCCCGCATGGGCGGCCATCGCCCTGGCTTGCGCAAAGATCTCGATATTGTCGAACATCGGGCTTCTCCCGGGGGGTCGTCTGCAACCAAGCCTTAAGACCGATTCGTTTAGAAACGGTTGAGTGCGGCAGAAGGCGCAGGGGAGGGATCAAGTGGCGGGATCCGGTTTCGAGGAACTCGTGTCCGAGATCGGCGGGCTTGCCGGCCTGCGCGTCATCGGCCGCGTCGCCGCGATCGGGACGAGCGGCATCCGCGTGATCGGGCTCGAGCGGCAGGCCGCCCTCGGCGATCTGGTCCGCCTGACGCGGCGCTCTGGTGAAACGATCGGGGGCGAGATCATCGCGCTCGAGCCGGCCCATGCCCTGCTGCTTCCTGACGGACCGGTCGAAGGGGTGCAGATCGGCGATGCGGCCGAACTCGACGGGCCGGCCGTGATCGCGCCGCATGCGGGCTGGATCGGCCGCGTGGTCGATTCCCTCGGCCGGCCGCTCGATGGTCGGCCGCTCCTGCGGGGAAGGCCGCGGCCGCTTCGCGCCGCACCGCCGCCACCCTCGGTGCGCCGGCCCCTGGGGGCGCGGCTCGCGACGGGCCTTGCGGTGTTCGATACCCTGCTGCCGATCGTCGGCGGGCAGCGGATCGGCCTCTTCGCCGGTTCCGGCGTCGGGAAGTCGACGCTGATCGGCGCGCTCACGCGCGAGATCGAGGCCGATGTCGCCGTCGTGGCACTGGTCGGCGAGCGCGGGCGCGAGGTCAGGGAGTTCGTGGAGCGCGTTCTTGGCCCGGAGGGCATGGCCAGATCCGTCGTCGTGGCCGCGACCTCCGATCGCTCGCCGCTGGAGCGCAGGCGGGCCGCGCTCGCGGCGATGACGGTGGCCGAGCATTTCCGGGACGGAGGCGCGAGTGTTCTCTTCGTGATGGACTCGGTCACCCGGTTCGCCGAAGCCCACCGCGAGATCGCGCTGGCTGCGGGGGAAGGCGCTGCGCTCGGCGGCTATCCGCCCTCGCTCGCCCCCCAGATCATGGCGCTGGCCGAACGCGCCGGAACGGGCTCGGGCGACGCAGGCGACATCACCGCCCTCTTCTCCGTCCTGGTTGCAGGGTCCGACATGGAGGAGCCGGTCGCCGACATCCTGCGCGGCGTCCTCGACGGGCATGTCGTGCTTGATCGCGCGATCGCCGAGCGCGGCCGGTTCCCGGCGGTAGACGTGCTACGGTCGGTCTCGCGCAGCCTTCCGGACGCCGCTTCGGCCGAAGAGAACGGTCTGATCACCGCCGCACGCCGGGTCCTGGCGACCTACGACCGCTCGGCGACGATGATCCAGGCCGGTCTCTATGCCGCGGGCTCCGATCCGGCGATCGACGAGGCGATCCGGCTCTGGCCGGCGCTCGACAGTTTCGTGGCCGAGCCGTCGGCTGACATCGCGGCGAGCTTCACCGCACTTGCAGGTTGCCTGTCGCGCAGGCCGCCGGCGAGGGGGCCGGGGTCCGCATCCGCCATGCCGGACGCAGCAGCGCCGGGCGCCCCGCAGGAATTCACCCTGGATCAAGGCTGAACCGCGGCCTGCGCTGGTCGGCGACGGCGTATTCCTGGACGGCAGCCGGTACGCGGGTCATGGAACTTGCGGAGTCGCGGACCCGAGAGTCGCCGGCATCGCTGGTCCGGCAGAATGCACCGGGGCATCGAGCATCCACCGGGCCTGCGAGGTGGTTTTGTCTTAGGAGCCGGCCTGCCGCACCTGCACCCCTGCCCGGGGGCGGCCCGAGGCCGCAGGGAGGCCGCTACGGACATCCGGCAGGGCCGGAGTTGCTGTTGCAATTCGGTGGCCGGTCAGGCCAGGCGGATGCGTCCCGAGCCGGTCGCCTGTAGCAGCGTGAGCGCCGCGCTGGCGCCGGACGTCGCCGGAGCGCTTTGCTGGCCCGATCGCATGAGAAAGAGGCGGATGAGATCCTCGCGCCGGGCAGGTTCGCTGAAGCCGGCGATCTCGCCGCTGCCGAGGGCGCGTTCCGACTTCGTGCGGAGGACGGTGAGCTGCCGGTCGATATCGAGCGCGCCGAAACTCGCAGGCAGGCCGAGCGCGGTCTCGAAGACTTGGCGAAGCGGCGGGTTGCCCATGACAGAGAACCACAGACCATCCGGCGTTGTTCGCCGTGACGAAAGACCTTCGAGCTCGCGCGCGGCGGTGAGTGCCAGTCGCATCGACTGATCCTTCTCGCCCACGGCGCTCTCGAAGTTCCGTGTCTCGTAGGCGCCGACGATCCTTTCGGCAAAGCCGGCGCGGCGGGTCAGAGGCCCCCCGGGGTCGCCGAAGCCGAAAGCGCGGGCGAGGTCCAGATAGCGTTTGTCGGCCAGCCTATTGGCGAGGGCGGAGCTGTCGGCTGTGGCGCTTTCCAAGACCTTGCGCACGAAGGCGCGGTTGTTCAGATCGTCCCCGAGCCCGAAGGCCCCGAGCGCGACCCTGAGGAGTGCCCGGTCTGCCACCAGCTGCTCGGCCGAGGTTACGGTTCCGATCCGCGCCCGGAAGGCGGCTGTCTCGCGCTGGGCCGCGGGCGCGGCCGACAGAAGTTCACGCTGGCTGTCGGCGGTCCGCTGCAGAAACCGCCATCCGGCATAGCCGCCGACCGGAAGGACCGGCTGGAAGCTCATCGTGTCGCTGCCGCGAGAAGACGCTCCTCGCGCGGCAGGAGACAACGCAGCGCTTTCAGCGCTTGGTATGGCTGCCGTCTGATCACCGCCTCGGTCGCTGCCGAGAGATGCGTCCGGCTATCGGTGTCGGTCAGCACCTGCGAGAGCTGCTCGATGCCGCGGAGCAATTGATGGCGTGCCTCGTCGGGATCGGCATCGCCCGAGAGGATGAGCTGCGCGATGTAGCAGACGCGGCGGACGGGGGTGTTCACCTCGCCCGGGTGGATCGCGTCGCGGAGGCGCAGGATGTTTGCGCCTGGTGTCAGGATCGACAGCCGGCACCGCCGGTCGCCGTTCTCGATCACCGCACCGTTGATCAGCACGCGCTCTTCCGGCCCGAGCTTCAGCACAAGGCCGGCCATCACCCCTCTCCCCGTGCGGCAAGCCCGCGCATGACGGCCGTGTTGATGTCGACCAGGACCCCGGCCGATGCAGTTCCCGCCCGGACGCGGCCGGTGTGGATGCGGGTGAATTCGGCAAGGTAGAAGAGCCGGGCGCGCAGGTCGCGCGGAAGGCCGTTCCCGTCATCGGCGACATCTACGGCGAGGGTCGTCCAGAGTTCAAGATTGTCGTGGAGGGCGCGCACCATCGGTGCGATCGCCGCACTGGCTTCGGTGGCGGCGATCGCCTCGCGCAGGCGCCGCGTGACACGCGCGAAAAGCTCGTACTCCGCCGAGCGCGGGGAACGGAGCGGGGCGGCCGGCGCGGCGTAGGCCGTTCGAGCCAGTTCGATTGGGGTCAAGACGGGTCTCCTTCGGAGCGGGGGTCAAGAGCGTCCGGCGCTTCGGCCGGTCGGAAACCCGGGGCGCCGTGGCGGCGCCCCGGATATCGTCGCTTAGCGGAACAGCGCCAGGATCGACTGCGGTTGCTGGTTGGCGATCGAGAGCGACTGCACGCCAAGCTGCTGCTGGACCTGCAGCGCCTGAAGCCGCGCGGACGCCTCCTCCATGTCGGCGTCGACCAGGGTGCCGATGCCGGCCTTGAGCGAGTCGGTCAGAGCCCCGATGAAGCGGGTCTGGTTGTCGATCCGACCCTGCGCCGAACCGAACGACGAGGCCGCGTCGATCGCGGTGCTGATCAGCGTCTCGATGTTGCCGAGCGCGGCGGATGCGCCGGCGTCGGTGGTCACGTCGATACCACCAAGACCGAATAGCCCGCCGGAAGCGGTGCCGCCCGCTGCGCCGGCCCGCGAGAGCGCCAGGCTCGTGGCCGAATCGTTGTCGATCTTCAGCTGCCATTGGCCAGAGCCGTCCTGTTCGACGCGGGTGCTGACGCCCGACACGTTGCCTCCGTCAACCGCAGCCTTCAGGCCCCGGGCGACATCCTCGAAGCTCTCGCCCTTGCCGGCGACGTAGGTGAAGGCCGTGCCCCCGACCGTGACCTGGTAGCCGTCACCTTCGTTCACCGCCGCCGAGCCGGAGAATGTCAGGCTCTCGGCGCGCTCGGCGATGGAGGCGGCGGACAAGGTGATGCCGGTCGCGCCACCGTTCTTCGTGCCGCTGAGGGCCACATCCTCGAACGCGCGGGTCGAGGTGAGCGTGATCGCCCCGCCCGAGGCTGCCGCCGTGACGCCGACCAGCCCGAGCGCGTTGATGGCACCCGAGATCGCCGCCGCCGCGGCGTCCTGGTCCCCGCTGAGCTGGCCGGCCGCGAATGACACCGTCGCGCCGCCGACGCTGATCTCGAAGGCATCGGCGCTGACATCGGCATCAGCCGCCAGCGTGATCGTCGCGGTGTTCCCTGTGTTCGTCGCCGCCGCTGCCGAGAGTGTGGCATTGGCAGCAAGGGACGTGCCGGTGCCGAGGGTGCCTGCGCTGGTGGTAAGGTCCTTCCGCGCGATGGTGATGTTGCTCGCGGTAACCGCGCCCGAGCCGCTGCGGTCGAGCGACGACAGGATGTTCACGTCTTCGGACCCCGACACGAGGTTCAGTCCGTTGAACTGCGCCGCGCCGACCACCGCGTTGATCTGGTCGCGCAGCGCCGAGATGTCGGCCTGGATCTTCGTGCGGTCGACGTTGGCCTCCTGGGCGGCCACGACCTTGCCTTTGATGTCGGTCAGGAGGTCGGCAACGGTCTCCGAGGCGTTCCGCGCAACGGTTACGGTCGACTGGCCGAGCGAAAGGCTGTCGGAGATTGCCTTGAAGCCCTTCACGTCGGACTCCATGACCTTGGAGATGGCCCAGACGGCGGCATTGTCGCGCGCGGTCGCGATCGACTTGCCCGTCGAGATCTCGTCCTGCGTCTTGGACAGGTTCGAGTTGATGCCCTTGAGGGTCTGCAGCGCGACCATCGCGCTCGTGTTCGTCAGAATGCTGGACATGGTGGTTCCTTTAGTCCCCTTGGCGGCTTTGCGCCGGATTTCGGAAACCGCCCTTCGGCGGCAGGTGTGGCCGTTTTGACCAGAGCCCGGGGCGGGCAGGCCTGCCCGGGCGGCATCCTTCGCCGGATGCTGTCACGGACCCTCGCGCCGAACCGTTGAACGAACTCTGAACATCCAGAGGGGCGATACATGGCATTCGAATCGATTGCCGCGCCTTCAGATCCGCCGTTCGACCCCTGGGCCGGCCCCGCCGAACGACTCCGCCCGTCCGGTTGCGGTATAGGTCGAGAGCAGCGGGCCGCCGCGCCGCGCCGTCTGCAGGCGCTCGCGGGCTGCGTCCACCCCCCGCAGCGCGGCCGCGAGCAGACGTTCGTTGCGTCGCGCCGCAACGGCGATTCGTCTGGCGGCCGACGGCTCCGGCCCGGTCTCGCGCTCGAGTTCCTCTAGCGCCGCCATCTTCGCCGGGAGAAGCGCCGCAAGCTCGCCGAGGCGGCCGGCCAGCAAGGCCGCCCGTTCGGCCTCGAGTAGGGCGAGCAGCATGCCGGCGGGGTCTTCAACGATCGTCATCACCACGCTCCCTCAAGGCGTTGAAGATCGCTTCGGAGAGGCCGATGCCGCCGCGTGCGGCAAGGGCGTCGGCCTGCGCGCGGGCAAGGAACGACGCGAACTGGTCTTCTCCGGCGCCCCCGCCGAACGAGGCCCGCGGCTGGCCGACACCCGCGGCACGAAGCATTTCGGCCAGGAAGGCCGCCTCCAGTTCGCGTGCCGCCTGGCGGAGCGGCGCGTCCTCCCTTTGGGTCGACAACGCGGGATGCGCGGCAACGGCGGCAGGAGAGATCATTCTGTATCCATTCAATTCGAGGCACCGGAGGCCGAATAGAACGGCGGAAGTAAAGATCCGGTAATCCATCGCATGCCAGTCTGCCCCTGCATATTCGAGGTTGCGGACGCAGGATGCAAATCGGTGGCGCTTTGGAACTGGTGACGCTCGATGCCCGAGGGGCAGTACGGGCCGGGGCGTGGGCGGGCGCCACAGGCGCCCATGCCCGGTCCGACGCCTTCGGCGCCATTCTCGCCGGCATCTTCGGCGCGGACGCGGGGGTCGACCCGCGGGATTGGAGGCCGGCACCGTCCGAGACGGTCGCGCCCGCGCATCTGGCGGACCTGCCGACAGCCGCGCCCGCAGCGTTCGCGGCGATGGCCGCGCCGGAGTCGGCGCAGGCGTCACCGACGACAACAGGGCTGCCGCCGGAGCGTGCAGCGGCGCCGAAGGAAGCCCTGCCGCTCCCCCTTCGCGCAGTGGATCAGGGCGGCGACCAAAGCACCGAGACGACTGGCCCGCGCCCGGCAGTTGCCCACGCCGGCGGTCCGTTCGACTTGCCGGCCCA
>CAZYBG010000016.1:0-47931 GCA_964645155.1 uncultured Rhodobacterales bacterium | reverse complement strand
GGCATCGAGCGCGGCTTCATGACCACGATCCACAGCTATACCGGCGACCAGCCGACGCTGGATACCATGCACAAGGACCTCTACCGCGCCCGCGCCGCGGCGCTGAACATGATCCCGACCTCGACCGGCGCGGCGAAGGCAGTGGGCCTCGTCCTGCCCGAGCTGAAGGGCAGGCTCGACGGCGTGGCGATCCGGGTGCCGACGCCGAACGTCTCGGTCGTCGACCTGACCTTCGAGGCGGCGCGCGAGACCGGCGTGCAGGAGATCAACGCCGCGATCAAGGCCGCGGCCGACGGGCCGCTCAAGGGCATCCTCGGCTACACCGAGCACAAGAACGTCTCGTCGGACTTCAACCACGACCCGCGCAGCTCGATCTTCCACATGGACCAGACCAAGGTTCTGGAAGGCACGATGTGCCGGATCCTCACCTGGTATGACAACGAATGGGGCTTCTCGAACCGGATGGCGGACACCGCCGTCGCGATGGGCAAGCTGATCTAAAGTTACCGGCCTGAAACAGAAAGTCGGCCCGGCGCCCCTGCGCCGGGCCGTTCCGCATGGTATCAGGTCGGCATGGACATCGCCGTCGCCGTCAGCCTGATCGCCGCCCTCTTCGTCGTCGTCGCGTTGAGCGAGCAGGCGGCCGACCGGCTCGGCCTGCCGTTCACGGTGATCCTCGCCGCGATGGGCATTCTGATCGGCGGCGGCGCGACGTTCTTCTGGCGCACCGACCTCACCGACGCGCTGAACCCGGTGGCGCTTGCCGTCCTGCAGTTCCCGATCCGCGCCAGCGCCTTCCTCTACGTCTTCCTGCCGACGCTGATCTTCCAGGTGGCGCTGTCGCTGAACGTCCGGCGGATGCTCGACGACTGGGTGCCGATCCTCACCCTCGCGATCGTCGCCGTCGCGGTCGCCACCGTGGCGGTCGGCGCCGCCCTCGTGCCGTTCTCGGACCTGCCGCTGATGGCCTGTCTGCTGATCGGCGCCATCGTCTCGACGACCGATCCCTCGGCCGTCGTCTCGGTGTTCCGGTCGCTGCCGGCGCCGCAGCGGCTGGCCCGGATCGTCGAGGGCGAGAGCCTGCTGAACGATGCCGCCGCGATCGCGCTGTTCGGGCTGTTCCTCGGCTTCGTCTCGCGCACGTCGGAAGACCCCGCGCTCGGCCCGGCGCTGGCCGGCTTTCCATGGATCCTGCTTGGCGGGGCGGCGGCCGGCTGGCTCGCGGCGCGGATTGCACTCGAGCTGATGGCGCGGATGCCGGCGCACCCGCTGGCGCAGATCTCGGTCAGCGTGGCGCTGCCCTATCTCACCTATGTCGGCGCCGAGCGGCTGGCCGGCGCCTCGGGGGTGGTCGCGGTGGTGGCGGCGGGGCTGACGCTCAACCTCCTCGCGGCGGGCCGGCTCCGGCCCGCCACGCTCGCCAAGCTGCGCGATACCTGGGACCTGCTCGCCCACTGGGCGGGGGCCTTCATCTTCATCCTCGCCGCGCTCTTCATCCCGCGGCTGATGGAGCAGGCGCAGCTGTCGGACCTGGTCCTGGTGGCGATCACCGTGGCGGCGGCGCTGGCGGCGCGGGTCGTCATCCTGTTCGGGCTGCTGCCGCTGCTGTCGCGGGCGCGGCTGTCGCCGCGGGTCGAGCGGCCCTACCGGATCGCGATCCTCTGGGGCGGGCTCCGCGGCGCCGTGACGCTGGCCCTCGCGCTCGCGGTGACCGAGAACCTGACGATCGACCTCGAGATCCGGCGCCAGGTCGGCATCGTCGCCACCGGCTTCACGCTCTACACGCTGATCGTGCAGGGCATGACGCTCCGGCCGCTGATCCGCCGGCTCGGGCTCGACCGGCTGTCGCCGATCGACGCGGCGCTCGGCGACCAGGTGGTCGCCGTCGCGCTGCAGTCAGTCGGTGACCGGGTGCACGAGGCGGCGCATGATCTCGGCCTCGCCCGGACGATGACCGAGGCCGAGGAGGCCGCGATCAGGGCGCGGCTCGACCTCGCGCGGCTCAAGGCCGACGAGGGCAGCGAGATCCTCGACCGCGACCGGATCACGCTCGGCCTGATCGCGCTTTCGGGGCGCGAGCGCGAGCTGATCCTCGACCTCTTCCGACGCGACGCGATCGAGGCGGCCCCGGCGCAGACGCTGCTCGACCGGGTCGAGCGGCTCGCCGAACGGACCCGGACCGGCGGGCGCGGCGAGTACCGCGCGGTGGCGCGGCGCAACCTCGAAAGCTCGCGCGCGGAGCGCCTGGCGGAGCTGCTGCACAACCGGCTCCGCATCTCGGCGCCGATGCGGCGGGTCACGCGGCTCAGGCTCGAGGTGCTGCTCGCCGAGACGATGGTGCTGCGCGAACTGCACGGCTTCATCGACTCGCGCATCCGGGCGATCCACGGCGCCCGGGTGGCAGAGCTGCTGCACGAGCTGCTCGAGCGGCGGGTGACCGAGGCTTCGGCCGCGCTCGAGGCGCTGCGCCAGCAGTTCCCGGCCTATACCGAGGCGGTGGAACGCTGGCTGATCCAGCGAACCGCGCTGCAGCTGGAGGAACGCGAATACGAGGCGCTGACCGCCGACGGGCTGATCGGGCCCGAGCTGCGCGCCTCGCTCTCGGCCGAGATTGCGACCCGGCACGCCGCCCTCGACCGCCGGCCGAAGCTTGACCTCCGGGTGCAGCGCGCCGACCTGGTGCGCTGCTTTCCGTTCTTCGCCGAGATGGAGGAACCGCAGTTGCGCCGCCTCGCCAGGGCGCTGCGCACGGTCTACGCCCGGCCGGGCGAGCTCCTGATCGGCCGGGGCTCGCAGCCGCGGCGGGTGGGCTTCATCGCCTCCGGCGCCGTCGAGGCGACCGACCGCGGCGGCGCGGCGCGCCGGCTCGGGCCCGGGGACATGATCGGGCATTTCGCGCTCCTCTCGCGCACCCCGGCGCAGGCCGAGGTCCGCGCGGTGATCCCGACGACGCTCCTTGTCCTCGACGAGCCGCGCTTTCTCGACCTGCTCCGCCGGCACGACGGGCTGCGCGAGGCGATCCGCGCCAATGCCGCGCGCCGGGGCCTGACGCTCGACCTCGGGCCGCCGGGGGCCGCCGGCGCCGCGGCGGGCAGCGCCGCGGGGTAGCCGCCCGCCTTGCGCCCGCTGCATGCCGGCTATCTCCCGCCCGACCTTGCTAGCGCTAACGGAACTGCCATCTTCCGATCTGCAAGGACCGGTTCCGCAAAGGAGGGAACCACGATGACCATGAGCATGATCCGCGGCCGTCTGAACGCCTGGTCGAAGTATCGCCGCACCGTCGCCGAGCTCGAGCGCATGCCGCTCGACGTGGCGCTCGACCTCGACCTCTATCGCGGCGACGCGCGTACGATCGCGCACCGCGCGGTCTACGGCGGCTGACGCAGGGGCAACCCGGCGATCACATCGGCATAGGCGGCAAATCCCGGCAGATCGGCGTGCCCGCCTCCGGGCAGGCGCACGAACTCCGCCGGCCGACCGGTGCGGGCGAAGGCCGCGGCCAGCCGCTCCGCCTCGCCGATCGGGATCAGTGTGTCGGCCTCGCCATGCAGGATCACGACCGGCGCGGTCACCGCGGGCACATCGGCAAGGCTGTCCCAGCGCTGCACCGGCAGCAGGCAGGCCGGCAGCAGCGCACGGCGTGCCATCAGCCGGCAGAGGCGCGAAAAGGGCGCCTCGAGCACGACACCCGCCACCTCGCGCCGCGCCGCCACATGGAGCGCGAGCCCGCTGCCGAGCGAGAACCCGTGCAGGAGCACCGGCGCGCCCTCCCGGGCGGCGAGCCAGTCGTGGACGGCGAGGGCGTCGGCCTTCAGCCGCACCTCGGACGGCGTGCCGGCAAGCCCGCCGCCGCCGCGGTATTCCAGCGCGACCACGCGACGGCCGGCATCGGCGTGCAGGCGCAGCCAGTCCTCGAACAGCCCCGCCGCGCCGGCATTGCCCATGAAGAACAGGACCGGCGCGCCGCCCTCCGGCCCGCCGACCAGAACGCTCGCGGGCGGCGCGCCGGCGATGGGAACGTCGGCCCGCGCGAAGCCCGCGATCCGCGGGACGTCCTGCAGGAAGGGGTAGAGGAACGCCGGGTGCACCCGCACCATCAGCGCGCCGTAGGCGGCGTAGAGCGCAAGCGCCACGGCCCCGAATGTCCAGAACCCCCAGAACCCCATGCCGACCCCCGTCAGTGTCCGGGCGGGGCCTCCCCTCCCCGCCCGGACGGGCCTCAACGCCGCGGATACCGGGCGTCGAGGGCAACCTTGACCGGAGCCGTCACGAAGGGCGCGACGTTGCCCCCGAGGCGCGCGATCTCCTTGACGAGCTTCGACGCGATCGCCTGATGCTCGGCCTCGGCCATCAGGAACACGGTCTCGATCGTGTCGTCGAGCCGGCGGTTCATGCCGACCATCTGGAACTCGTACTCGAAATCCGCGACCGCCCGCAGCCCGCGGATGATGATCGACGCGCCGACATCGCGCGCGCAGTCGATCAGCAGGTTCTCGAACGGATGCGCCACGATCTCGATCCCGGTCTCGCGGCGCAGGGCCGCGCATTCCCCCTCGATCATCTCGACGCGCTCCTCGAGCGAGAACAGCGGGCCCTTGTCGCGGTTGATCGCGATGCCGATCACCAGGCGGTCGACCAGCACGGCCGAGCGGCGGATGATGTCGAGATGGCCCAGCGTCGGCGGGTCGAACGTGCCCGGGTAGAGGCCGATGCGCATCAGGTATCCCCACTCCTCCGCGCCCGCAGGCAACAATATTGCGCGGCCGTTTGCAAGGGCGGTGCGGCCTCAGAACCCCTTGATCATCCCCTCCAGCGCGTCCTTCTCCATCGAAAGCTCGGAAAGCCGTGCCTTCACCACGTCGCCGATCGAGATCAGCCCGACCATCTGGCCACCCTCGATCACCGGCAAGTGGCGGAAGCGGCCGTCGGTCATCTTCTGCAGCACCTGGTCGGCGGTCTCGTCGCGGCGGCAGCTGATGATCTTCTTCGTCATCGCCTCCTCGACAGGCTCGGTGAGGCAGTCGGTGCCGCGCCGGCCGAGCTCGCGGACGATGTCGCGCTCCGACAGGATCCCGTCGACGCGCTTGCCGTCGGGCGAGACGACGAGCGCGCCGATCCGTCGGGTCGAGAGGAGTTCCGCCGCCTGGCCCAGGGTCGCGCCGGGCGCGATCGTGACGACGCCGTCATCGGCCTTCGACTTCAGGATGACGTGCACTTGCATGGCGCTCCTCCAGCTTTTGTGTTTTCCGCAGCGTCAACCTGCCCCGGCCCCCTGTCAAGCGACGGCTTCGCGCCGTGCGGGTTCGCGCCGGAGCGTCGCGACGAAGCGTGACGGCGAAGCGTGACGGCGAGGCGTGACGGCGAAGCGTGACGGCGAAGCGTAACGGCGGGGAAGGTCCGCAGGTCATCCCGGTCGGGTGCGGGCGGCATGCCCGAATTCCTGCACGGCGCTTTTGCCAACCTGCCCCTTCCTCCGGCATTTCCGCAAGACTAGGGTGGCCGACGACAGATCAGGGAGGATGCGATGCAGGAAATCGGCCACTGGATCGACGGCCGCCGCAGCGCGGGCATGTCGGGCCGCGACGCGGATGTCTACAACCCCGCCACGGGCGAGGTGCAGGCGAGGGTGGCGCTCGCCTCGAAGGCCGAGCTCGATGCCGCCGTCGCCTCGGCGGCGGCGGCGCAGCCGAAATGGGGGGCGACGAACCCGCAGAAGCGCGCCCGGGTGATGATGGAGTTCGTGCGGCTGCTCAACCGCGACATGGAGAAGCTGGCCGAGGCGCTGTCGCGCGAGCACGGCAAGACGATTCCCGACGCCAAGGGCGACGTGCAGCGCGGGCTCGAGGTGATCGAGTTCTGCATCGGCGCGCCGCACCTTCTGAAGGGCGAGTTCACCGACGGTGCCGGCCCCGGCATCGACATGTACTCCATGCGCCAACCCCTTGGGGTCGTTGCGGGAATTACCCCCTTCAACTTCCCTGCGATGATCCCGATGTGGAAGCTGGGCCCCGCCATCGCCTGCGGCAACGCCTTCATCCTCAAGCCCTCCGAGCGCGACCCCTCGGTGCCGCTGATGCTGGCGGAGCTGCTGCAGGAGGCCGGGCTGCCCGATGGCATCCTGCAGGTGGTGAACGGCGACAAGGAGGCGGTGGACGCGATCCTAGACAACCGCACGGTGATGGCGGTGGGCTTCGTCGGCTCGACCCCGATTGCGGAGTACATCTATTCCCGCGGCTGCGCGGCGGGCAAGCGGGTGCAGTGCTTCGGCGGCGCGAAGAACCACATGATCGTGATGCCCGACGCCGACATGGACCAGGCCGCCGACGCGCTGGTCGGTGCCGGCTACGGCGCTGCGGGCGAGCGCTGCATGGCGATCTCGGTCGCGGTGCCGGTGGGCGAGCGCACCGCCGACGCGCTGATCGAGAAGCTGGTGCCGCGGATCGAGAAGCTGAAGGTCGGCCCCTATACCGCGGGAACCGATGTCGATTACGGCCCCCTCGTCACCGGCGCCGCGCGCGAGCGGGTGCTCGGCCTGATCAACTCGGGGGTCGAGCAGGGCGCCGAGCTGGTGGTCGACGGGCGCGACTTCCGCCTGCAGGGCTACGAGAGCGGGTTCTTCATGGGCCCGACCCTGTTCGACAGGGCCACGCGCGAGATGGACATCTACCGCCAGGAGATCTTCGGACCGGTGCTGACCACCGTGCGGGCGACGAGCTACGAGGACGCCCTGGCCCTGGCGATGGACCACGAATACGGCAACGGCACCGCGATCTTCACCCGCGACGGCGACACCGCGCGCGACTTTGCGGCCCGGATCAACATCGGCATGGTCGGGATCAACGTACCGATCCCGGTGCCGCTGGCCTACCACACGTTCGGAGGCTGGAAGAAGTCCGGCTTCGGCGACCTGAACCAGCACGGGCCGGACGCGTTCCGCTTCTACACCCGGACCAAGACGGTGACGGCGCGCTGGCCGAGCGGGCTGAAGGAGGGCGGCGAGTTCCATTTCAAGGCGATGGAGTAGGCCGGCGGAAGGCGGGGGTTTCACACCCCCGCACCGCCGTGCGATGTCCGGAGCGGGCTGACGGGGATGGCGACTGGCCCGCGGGCGCCGCGGGGGCGCGCGGGCGGGACCGGAGGGATTCATGGGCGAACCGGCCTTCAGCATCGGCATTGAGGAGGAATACCTCCTCGTCGACCAGGAGACACTGGGGCTCGCCGAGGCGCCGCCCGATCTGATGGCGGCCTGCGTCGAGGCGCTCGAGGGCCAGGTAAGCCCGGAATTCCTGCAGTGCCAGATCGAGGTCGGCACCCGGCCACACCAGACGATCGGCGGCGCGCGCGACGACCTGCGCCGGCTCCGCCGCACCATCGCCGAGGTCGCCGGGCGCCACGGCCTCGCCCCGATCGCGGCCTCGTGCCACCCGTTCTCGGACTGGAAGGCACAGCACCACACGCCGAAGGACCGCTATGTGGGGCTGGCGCGCGAAATGCAGGGCGTGGCGCGGCGGATGCTGATCTGCGGGATGCATGTCCATGTCGGGATCGAGGCCGAGGAGACGCGCATCGACCTGATGAACCAGTTCGCCTACTTCCTGCCGCATCTGCTGGCGCTGTCCTGCTCCTCGCCGTTCTGGCAGGGCGAGGATACCGGGCTGGCCTCGTACCGGCTGACGGTGTTCGACAACATGCCGCGCACCGGCCTGCCGCCGCGGCTCGGCTCATGGGGCGAGTTCGAGCGGTCGGTCGGCGTGCTCACCGATCTGAAGCTGATCGAGGACGCGACGAAGATCTGGTGGGACCTGCGCCCGTCGCACCGGTTTCCGACGCTGGAGAGCCGGATCTGCGACGTGAGCCCGCGGCTCGAGGACACGCTGACGCTGGCGGCGCTGACCCAGGCGACGTTGCGGATGCTCTGGCGGCTGTCGCAGCGCAACCAGCGCTGGCGGATCTACGACCCGTTCCTGGTGGCCGAGAACCGCTGGCGGGCGCAGCGCTACGGCACCTCGCAGGGGCTGATCGACTTTGGCCGGCACGAGATCGTTCCGATGCCCGAGCTGATCGACGAGCTGCTGCATCTGATCGCCGAGGATGCGGGCTGGCTCAACGCGACCGAGGAATGCGCCCGGGCGCGGGCGATGGCGCTGGCCGGCCCCTCGGCCGACCGGCAGCGGGCGGTGCTGGAGGCGGCGAAGCTCGGCGGGGCCGACCACGACGCGGCGCTCCGTGCCGTGGTGCGGCACCTGATCGAGGAGTTCCACGCCGATCTCTAGCCGCCGAGCAGGGCCGCGATCCGCGCGCCGAGCGCCACGGCGAACCGCCGGTCGGTCCAGTAGGCGAAGTGCGACAGCGCGTTCCAGCTTCGCAGGAGGCCGCCGGCCCGGATCCGGCGATCCTCGAGCTCGCCACGGGCCGCGAGCGCGGCGTAGCCCGCGCCGGCGGGGGCGAGCGGGTAGCCGAGCACATCGGCGCGGGCATGGAGGTTGAGCCACCACGGGTCGAGCCGGAGCGCGGGCGGCAGCGCGGCGGAGGGCCGCGCGATCGCGGCGATCCGCTCGGGCGGCAGGGCGAACAGAAAGACCGGGATGTTGCAGCCGAAGGTGACGATGCCGGCGACCTGCTCGCAGCGCCGGAACGGCGTCGGCGCGGTGACGTGGCCGGCCTGCATGTCCCAGATGTAGTTCGACGCGATGAAGCCGCCGAGCGAATGCGCGACGATGAGAACCGGCGCCTCGGCGCCCGCCGCGTCCTCGAGGTTGGCGAGCGTCAGCGACATCCGCAGGTGCACGTCCTGGTAGGTCGTGTTGAAGCTCGTCACGTCGGTGCGGCGGTAGCTTGCGGCGTCGCCGAGGCTGTTGATCACGAAGTCGCGGAACGGCCCGCGGCTGACCGCCGGGCCGGCGCGGCGCAGGTAGTCGACCTGGCGCGGCTCGATCACGTCGGCCCAGAACACCTCGTGCCAGTCGACGCGCGCCATCGTCGCGGCGCCGAGCGCGACGACGAGCTGGCGGTGGAGCCCGGCGGAAAAGCTCCGCCGCGCAGTATCGGCCGGGTCGGGCTTTGCCTGCCGCCCCATGCCGTGCAGGACGGCGACGGCCAGCCGCTTTGCCATGACGCCCCTCCCGGCCCGATCCGGGCCATGCCTCGGCCCGACCGCTGCGAAAAGACTGGCACTCGCCGCGCGATGCCGCAAGATCGGTGGCGGGCCGCCCTTGCCAGGGGGCGGCCGGTCCAGCTAGTTCTGGCGCCGGGAATTAAACGATCGTTCAATTCGCATCTGCGGGGGAAAGAGGCCCATGGACTTCGCGCTGAGCGGCGAGCAGGAGGCGATCTTCGACATGGCCCGCGCCTTCGGCGCCGAGCACATCGCGCCCTTCGCGCGCGACTGGGAGCGCGACGGCACGATCCCGAAGGCGCTCTGGCCGAAGCTGGCAGAGCTCGGCTTCGGCGGGCTCTGCGTCTCCGAGGGCGCGGGCGGGTCGGGGCTGTCGCGGCTCGACGCGACGCTGGTGTTCGAGGCACTGTCGACGGCCTGCCCCTCGGTCGCGGCGTTCCTGTCTATCCACAACATGTGCGCGAAGATGCTCGACGCCTTCGGCTCGGACGAGATCAAGGCGAGGTTCCTGCCCCGGGCGCTGACGATGGAGACGGTCTTCTCCTACTGCCTGACCGAACCCGGCTCGGGCTCGGACGCCGCGGCCCTGGCGACCAGGGCCGAGCGGACGAATGCGGGCTGGCGGCTGACCGGCACCAAGGCCTTCATCTCGGGCGGCGGCTATTCCGACGCCTACATCGTCATGGCGCGCTCGGGCGGCGCGGGGCCGAAGGGCATCTCGGCCTTCGTGGTCGAGGATGGGGCCGAGGGGCTGACCTTCGGCGGGCTCGAGGACAAGATGGGCTGGCGGTCGCAGCCCACCCGCCAGGTCCAGCTCGACGGCTGCCTGACGCCGGCGGAGAACCTGCTGGGCGAGGAGGGGCGGGGCTTTGCCTATGCGATGGCGGGGCTCGACGGCGGCCGGCTCAACATCGCCGCCTGCTCGCTCGGCGCGGCGCAGGGGGCGCTGGAGGCGACGCTGGCCTATATGGGCGAGCGGCGCGCCTTCGGCCAGACGCTCGACCGGTTCCAGGCGCTGCAGTTCCGGCTGGCCGAGATGGAGATCGAATTGCAGGCGGCCCGCGTCTTCCTGCGCCAGGCGGCGTGGAAGCTCGACCACGGCGCGCCCGACGCGACCAAGCACTGCGCAATGGCGAAGAAGTTCGTGACCGAGGCGGGCTCGAAGGTCGCCGACCAGTGCCTGCAGCTGCATGGCGGCTACGGCTATCTCGCCGACTACGGCATCGAGAAGGTGGTGCGCGACCTGCGGGTGCACCAGATCCTCGAGGGCACGAACGAGATCATGCGGCTGATCGTGGCGCGCGCCATGCTGGCGGCGCGGGGATGAGCCACCTGATCGTCCGCACCGAGGGCTGCGCGGGGCGGATCACGCTGAACCGCCCCGCGGCGCTGAACGCGGTGACGCATGCGATGTGCCTCGGCATCGAGGCGGCGCTGCAGGGCTGGCGCGACGATGTGGGCGTGGCGCTGGTCGTGATCGACGCCGCCGGCGGGCGGGCCTTCAGCGCGGGCGGCGACATCGCCGAGATGTACGCCACCGGAACGAAGGGCGATTTCGCCTATGGCCGCCGGTTCTGGCGCGACGAGTACCGGACGAACGCGCGGCTCCACGAATATCCCAAGCCCGTGGTCAGCTTCCTGCAGGGCTTCACCATGGGCGGCGGCGTCGGCGTCGGCTGCCACGCGAGCCACCGGATCGTCGGCGAGAGCGCGCAGGTCGCCATGCCGGAATGCGGCATCGGCCTCGTGCCCGATGTCGGCGGCTCGCTTTTGCTGGCGAACGCGCCCGGGCGGTGCGGCGAGTATCTGGCGCTGACCGCGCACCGGATGGGACCGGCGGACGCAATCCATGCCGGCTTCGCCGACCGCTTCGTGCCCGAGGCGCGGTGGGAGGCGCTGAAGGCCGAGCTCTGCGCCACCGGCAACTGGAAGCGCATCGCCGATGCGGCCGAGACGCCGCCCGCGGGCGCCCTTGCCCCGGCGCAGGCCGACATCGACCGCTGCTTCGGCGGCGAGCAGCTCGGCGACATCATCCGCGCGCTTCGGGCCGACGGCACGGCCTTCGCCAGCGCCGCGCTGGAGCGGATCGGGCGGCACGCGCCCCTGTCGATGGCCTGCGCCGTCGAGATGATCCACCGGCTGCGCGGCACGACCTCGATCCGCCGCGCGCTCGAGCTGGAATACCGCTTCACCCACCGCGCAATGGAGCATGGCGACTTCCTTGAGGGCATCCGCGCCGCCATTGTCGACAAGGACCGCTGCCCGCGCTGGCGCCATGCCGATCCCGAACGAGTGCCGCCGATCGACGTCTCGCGGCTGCTGATGCCGCTCGGGTCCGAGGCGCTGAACCTGGAGGAGGAACTGGCATGAAGGTGGGTTTCATCGGTCTCGGCAACATGGGCGCGCCGATGGCGGCGAACCTCGCCGGGGCGGGCCACGCCGTCACCGGCTACGATACCACGGCCCCCTGCCCCGCGGGCGTGACGCCCGCTGCCAGCGCCGCCGACGCCGCGCGCGGGGCCGAGGTGGTCCTCACCATGCTGCCGAACGGCGCGATCCTGCGGGCGGTGGCGGCCGAGGTGATCCCGGCGATGGCGCCGGGCGCGGTGCTGCTCGACTGCTCGACCGTCGATGTGGACAGCGCCCGCGCCGTAGCGGAGGAGGCCGCGGCGGCGGGGCTGATGGCGGTCGATGCGCCGGTCTCGGGCGGCACCGCCGGCGCGGCGGCGGGCACGCTGACCTTCATGGCGGGCGGGCCGGCGGAGGCGTTCACGCGGGTCGCGCCGCTGTTCGAGGTGATGGGCGCGAAGGCGGTCCATTGCGGCGGCGCGGGCGCCGGGCAGGCGGCCAAGATCTGCAACAACATGATCCTCGGCGTCACCATGATCGCCACCTGCGAGGCTTTCGCGCTGGCCGACCGGCTGGGCCTCGACCGGCAGAAGATGTTCGATGTGGTCTCGACCTCCTCGGGGCAGTCCTGGAGCCTCACCACCTACTGCCCCGCCCCCGGCATCGGCCCGAAGAGCCCCGCCGACAACGGCTACCGCCCCGGCTTTGCGGCCGACCTCATGCTGAAGGACCTGCGGTTGAGCCAGCAGGCGGCCGAGGCGGCCGGCGCCGACACGCCGATGGGCGCGCTCGCGGCCGAGCTCTACCGCCGCTTCGTCGAGGACGAGGACGGCCACGGCCGCGACTTCTCGGCCATGCTGCCGCGCTTCGAGGCGCGCGGGCGCGGCTGATGGGCTGGACCGAGGAGGTGCCGGAGCTTGCCGGGCTCGCGCCCGAGGCCCGGGCGCGGCTCGACGCGCTGCGGCCCGCGACCCTGCCGAAGGGCGCGGTGCTGTTCCGCCCGGGCGAGACGGTCAGGGGCTATGCCGTGGTCCTTGCGGGCGAGATCGGGGTGCATCTGGTCGGCCGGACCGGGCGCGAGGTGCTGCTCTATGCCGTGACCCCGGGCCAGTCCTGCATCCAGTCGACGCTCGGCCTTCTCGGCGGCGCGGCCTACAGCGCCGAGGCGCTGGCCGAGGCCGAGACGCGCCTCGTCCTCGTGCCGCGCGAGGCGTTCCTTGCGCTCCTCGACTCGTCGTCGGGGTTCCGGCGCCTCGTCTTCGCCGCGCTCGCCGCGCGGATGCAGGCGCTGATGCACGCGGTCGAGCGCGTCGCCTTCCTGCCGGTCGAGGCGCGCCTCGCCGCACATCTGGTGGCGCGCGCCGACGCCGCCGGCGAGGTGCGCGCCACCCAGGCCGAACTTGCCGCCGCGATCGGCTCGGCGCGCGAGGTCGTGGCGCGCAAGCTCGAGGCATGGGCGCGCGCCGGGCTCGTCACGACCGGGCGGGGCCGCGTCCGGCTGGCCGACGCCGCGGCGCTGCGCCGCACCGCGGGGGTGTGACAAGGTCACAGACCCGCCGCGGGGCGCCGCCTAGCGTCGGGTCATCCGCTGTCGGGAAGAGGAGACCTCCCATGCTGAAGAAGAACGTCGGCGCCGTCGACCGCGGCCTGCGCATCGCCGCGGGCCTCGCGCTCCTCGCGGCATTCCTGGCCCTGCCGGAGGCGCCGTGGCGCTGGGCCCTGCTGATCGGCATCGTCCCGCTGGCCACCGGGCTCTTGGGCAGCTGTCCGGCCTACACGCTTCTGGGGCTCTCGACCTGCCCTGTCGGCAAGGCCTGACGCCCGACCTCGGCCGTCGTCTGCCGGGGCGGTGACGCCGCCTGGAACCCGGCGGCAGCCGGGCGCGTTGGCACGACATGAAACGGATGCTTCTCATCGCGGCCACCGCCGCCCTGCCAATCGCCGCCCCGGCGCCGTCCGGCGCCCAGGACCGGGGCGACCGGCTCATCGCCTGCCCGCCCGACCATGTCCTGCGCCGGCAGCGCTGCATCGCGCGCGACGAATGGGCCCGCGATCGGAACCGCGATCCGGCCGGCCGCGGTCTGGACTGGGGCTACGATCGGGGGTACCGCGACGGCTACAGCGACGCGCGCCGGGTTGGACCGGGCGATGTGCTCAGCGCGGCCGACGCCGAACTGATCCGCGAGCCGCGGCGCTACCGGCTGCCCGACTACCGGCGCGACGACGAGTGGCGCTACTACATCATCGGCGACGTGATCGTGCGGGCCTATCCCGACAGCGGCCGGATCATCGACATCGCCGGCGCGCTGCCGTCGGCCTTCAACTAGCCCCGCCCCTCACCCCCACCCCCCGCCTTTACGCCCGGCCCCGCCTCCGCTAGGTCAGGACCGGCAAGGGGGCGGGTGATGCGGATCCTTCTGACCAACGACGACGGCATCAACGCGCCCGGCCTCAAGGTGCTCGAGGCGGTCGCCGCCGAGATCGCGGGGCCGGCGGGCGAGGTCTGGGTCGTGGCGCCCGCGTTCGAGCAGTCGGGCGTAGGCCACGCCATCTCCTACACCCACCCGACGATGATCGCCGAGCTCGGCCCGCGCCGCTTCGCCGCCGAAGGCTCGCCCGCCGATTGCGTCATGGCGGGCCTCTACGACGCGATGGTCGATGCCCGGCCCGACCTCGTGCTGTCGGGCGTCAACCGCGGCAACAACGCGGCCGAGAACGTGCTCTATTCGGGCACCATCGGCGGCGCGATGGAGGCCGCGCTGCAGGGGCTGCCGGCAATCGCGCTCAGCCAGTTCTACGGCCCCGGCAACCTCGCCCGGCCCGACCCGTTCGAGGCCGCGGCCGCCCACGGCGCGGCGGTGGTGCGCCTGCTTCTCGACCACGCGCGCTGGGACGGCGGCGACTACCGGCTGTTCTACAACGTCAACTTTCCGCCAGCCGGGGCCGCCGGCGTGCGCGGCCTGCGCGTCGTCCGCCAGGGCTTCCGCCGCGGCACCAGCTTCGGCGTCGAGCCGCATCTGTCGCCCTCCGGGCGGCGGTTCCTCTGGGTCCGCGGCGGCCGGCAGGACGTGGGTTCGGGCGAGGACACCGACGGGACGGTCAACATCGAGGGCTACATCTCGGTGACGCCGATGCGCGCCGACCTGACCGCGCATGACGCGCTTGCACCGCTGGCGCATCTCGAAGGGCGGTTCGGATGAGCGAGGCGCCCGAGACCGATGCCGAGCGGAAGATGCGCTTTCTCTATGCGATCCGCTCGAAGGGGGTCACCGACCGTCGCGTGCTCGAGGCGATGGAGCGGGTCGACCGCGGCGCCTTCGTCAAGGGCCTGTTCGCGGCGCGCGCCTACGAGGACGTGCCGCTGCCCATCGCCTGCGGCCAGACGATCAGCCAGCCCTCGGTCGTCGGGCTGATGACCCAGGCGCTGGAGGTGGGCGGCCGCGACAAGGTCCTCGAGGTCGGCACCGGGTCGGGCTACCAGGCGGCGGTGCTGTCGCTGCTGGCGCGCCGGGTCTACACCGTCGACCGCCATCGCCGCCTCGTTCGCGAGGCCGAGGAGGTGTTCCGCACGCTCGGCCTGCCGAACATCACCGCGCGCACCGCGGACGGCTCGCGCGGGCTGGCCGAACAGGCGCCGTTCGACCGGATCCTCGTGACGGCCGCCGCCGAGGACCCGCCGGGGCCCCTATTGGCGCAGCTTCGGATCGGCGGTATCATGGTACTGCCGGTGGGGCAGTCCGATCATGTGCAGCACCTCATCAAGGTGACGCGCAGCCCCTCCGGCTACGACTACGACGAACTTCGGGCGGTGCGCTTCGTGCCGCTGCTCGAGGGCGTCGCGGAAGACTAGGCAGGCCCCGGCCACAAGGGGCTGCAGGATTGAGGAGAGTGCAGATGCCCCGCATCCCGTCGCCGAAGGCCGCGACATACCTCGCCGGCGTCGCGGTCCTCGCGCTCGCGGCCTGCGACGAGAACCGCAACATCGACTTCGACCTGCGCGGCGCCTCGGGCGGCTTCGATACCGCCGGGGCGGTGCAGGAGCCGGTTTCGGCCCGGCCGCAGCCCGACAGCCGCGGCGTCATCTCCTACCCCGGCTACCAGGTGGCGGTGGCACGCCGCGGCGACACGATCGACACCGTCGCCGCGCGGGTCGGCCTCGGCACCGAGGAGGTGGCGCGCTTCAACGGCATCGCCGCCGGCACGCCGCTCCGCGACGGCGAGATCGTGGCGCTGCCGCGGCGGGTGAGCGAACCGCCCGGCGGCTTCTCGGCCGGCGGCGCGGCGGTTCCGCCCGGCTCGGCCGGCGGTGGCGCGGTCGACGTGACCACGCTCGCCGGCCAGGCGATCGACCGGGCCTCGGGCGGCCAGGCCGGCGCCTCGACGCCGCCGGGCACGATCGCCGCGCCGCGCGGCTCGGCCGAGCCGGTGCGCCACCAGGTGGTGCGCGGCGAGACCGCCTATTCCATCGCCCGGCTCTATGGCGTGTCGGTGCGCTCGCTGGCCGACTGGAACGGGCTCGGCCCCGACCTTGCGGTGCGCGAGGGCGCCTATCTCATCATCCCGCAGGCCGGCGCGGCGGCGCCGACGTCGGCGGCGGCGGCCGCACCAGCCACCGCACCGGCCACCACGCCGACGACAGCGCCGGGCGAGGGCTCGCCAACGCCGGTGCCGCCCTCGGCCGCGCAGCCGCTCCCCGAGGCGGACGAGACCGGCGCGACGCCCGAGGCGACGCCGCCGTCGCCGAACCTCGGCGCCGAGCGCACCGAGGCCTCGACCCCGGCGAGGCTTTCGATGCCGGTCTCGGGCTCGATCATCCGGGCCTACCAGAAGGGCCGCAACGAGGGGATCGACATCTCGGCCTCGGCCGGCGCGAACGTCAACGCCGCGGCCGAGGGCACCGTCGCGGCGGTGACCCGCAGCACCGACAACGTGGCGATCGTCATCGTCCGCCACGACGGCGCGGCCTTCGGCTCGTCCGAGCCGATCCTGACGGTCTATGCCAATCTCGAGGACATCACCGTGGAGCGCGGGGCCAGCGTCAGCCGCGGCCAGGCGATCGGCAAGGTGCGCGCCGGCAACCCGGCCTTCATCCGCTTCGAGGTGCGCCGCGGCTTCGAGACCCTCGACCCGAGCGAGTATCTTGAGTGAGCCGGCGGACCTGACCCGCGCCGCTTCCCCGTCTTGCAAATATCCCCGCCGGAGGCCCTGAAACTCTTCGTCCGAAGAGTTTCGGGCCTCAGCCGGGCCTCAGCCGGACCCCAGCCGGGCCTCAGCCGCCCGCCTTCGCCAGCAGCGCGTCGATCTCGCCGCGCGCCGGCATCGAGGGCGCGGTGCCGGCGCGGGTGACCGAGATCGCCGCCGTGGCGCAGCCGAAGCGGACCGCCGCCACCGGGTCGCGGCCCTCGGCGAGCGCCACCGCGAAGCCGCCGTTGAACGCATCGCCCGCCCCCGTCGTCTCGACCACCGGGCCGGCGCTCAGGGCCGGCACATGCACCGTCCGCGTGCCATCGTGGTAGAGCGCGCCGTTGGCGCCGAGCGTCACCACCGCCGCCCCGGCGCCGCGCCGGAGGAGCGCCTTCGCCGCCGCCTCGGCCTCGGCGACCGAGGTGACCGGCAGGCCGGTGATGCCCTCGGCCTCGCTCTCGTTCGGCGTGACCACGTCGCAGAGCGCCAGCATCCCCCCGGGCAGGTCGGCCGCCGGTGCCGGGTTCAGGATCGTCGTCGCGCCGCCGGCCTTCGCGATCTCGAGCGCGCGGAATGCCGCGTCCATCGGCTGTTCGAGCTGGGTCACGAAGACCTGCGCGCCGCCGATGAGGCCGGCCCGCGCCTCGATGTCGGCGATCGAGATGCGGCCCGCCGCGCCGGGCGCGATGATGATCGCGTTGTTGCCGGTCGCCTCCTCGACGAAGATGTAGGCCGCGCCGGTGTAGCTCTCTGGATCGTCGGTGACCTCGGGCGTGACGCCCGCCTTCGCCCAGGTCGCCCGCGCCATCTCGGCGAAGGGGTCGCGGCCTAGGCGCGTGATGAAGCTGACCTCTCCCCCCGCCATCGCCGCCGCGACCGCCTGGTTCGAGCCCTTGCCGCCGGGGCCGAGCGCGAAGGACCGCCCGAGGATCGTCTCGCCCATCCGCGGCTGGCGGTCGGCGCGGTAGGCGGTGTCGGCGACGAAGACGCCGAGGATCACGATGCCGGGCATGGCTCAGCCCGCCTCCGGCATCACCGCGGCACGGGCGGCGCCCGAACCGACGACGTGGGCACGAAGGACGCGCGCCGGGGGCGCGGGTCGGACGCCGCCCGAGCCGGCGCACGGGCGAGGGAAGGCACGCACGCTACTCATCCGGACCGATCACCCCCTTGCGGAGCAGGAAGCAACCGTAGAACCGCCGCTCGCCGGTCTGGATCACGGCATAGGCCTCGCGGGCGCGGTCGTAGAACTCGAAGCGCTCGACCGAGACCATCGGCCGGGGCCGGCCCTCGGCCCTGTCGATCGCCTTCTGCACCTCCTTCTGCGCCTTCGGCACCTCGTCGGGCTTGCCCACCACCTCCATCCGCGCCGCGAAGTCGTCGACGAAGGTGTCGAGCGGCATGACCGACAGCACCGCCTCGACCGCCTCGGCGGCGGTCAGGTTGTGCATCGTCAGCAGTTCGCCCAGCACGGTATCGCGCGCCACGCTGTCGGCGGGGAAGTTGGTGTCGGCGATCACCAGCACGTCGCCGTGGCCCATCGCGCGCAGCGCATAGAGCACGTCGGCGTTCAATCTCGGGTCGATGCCCTTCAGCATGATCTCTCCTCCCTCAGAACGAAAGGCCCGCGACGACGCCGGCGATGGCCTCGCCGAGCCGTCGATGCGCATCGGCCGCGAAGTGGACGCCATCGACCGGCGAAGGGTCGATGACGGTGCCGGCATCGAGGAACGCCGCGCCCCAGCGCGCCGCCGCCTCGGCATAGAACGGCGCGAGCCGGCGCGACTTCGCAGCGCCGCCGGCGAAGACCTCGGCCAAGCAGCCCGCCTCCTCGACCGGCGGCGGGCAGACCAGCAGCAGCGCCGGCGCCCGCCCCTCCGGCCCGCAGAAGCCCTGCCGGACATGGCGCACGAGCTGCTCGACCCCGACCGCGATCTCGACCGGCGGCAGCGCGAAGCGGGCCTTCAGGTCGTTGGTGCCGAGCATCAGGATCACCAGGTCGATCGGCGCGTGGCTTTCCAGCGCCGCCGGCAGCACGGCGAGCCCGTTCTTGTGCAGGCCCGACACCGGGTCGGGATGCACCGTGGTGCGGCCCGGCAGCGCCTCCTCGATCACCTGCCAGCCGGCGCCCAGCCGGCCCGCCATGACCCCCGGCCAGCGCTGATCGAAGCCGTACCGCGCCCGGTCGAGCAGCGTCGGCATCGGCGCCGTGCCATGGCTGTTGGAATCGCCGTAGACGAGGACGGTGCGGGTCACAGCCGCACCCCCGTCGCGCGGTCGAACAGATGCACGGCGGCGGGATCGGGCGCGAGGCGGATCGCGTCGCCGGGGCGGAAGCGGTGCCGCTCGCGGAAGAGGCCGACGATCTCGCTGCCCCCGGGGCCGGCGCCGTTTCCGGCGCCGTTCCCGCCGACGCGGACGACGACATGGGTTTCCGATCCGGTCGGCTCGACCACCGCGACGGTGCCCTCGATCCCGGCGGCGGAGCCGGCATCGGCCAGGTCGAGATGTTCCGGCCGGACGCCGAAGACCACCTCGCGCCCCTCGCCCGCGGCGCCGCCGAGCGGCAGCCGCGCGCCCAGCGCCTCGACCGCGCCGCCCGCCACGCGGCCGTCGATCAGGTTCATCGCCGGGCTGCCGATGAAGCCCGCCACGAACACGTTGGCCGGCCGGTCGTAGAGGTCGAGCGGGGCGCCCGCCTGCTCGATCCGGCCGCCCTGCATGACGACGATCTTGTCGGCCATCGTCATCGCCTCGATCTGGTCGTGGGTGACGTAGACGGTGGTGGTCTTCAGCCGCTGGTGCAGCTCGCGGATCTCGGTGCGCATCTGCACGCGGAGCTTGGCGTCGAGGTTCGAGAGCGGCTCGTCGAACAGGAACACCTGCGGGTCGCGGACGATGGCACGGCCCATCGCCACCCGCTGGCGCTGGCCGCCCGAGAGCGCGCGGGGATAGCGGTCGAGATAGGGGGCGAGGCCCAGGATCTGCGCCGCCCGCTCGACCTTCCTGCGCACCTCGTCGCGCGGTGCGCCGCGCAGCTTCAGCGCGAAGCCCATGTTGGCGGCGACCGTCTTGTGCGGGTAGAGCGCGTAGTTCTGGAACACCATGGCGATGTCGCGCTCGGCCGGCGGCAGGTGGTTCACCACGCGATCGCCGATCGCGATCGTTCCCGCGGTGACGCCTTCGAGCCCGGCGATCATCCTGAGCAGCGTGGACTTGCCGCAGCCCGAGGGGCCGACCAGCACCACGAAGGCCCCGTCCGCCACATCGAGATCGAGGCCGTGGATCACCTCCACCGCGCCGTAGCCCTTGCGCAGCCCCCGGATCGTGACGCCGGCCATCTCCGCCTCCCCCCGCTCGGTTCAGAGGTAGCCGAGGCGCCGCGGCCTGTCCACGGCCCTGACCATACTAACATGTTAGAATCTTGACACGCCATGCCCCGGCGGTGGATCGTGGCACCACGCGGCGGAGCGAGGGGCGCGGCAGACGCCCCGGCCCGGCCACCGCCACCACGACGATCAGGGAGGATCAGACGTGAAAACCCATATCTACGACCATGCCGTGCGGCGTGGGTTGACGCGGCGGCGGCTCTTGCAGACGGCGGCGGCGCTCGGCGCCGCCTCGGCGGCGGGGCTCCGGCCCGGCGGGGCCGTGGCGCAGGGGAACGTGCGCGCGCAGATCCTCGCGATCCCGGGCGTCGGCCAGGGCTCGCCTACCGACGTGCACTGGCAGGAGGTCGGCGCGCTCTGCCTCGAACCGACCAAGGCGAATGTCGCCGAGGGCGAGTTCGCGGGTGTCGAGCTGACCTTCCTCGGGCTGAACAACCAGGGCCAGCACAACATCCTGTTCCGCGGCTTCCTGAAGTCGTGGGAGGAGTATACCGGCGCGACGATCAACTGGATCGACCTCGCGCAGGCCGACTACAACCCGCGCCTGCAGCAGGCCATCGCCACCGGCACGGTCGACTTCGACCTCCTCGCCATGGGCGCCCCGCTCGAGGGCGACACGGCCGGCCGCGGCCTTCTCGACCCGATGCCGGACTGGGTGATGGAGCAGATCGACATGGAGGACTATGTCGATTACCTCAAGGCGCCGGTCGGCACCTGGGACGGGCAGACCTACCGCATCTCGATCGACGGCGACTGCCATACCCTCGCCTACCGCACCGACTACTTCACCGACCCGGCGATCACCGCGGCCACCGGCATGACAGAGGTGCCGACCACCTGGACGGGGATCAACGACTTCTCGAAGAAGCTGGCGGGGCAGACCGACCCGCTGACCGGGCTGCCGGCCTACGGCTTTCTCGACCCGCTCAAGTACCAGTGGGGCGGCTTCGGGTTCTACTTCCTGTCCGACCGCGCCTCGGCCTATGCCAAGCACCCGAGCGATCCGGCCTGGCTGTTCGACCCCGAGACGATGGCGCCGCGGATCAACAACCCGGCCTTCGTGCGCGCGATCCAGGAGGTCATGGACCTGATGGCGGCGAACGCCTACCCCACCGACCAGATCAACGCCGATCCGAACACCACCGCCTTCCAGCAGTTCCTCGCCGGCACCGGCGGGATGCTCACCTGGTGGGGCGATGTCGGCTCGAACGCCCGCACCTCCGACACCTCGGTCGTCGGCGACGTGGTCGGTTTCGCGCCGGTGCCGGGGTCGGACGCGGTCTGGAACTCGGCCACCGGCGCCTGGGAGGAGACGCCGAACGAGGCGCCGAACCTCGCCTATCTCGGCTGGGGGCTCTACGTCACCAACCGCGTCTCGAACGACGAGAAGAAGCGCAAGGCGGCGTGGTCGGCGGCGGCGCATCTCGGCGGCAAGGACATCTCGCTCTGGATGGCGGCCTATCCGTCGGGCTACCAGCCCTACCGCAACAGCCATTTCAACTACGAGGAGTGGGAGGCGGCGGGCTACGACCGGGCCTTCGTCGAGGACTATCTCGGCTCGAACCTCGACAGCTACAACCACCCCAACGCGGCCATCGAGCCGCGCATCCCCGGCATCTTCCAGTACTACTCGATCGCCGAGGACGAACTGGTGAAGGGCCTCTCGGGCCAGTATGGCAGCGCGCAGGAGACCGCCGACGCCATCGCCGCCGCCTGGGAGGGGATCACCGACCAGATCGGGCGCGAGCAGCAGATCGCGCTCTACAAGGCGAGCCTCGGGATGTAGGCCGGCCACCACGCACCGATGGGCGCGGCGGCCGGCGACCGCCACCGCGCCTGTCACATCTGCGGCAGGCGCTGCCTGCGCGCCGCATGGTCGACCACAGCCGCGATCAGCCGCGCCGCCCGCGCCTTGTAGCTCGCCGCCCAGCGCTGCGTCCGGCGCGGCGAGACGAGCTGCATCGTGCGGTCGGCATCGAGCTTGCGGCGGATGCCATCGATCCAGCCGTAGGAGACGCGTGCGTCCAGCACCTCGCCCCCCGCCACGAAGCGGTCGGCCAGATGCTTGCGGAACGTGACGAGCCAGACGCTTTCGCCCTGCCGATGGTTGCGCTCGAGCCAGTGCCAGAGGGCCCCGGCCGAGGCGATCTCGACCTGCGCGAAACGATCGGTCGCAATCATGTCGCCGCGGCCCCACCGCACCGGTCTGATCCGGAAAGACAGCCGCGGCCGGCCGCACCGCGGCGCGGGGGACGGGCCAAGGGGCGCAAAAAGGGACGCATCAGGGGCGGATCGGGGGGATCAGGGCTCGACCGCCTCGTAGGCTTCGGTCGCGGCGTCGAGGTTGTCCTGCAGGGCCTCGTTCGCGGCGCCGAGCGCCGCCTCCGCCGCGTCCTCGATGTCGGCGACCCTGCCCTTGAACGCGGCATGCCGCGCCTCGAGCAGCGCGCGCACCTCCTCCTCGATTGCGGGCGGGTCGTCGCGCCCGCGCGCGAAACGGTAGAGCGCGTTCGACTCGCTCCGCGCCCGGCCGTTCACGCAGTTGCCGAGCCGCAGCAGCGTGATACTGGTCCGGTTCTGGTTCCGCAGCGTCCGGATCGACACCTGGTTCTGCTTGCGCAGCATCTCGGTGAAATTGGCGTTCTGCCGGCGCAGTTCCTGGCTGCGGCGCGCCACGTCGCTTTCGGTCCTGAGGTCGCTGAACAGGCCGCCGCCCGCCTCGGCCACGGCGGCGAGTTCGGCGCGGTCCTCCTCGGGCAGGTCGAACCCGAGGACGTTGACGACCACCCGCGCCGGCCCCTCGTTCAGCCGGCGCGCCGTCGCGACCGGATCGCCGCCGCAGGTCTCGCGGCCGTCCGAGACGACGTAGATCACCTGCTCGCCCTCGGCCTCGGCCGGCAGCAGCAGCCTGCCCGCAGCCTCCATCGCCGCGGCGAGCGGCGTCCAGCCGGTGGGCGCGAGGGCATCGAGCGCGGCCCCGATCGCCTCCGCACCTTCCGCCGACGGCGCCACCGCGGCGTCGATCCCGGCGCAGCTCTCCTCTTGGCCGCTGTCGTCGTTGGTGCCCTCGTGCCCGAAGACGACAAGGCCGCTCTCGACATCCTCGGGCAGGCTGCCGAGGAGATCGGCGACGACCCCGCGGGCCGCGTCCATCTTCGACTCGCTGCCGAAGCCGCCCGCCATCGAGCCCGACGCGTCGACCGCCAGGACGAGGCGCCGCGGCGGTACCGGCAGCGCGCCGTCGGCCGCGCGGAACGAGGCCGCCTCGCCCGGCTGCTCCAGCTCGGGCAGGTCGCCGAAGCAGGCCTCGATGTCCTCGGCCTCGGCGGCGAGGAAGGCATCGAAGACGTCCGCCGCCACCGGCACCTCCTGCGCCGAGGGGGCATGTGCCGGCAGCAGCGCGGCTGCCGCGACGGCGAGAAGGCGCAAGCGCATCGGCGGTCTCCGTCAGGTCGGCGTCTCCGGGCCGAGACTACCCGCCCCTCGCCGACAGCGTCCAGCCCTGGCCGGCCGGGGGCGCCGAACCGGCGGAGGTCCACCGCCCGAGGACGCCGGACGGGCCGCTGGACGGGCCGCCGGATCGGCGCGATCCGGCTGCGCTTTGCCCTTCCCAGCCGGCGGGCGCCCAACTAGCATGCCAGTCGTGTCCACCGAAGGCGATCTCCTCCACGTCGTCACGCGCGACGACCTCTCGCCGGGCCGGCGGGCGGCGGGCCGGGCGCTGATCTGGGGCTCGTTCGCCGTTCTGGTCGCCGTCGCGGCGCTGCAGGCGCTCGACGCGTCGGGCCGGCTCGACCTCGGCATGACGACCTGGCGGCCGACGCTCTATGCCTATGCCGTCTGGGGCACCTGCCTCTGCATCGGCCAGGTCTGGCTCAAGGGCGAGCAGGGCAAGCGGCTCGTCTTCGTGCTGCCGGCCGCGCTCTTCACGGTGGCGATGGTGGTGTTTCCGCTGGTCTTCGGCCTGACCATCGCCTTCACCGACTGGAACCTCGCCTCGATCTCGGGGCGCAAGTTCAACGGTATCGACAACCTGCGACAGATGTGGAGCGACCCGTTCTACTGGAACGCGCTTCTCAACATGGTCTGGTACAGCCTTGCGATCCTTGTCGAATATGCGATCGCCTTCGGGCTGGCTCTGCTGCTGAATGCGCAGATCCGGGCGCGCAAGTTCTTCCGCGTGGCGTTCCTGCTGCCGCTGATGCTGTCGCCCGTGGCGGTCTCGTGGATGATCGGCAAGTCGATCATGGAGCCGAGCTTCGGCCCGCTCGCCCGCTTCGCCCGCGAGCTCGGCTGGGCGAACCCCTCGTTCTTCGGCAGCCCCGAGGTGGCGCGGCTCATGATCATGGCGATGGACGCCTGGACGTTCATCCCGCTGATGATGATCATGCTGCTCGCCGGCCTGCAGGCGATCCCGCGCGAACTGACCGAGGCGGCGCGGGTCGACGGCGCGGGCCCCTGGAAAACGTTCTGGGAGGTGACGTTCCCGCTGATGCTGCCGGTCTCGGTCACCGCGATCCTGATCCGCATCATCTTCAAGCTCAAGCTCGCCGACATCGTCATCAACATCACCGCCGGCGGCCCCGGCGGCGCGACCGACACGGTGACGAGCTTCATCTTCCGCGAGTACCGCGACCGCTCGAACGTGGGCTACGGCACGCTGCTCGCGATGGTCTACCTGGTGCTGATCGTGATCTTCATGACGGTGCTTATGAAGCTCGCCGACCGCTGGACGAGGCCCCGCACATGACCGACACCCCCGCCGCGACGCCGATCTTCCGCGACGGCGAGGCCGACCTCGCCTTCCGCGCCCGCTGGTGGGCCTCGCGCACGGCGATCTACGGCGTGCTGCTCCTCTGGGCGGCGATCTGCCTCTTCCCGATCTACTGGACGGTGACGACCAGCTTCAAGGCGGCGCCCGACGTGATGCAGGGCAACATGGTGCCCTATTTGGACTACACGCCGAAATGGCTCGGCTGGCGCTCGCTCGGGCTGTCGCCCGACACGATCGGCAGCGAAAGCACCGTGCGGCAGGAATTCCTCAAGCGCTTCGCCAATTCGGTGATCGTCGCGCTGTCCGCCTCGGCGCTCGCGGTGGGGCTCGGCGCGCTGGCGGCCTACGGGCTGTCGCGCTTCTCCTACCGCTTCGGGCCGATGCGGAACGCCGACATCTCGTTCTTCTTCCTCAGCCAGCTGATCCTGCCGCCGGTGGTGCTCGCGCTGCCGTTCCTCGTGCTCTACAAGGAGCTCGCGCTCCTCGACACGCGGATCGGGCTGATCCTGCTCTACACGCTCACCGTGCTGCCGATCGTCATCTGGATCATGCGCGACCAGTTCGCCTCGATCCCGACCGAGCTGGAGGAGGCGGCGCTGGTCGACGGTCTCTCGATCTGGGGGGCGTTCCTGACGATCATCCTGCCGATCGCCCTCCCCGGCATGGTCGCCGCGTTCATCCTGAGCCTGGTGCTCACCTGGAACGAGTACTTCTTCGCCGCCCTGCTGACCTCGACCAATGCGGTGACGCTGCCGGTGATGGTGGCAAGCCAGACCGGATCGCAGGGCATCGCCTGGTGGTCGATGGCCGCGCTGAGCTTCGCCGCGATCCTGCCGCTGATCGTGATCGGCGTGGCGCTGGAGCGGTTCATCATCAAGGGCATGGCGGCGGGGGCGGTGAAGTAGCCGCAGCGGCAGCGACGGGGCGACGGTCGGGCCCGATGACACCTTGATGCCCGACGCCAACCGCTGGTATGCGCGAAGCGGTGCGCCGCGGCCCCACCGGGTGGCCGAGGCGCAGGGATGTCTCCGGTACGAGGAGCCGATGGACGAAGCCAGGATCACCGCCGGCCACCGGCGCGCCGCCAGCGCTACCATCCCCGCCGCGGACGCCGCCGTCGATGGCTAGGCTCCTGCTCGGCATCGGGGAATGCATGGTCGAGATGGCGTCGACCGGCGGCGGCAGGTTCAGCCAGGGCTTCGCCGGCGACAGCTTCAACACCGCCTGGTACGCCCGCCGCGCGCTTGGCCCCGACTGGTCGGTGGGCTATGTCAGCGCAGTGGGCGACGACGCGGTGAGCGGCCGGATGGTCGACTTCATCGCCGCGAGCGGCATCGAGACCGCGCGCATCGCGCGCCTGCCGGGGCGGATGCCCGGCCTCTACCTGATCGAGCTCGACGACGGCGAGCGCAGCTTCCACTACTGGCGGGGGCAGTCGGCGGCGCGGTCGCTGGCGGACGACCCCGAGCGCCTCGAGGCCGCCCTGCAGGGCGCCGACGCGGTGTTCTTCTCGGGCATCACGCTGGCCATCCTGCCGCCGGACGCGCGGGCGCGGCTGGTCGCGACGCTCGGCCGGCTGAAGCGGCGCGGCGCGCTGGTCGCGTTCGACAGCAACCTGCGCCCGCGCCTCTGGCCCGACGCCGCGGCGATGCGCGCGGCGATCCGGGCGGCGGCCGCGGTGACGACGCTGGCCCTGCCGACGGTGCCCGACGAGGCCGAGCTGTTCGGCGAAGCCGGCGCCGGCGCGGTCGCCGAGCGCTATCTGGCGGACGGCGCCAGCGAGGTCGTGGTGCGGGCCGGCGCCGGGCCGGCGCGCGTCGTCTGGCCCGGTGGCACCGCCGACGTGGCGCCCGACCGCGCGGTCACGCCGGTCGATACGACCGGCGCGGGCGACAGCTTCAACGGCGCCTACATCGCGGCGCGTCTGCAGGGCGACCCGCCGGAAGCGGCCGTGCGGAAGGCGCATGCCACCGCGGCGCGGGTGATCGGCGCCTTCGGCGCGCTGGTGCCGGCCGATGGTGCCGGACATGCGCCCTGACCGGTGCGCCTCTCCGTCGCCGGGCAGGCGCGCGGCAGACCTGCCGGGCGCGGGGCGGCCTCCGACGCCCCGGGAAGCCATCGGCCGCGGATTGCCGGTGGCGACGCCGCCCGCCACCGTGAAGACCCTCGAAGCGCCAGGCGCCGATGCAACCCTGCTGAACCGGACCCGTCCGCCATGACGACGACCCCCCTGCCCTGCAGCGCACGGCCCAACGACGCGGCCGCCTGGCCCGACACCGCGCGGATGGCCGCCCTCAACCGCCAGCTCGTCGCCTGGGCGAGCGAGACCGGCACCGAGGGCGAGGCGCTCTTTGCGCCGCGGCTGGCCGACTGGCTGCGCGCCCAGCCTTATTTCCGCGACCATCCCGACCAGGTGATCCTGGTGCCGAGCCACGGCACGCCTCTGCGCCACAGCCTGGTCGCCCTGGTGCGCGGGACCGGCACTGCGACGGTCGCGCTGGCGGGGCATTTCGACACCGTCGCGACCGACAACTACCGCGACCTGCAGCCGCTCGCCTGCCAGCCCGACGCGCTGCTGGCTGCGACCTGCGCCGCGCTCAGCGCCAGGACCCGCTCGCCGCAGGAGGAGCGCGCGCTCGCCGACCTCGAGAGCGGCGACTTCCTGCCCGGCCGCGGACTTCTCGACATGAAGAGCGGCCTCGCGGCGGGGATCGCGGTGCTCGAGCGGTTCGCGGCCGATCCCGGCCGGCAGGGCAACCTGATCCTCTTCGCGACGCCGGACGAGGAGGCCGAAAGCCGCGGCATGCGCAGCCTCCGCGACGCGCTGCCCGGGCTGACGGCGGCGCTCGGCCTGTCGATCCGCGCCGGCCTCAACCTCGATGCGACGAGCGATCAGGGCACGGGCGAGACCGGGCGCTGCATCTATACCGGCACGATCGGCAAGCTGATGCCCTTCGCGCTGGTGATCGGCACGCCCTCGCATGCGAGCTATCCGTTCGAGGGCCAGAGCGCAGCGGAGATCGGCGCCGAGATCGTGGCGCGGATCGAGGCCAACCCGGCGCTGGCCGATACCGGTTCGGACGAGATCTGCCCGCCGCCGATCTGCCTCGAGGCGCGGAGCCTCCGCGATACCTACGAGGTGACCTCGCCGGCGCAGGTCTGGCTGGCGTTCAACTGGCTCTATCACAGCCTGACGCCGGCCGCTCTGATGGAGCGCTTCACCGCGGAAGTGCGCACGGCGGCAGTCGCGGCGACCGAGGCCTTCGCCGCGCGTGCGGCCCACTATGCCGGCCTGACGAACGCCCCGCCGCCGCCGCCGCGCGCGGCGCCGCGGATCATCCCGCTGGCCGACCTGATGGCGGCGGCGGGCGCGACCGGCGGTATTGCCGGGGCCGCCGCCGCGGCCGACGAAACCGAAAACCCGCTGGCCGCGACGCGCGCGGCGCTCGCCCCCCTCGTCGAGGGCATGGCAGCGACCCTGACGGGCCCTGCCATCGTGGTCGGGTTCGCCGGCCTGCACTACCCGCCGACGCGGCTCGACCCGGCCCGGCCGCTCGACCGCGCGCTGGCGACCGCGCTTGGCGCCGCGACCGGGGCCTGGCATGCCGCCGGACGCGCGCGGATGGCGCGGCGCCCGATCTTCACCGGCATCTCGGACATGAGCTTCTTCGGCCAGCCCGCGGGCCCGGGCGCCGGCATCGTCGTCGCCAACACCGCGGTGCCGCGGCTGGTCGATACGCCGCCGGCCGATGCGCTCGACTTTCCGGTGGTCAACATCGGCCCCTGGGGCCGCGAGTTCCACCAGAGCCTCGAGCGGCTCTACACGCCCTATGCCTACAACGACCTGCCCGCGTTCCTTTACCTCGTGGCGACGCAGCTCCTCGGGGCGCCGGCACCGTCGGACGGCAGTGGCTGAGCCGCGCCGGGCGGCGCAGGTGCCCCCTCAGCCCGGCGCGGCGGCGCGGCTCACCGCTTCGCGGGCGACCGACATCGACTTCAGGATCGCGAACACCCCGTCGCCGGGGCCGAGCGCGAGGTGCGCCGCCGCCCGCCGGGTGATCCGTGCGAGGATCTCGCCGTCGCCGAGCGCGAGGTGCACGACGACGCCGGGCCCTTCGCCCGCGACGAGGCGGGTCACCGTCGCCGGCAGGATGTTCTGCGCCGAGAGCCCCTCGGGCCGGCCGCGCGACAGGATGACCTCGTGGGCCAGGATGCGCACCCGCACCCGCGTGCCCGGCACATCGTCGAGCCGCGGCAGCCAGATCGGCCCGGCAGCGGTGTCGAGGCGGCTGAGCCCGTCGGCCTCGTGCGCGACAAGCGTGGCGGGCAGCATCGCGGCGATGTCCCGCAGCCCCATCGCGCGCAGCGCCACCGGGTCGGCCATGACCTCGGCCGCCGGGCCGGCGCGGACGATCGCCCCGCGCTCGATCACCGCGATCCGGTCGGCCAGCGCCTGCGCCTCGGCCAGGTCGTGGGTGACGAGGATCACCGGCATGTCGAGATGCCGCCGGAGCGCGATCAGTTCGGCATGGAGCCGCTCGCGCGTGGCGCGGTCCACCGCCGAGAACGGCTCGTCGAGGAGCAGCGCGCCCGGCCGCCGCCCCGCCGCGCGGGCCAGCGCGCGGGCGAGCGCCACCCGCTGCTGCTGGCCGCCGGACATCTGCGCCGGCCGGCGGTCGGCGAGGTCGGGCAGGTTGACGAGCGCGAGCAGCCGCTCGGCCTCGGCCCGGGGGCCCGGCGCGCCGCGGCCGAGCGCCGTCATCACGTTCTCGGCCGCCGTCATATGCGGGAAGAGCGCGTAGCTCTGGAACACCACGCCGACATGGCGCCTGTGCGGCGGCAGGTTCACCCCTGCCGCGGTATCGAGCCAGACCTCGCCGCCTGCGGCGATGCGGCCGGCCGCGGGGCGCCAGAGCCCGGCCACCGCGCGCAGCACGGTGGTCTTGCCGGCGCCGGAATGGCCGACGAGCGCCAGGAGTTCTCCAGGCTCGACCCGCAGCGCGACGTCGAGCGGGACGGGCGCCAGCGCCCGCGCGACGATCTCGAGCGCGCTCACGACAGCCGCCGTCCGATGCGCGCCGACAGCGCGAAGGTGATCGCGATGGTGCCGAGCGAGATCGCGACCAGCACCACAGACATCAGGGCGGCAGCGCGGTCGTCGAACGCCTGCACCCGGTCGTAGATCGCGATCGCGATGGTCCGCGTCTCGCCCGGGATCGAGCCGCCGACCATCAGCACCACGCCGAACTCGCCCAGCGTATGAGCGAAGGTCAGCACCATCGCGGTCAGCATGCCCGGCCAGGCGAGCGGCAGCTCGACCGCCTTCAGGCTCTGCCAGGGCGACAGGCCGGAACAGGCGGCCGCTTCGCGCAGCTCGACCGGCACCGCCTCGAAGCCGCGCTGCGCTGGCTGGATCGCGAACGGCAGGTTGACGACGACCGAGGCGGCGACCAGCCCCTCGAAGCTGAAGACGAGCGGCTGGCCGAACGCCTCGCGCCAGAACGCGCCGAGCGGCGAGCCCTGCCCGAAGGCCAGCAGCAGGTAGAACCCGAACACCGTCGGCGGCAGCACCAGCGGCAGCATCACCAGCGCCTCAACGAGGCCCTTGCCGCGAAACCGCCGGTAAGCGAGCAGGCGTCCGCCCAGGATGGACACCGGCAGCAGGATCGCGACCGTCCAGGCCGCGAGTTCGAGCGAGAGGAAGAGGGCGGTCCAGTCCACGCCTCACCCGGGCAGCGCGAAGCCGTACCGCGCGAGGGTGGCGCGGGCCGGCGGCGACCGGACATAGGCGTAGAAGGCCTCGGCCACCGGCCCGGCGCCGGCGAGAAGCACCATCCGCTGGCTGAGCGGTGCGTGCAGGTCGTCGGGGATCAACTGGTGCCGGCCGCGGCGCGCGAAATCGGGCGTGAGCGCAAGCGAATAGGCCACGATCCCGCCCTCGGCACTGCCCGATAGCGCGAACTGCGCCGCCTGCGTCACGTTCTCGCCAAGAACGAGGAACGGCTGCAGGCCCTCCCAGAGGCCGGCCGCGCGCAGCGCCTCTTCCGCCCGCCTGCCATAGGGGGCGTGTTCGGGGTTGGCGATCGCGAAGCGCGTGATGCGGCCCTCGGACAGCAGCCGCGCGACGCCGGCCAGGCCCTCGGCCGGATCCAGCGGCGAGCCCGCGGGCGCCGCCAGCGCCAGCCGGCCGACCGCGTAGACCGCGCCCTCGCCCTTGGTCAGGCCGTCGTGCGCCAGCGCGAGCGGGGTCTCGTCATCGGCGGCGAGCAGCATCTGGAACGGCGCGCCCGCCCGGATCTGGCGGGCGAAATTGCCGGTGGAGCCCGCGGTCAGGCGCAGCGCGCTGCCGGTCGCTGCGGTGAAGGCCGCGGCGATCTCGGCCACCGCGAATTCCATGTTCGCCGCGACGGCGAGGACCGGTGCTTCGAGGTGTGGTGCGTCGTCTCCCGCGGCGGCACCGGAGGGCACCAGCCCGCAGGCCAGAAAGGCCGCGCCGAAGGCGCGTCGGCTCAGGCGCATCCGGGCGCTCCACCAGATATGTTTCGCGGTACATATCCAGGCACGCCCGCGCCGCTGTCAACCGTTATCGTCCGCCGGGAATATCGCGCAGGAGGCGGCGCAGCTCGGCCAGCGGTGCCGAACCCGCCCCGGCGGCGGCGGCCTCGATGCCGCGGTAGAGGGCGAGGACCTGCCGGCCGGTCTCGGTCAGCACCGCCCCGCCGCCGCCAGGGCCGCCCCGCGTGCTTTCGACGAGCGGCGCGCGGAACATCGCGTTCAGCGTCTCGGTCAGCATCCAGGCACGCTTGTAGCTCATCCCCATGCCGCGCCCGGCCGCAGCGATCGAGCCGGTCGCCGCGATCCGTTCCAGCAGCTCCGCCTTGCCGGGGCCGATCATCTCGCGCTCGCCGAAGACGATGCGCAGGCGCAGTTGCGGGCGTGGCGGTTCGTGCTCCATCGCGCGCGAGCTTTGCGGCTTTCGCCCGCGCCGCGCAAGCAGGGGGCGGCCTGCCCGGGCTGCGGCCCGGGCTGCGGGAGGATCGCGCGCCCGGGCGCGACCGCAACGAAAGCGAGGGGCGGCCGGACGAAATGCGCCCGGCCGCCGCCTCCAGCGGCGACCCGTACAGCAATACCTTGAAAGAACCGCTCTGCCGTCACCATGAACCGGCGGGCGGCCGCCGGACACTGAGCTTTCCAGCCATGTCCCGATGGGCAGGAGAGCGGCAAAAAGCGGAAACGGTGCCGGGGGCGGCCGCGCTTTGATGCGCCGACGTGAACCCACGGTCCCACCGGGCCAGGGTCGGGGCCAGGATCGGGGCCCGAATCGACCACGCTGCCGGAAAAATGGGCGCGCCGGGTTTGATCTTGCCGGCCGATGCGCGATGTATGGGTTATCCAGAACAGCAAGGCACGGAGGTATCCAGACATGAACATTCGCTTTCTCGCAGCCGCGGGCGCAACCGCGCTCGCCCTCGCGGTGGGCCATGTCTCGGCGCAGGAACCGCAGTTCTTCCGCATCGGCACCGGCGGCACGGCCGGCACCTACTATCCGATCGGCGGGCTGATCGCGAACGCGATCTCGAACCCGCCCGGCTCGCGCCCCTGCGAGGAAGGCGGCTCGTGCGGCGTGCCGGGGCTGATCGCCACGGCCCTGTCGTCGAACGGCTCGGTCGCCAACGTCAACGCCATCGCCGGCGGCACGCTGGAATCGGGCTTCGCACAGTCCGACGTGGCGACCTGGGCACAGACCGGCACCGGCATCTGGGAGGACCGCGAGGCGGTCGAGAACCTGCGCGCGATCGCCAGCCTCTACGCCGAGACGATCCACCTCGTCGCCTCGGCCGGGTCGGGCATCGAAAGCGTCGCCGACCTCGCCGGCAAGACCGTCTCGCTCGACGAGCCGGGCTCGGGCACGCTGGTCGATGCGCGGATCATCCTCGGCGCCTACGGGCTGAGCGAGGAGGACGTGCAGGCGGCCTATCTGAAGCCCGACCAGGCTGCCGAGCGGATGCGCGACGGCGCCATGGATGCGTTCTTCTTCGTCGGCGGCTTCCCGGCCGGCGCCATCGCCGAGCTTGCCAGCCAGCACGACATCGTGCTGGTGCCGATCACGGGAACCGAGGCCGAGAGCGTGCTTTCGGACTACACGTTCTTTGCCGAGAACACCGTTCCCGCCGGCACCTATGAAGGCGTCGACGCCGACGTGCAGACCCTGTCGGTCGGCGCGCAGTGGGTCACCAGCGCCGACCAGCCCGAGGAACTGATCTACGAGATCACCAGGGCGATGTGGAACGACAGCACCCGCGCGCTGCTCGATGCCGGCCACCAGAAGGGCCGCGAGATCACCGCCGAGACCGCGCTCGACGGCATCGGCATCCCGCTGCATCCGGGCGCCGAGCGGTTCTACCGCGAGGCGGGCATCCTGACCGAGTGATGCCGATGGCCGGCCCCGCGCGCACGGCGGGGCCGGCCTTTCCATGCCCACCCAGACCCGACGAGGCGCGGCCATGACGAAGGACAGCGAGCGCGCCGAGGCGCTGACCGAAGCCGAGATGAAGGAACTGGAGGAGCGCTTCGACCCCGAAATGCGCTTCCGCCCGCTGCCGCCCTTCCTGCACTGGGTCACGGCATCGGTGCTGTTTGCGCTGTCCTGCTACCATTTCTACACCGCCGGCTACGGTATCCCGCAAGCGACGCTGCACCGCGGCCTGCACATGGGCGCGACGCTCGGCCTGATCTTCCTCAGCTTTGCGGCGTGGGAGAAGGCGCGCTTCCCGAAGCCCGGCCTTGCCGCGCCGCTGGGCCTGCCGCTCTACGACTGGGTGCTGGGGATCGGCGGCGTGGTTGCCGCGCTCTACGTGCCGTGGATCTTCAACGACCTCGCCTTCCGCGTCGGCGATCCGCTGCCCATCGACGTCATCATGGGCACGATCCTGATCGTCGTCCTGCTTGAGGCGACGCGGCGCGCGATGGGCTGGCCGCTGCCGCTGATCGCGCTTCTGTTCATGGCCTATGCCTATTTCGGCCAGTCGATGCCGGGCGTGCTGGTGCATCCGGGCGCGAGCTGGTCGAACATCGTCAACCACCTGTATCTCACCTCGCAGGGCATCTACGGCACCGCGCTCGGCGTGATCTCGACCTACGTGTTCCACTTCGTGTTGTTTGGCGTGATGGCGACGCGGATCGGGCTGGGGCAGCTGTTCATCGACCTCGCATCGGCGGTCGCCGGGCGCTATGCGGGCGGGCCGGCGAAGGTGTCGGTGCTGTCCTCGGCGCTGCTCGGCTCGATCTCGGGCTCGTCAATCGCCAACACCGTCACCACCGGGTCGCTGACGATCCCGGCGATGATCCGCATCGGCTATCCGCGCCACTTCGCGGCGGCGGTCGAGGCGGCGTCGTCGACGGGGGGCCAGATCACGCCGCCGGTGATGGGCGCGGTCGCCTTCCTGATGATCGAGTATCTGGGCGTTCCGCTGACCACGATCCTGACCGCGGCGCTGGTGCCGGCCTTCATGCATTTCTTCGGCGTCCTGGTGCAGGTGCATCTCGAGGCCAAGCGCCGGGGCCTGCGCGGCCTGACGAAGGACGAACTGCCGGTCGCCTGGGCGGTGTTCAAGGCCGGCTGGCTGACCACGCTGCCGCTGTTCGTGCTGATCGCGGTGCTGCTCTCGGGCCGCACGCCCTACCTCTCGGCATTCTGGGGCATCGCCGCGTGCCTGCTGGTCCTCGTCATCCAGAACCTCGTCCGCCACGATCTGCGGACCGCCGCCCGAGAGAGCGTGCGTGAGACCTGGGACGGCTTCGTCGTCGGCGCGAAATATGCCCTCTCGGTCACCGCCGCGGCGGCGCTGGTCGGCATCGTCATCGGCGTCGTCACGCTGACCGGCGTCGGCTTCAAGATCGCCTACATGGTCACCTCGGTCGCCGCCGGCTGGGCCGAGAGCGTCGACGGCTGGCTCGCGATCCTGCCGTTCGAGGTGATGAGCGTGGCGAACCTGACGCTCCTTTTCACGCTGATCATGACGGCGCTGGTCTGCGTGCTGATGGGCTGCGGCATCCCCACCACGGCCAACTACCTCATCATGATCGCGGTGGCCGCGCCGATCCTGGGGCTGCTCGGCGTGCAGCCGCTGGTCGCGCATTTCTTCGTCTTCTACTACGGCGTGCTGGCCGACATCACGCCGCCCGTGGCGCTTGCGGCCTATGCCGCGGCCGGCATCGCGAACGCCGATCCGTTCAAGGCGGGCAACACCGCGTTCCGCCTCGGGATGGGCAAGGCGCTGGTGCCTTTCGTCTTCGCCTTCTCGCCCTCAATGCTTCTGGTGGTCGAGGGCTTCACCTGGTCGGAGTTCTTCCTGGCGACGGCGGGCGCCATGCTCGGCATCTGGGCGCTGTCGGCGGCCTTTGCGGGCTGGCTCTTCGCGCTGCTGCGCGGCTACGAGCGGGCGCTCCTCGCGCTCGCGGCGATCTTCCTCGTCGCGCCCGACCTCACGGCGACGCTGATCGGGCTCGCGCTGTTCGCGCCGCCGGTGCTGCGGCAGCTGCCGGCGCTGGTGGGCAGGACGGCCTGACGGGCCGCCCTGCCCCCGGCGGAGGCCCGATCAGGCCGGCAGGCGGCGCCCGTACGCGGCGTGAAGCTCGGTCCAGCGGTCCCAGAACGGCGCCGGGGCGGTGCCCGACAGGCGCGCCGCCAGCACCTCGAGGTGCAGGTGCCAGCCCGCGGCGATCATCACCCGGGTCGGGCGTTCGGCGATGCGGCGGTGGACCAGCGTCAGCAGCACCTCTGCGCCATCGGGCGCCAGCGTGATCTCCACCTCGCCCGCGGCGCCCCAGGTGAAGACCAGCCGCCGCGGCGGGTCGACCGCGACGATGCGGCTCTGCATCCGCTGCTCCCCCTCCTCGAAGCCGGGCGGCCGGGCGCCGGGCGGATCGGTCAGATCGTCGTTGCGCCAGACCAGCTCGAACGGCGCGCTTTCGCGCAGGTCCATGCGGCCGGCGGCGAGCCACTGGCGGCGCAGGTCGCCGTCGGTCAGGTAGCTCCAGACGCGCTCGACCGGCCCCGGCAGCTGGCGCTCGATCCGGAGCGTGTCGGGCGCGGTTGCCACGGCGTGGCTCGCGATCATCGCGGTATCGGTCATCGGTCGTCTCCTTCCAGGGTTCGGGGCGGGGTCTCGGGTTTGGATGCGTCGTCCCTGCGCAGCAGGTCTTCCAGCGCGTCGAGGCGTCCGGTCCAGTACGCCTGATAGCCGCTGAGCCAGGCATGCGCCGCGGCGAGCGCCCCGGCATCGAGGCGGCAGTGATGCGTGCGCCACCGCACCTCGCGCCGGATCAGCCCGGCCTGCTCCAGCGTCCTGATGTGCTTCGAGACGGCGGCGAGCGAGATCGCGTAGGGCCGGGCGAGTTCGGACACCGTGCGCTCACCGTCGGCAAGCTCGCGCAGCAGGGCGCGGCGGGTGGGGTCGCCGAGGGCGTGGAAGATGGCGTCGAGCCGAGGTGATTCTGATTCAACCATGATGTTGAACGATAGCCGCGGACGCGTCCTCGTTCAACCGCAAAGTTCAATGACGGCCGAAACTCCGTCCGCGCCACCCGCACCGGTGACCCGCGATGCCTAAGGCCGCTGCCCCACCGCCCGGCCCGCGCCGTCGGGCCGCGGCAGCCCTTCATGCGCCGCCCGGACCCCGGCCAGCCGGGCCGCCACCGCCGCGCCCGGCGGGCTCGCTCGGCGGGTCGCAAGGCTCACATGGATCAGCATGTGCTCGCCCGTCGCCTTCGCCTCGCCATCCACCCGCATCTCGTGCCAGAGGTGCATCCGCTTGCCCTCGGCCGCCAGAAGCCGGGTCCTGACCTCGATCCGCTGGCCGGCCTGCACCTCGCCCAGATGCCGGATATGCGTCTCGGCGGTGAAGAAGCTGCCCCCCGTGGCGATGTAGGCGGCATCGCAGCCGATGATCTCCATGAAGCGGTCGGTGGCGTCCCCGAACGCTTGCAGGTAGCGCGCCTCGTTCATGTGGCCGTTGTAGTCGGTCCAGTCGAGCGGCACGGCGCGGGCGACCGTGAGGATCGGGCCCGCGATATCGGGGGCCGGCCCCCGCATCCGCGCATCCTGCGCCCGCAGCAGCAGCCCGGCCCCCCAGCCAGCATGAGGATCGCCCGCGTAGCCCTTGAGCGAGCGCATAATTCCGACCAGGTTGCGGTCGCGGATCCGCTCCAGCTCGCGGATCGAATGGGCGCCAGACTGCGCGTCGGATTGCGCCGCGATGGCATCGATCAGCTCGTCCGTCAGGTCGGGCACGTCCGTCAGCCTGGTCCAGGGCCAGGCGAGGCAGGGCCCGAACTGCGCGATGAAATGGCGCATCCCGGCCTCGCCGCCGGCGACCCGGTAGGTCTCGAAAAGGCCCATCTGCGCCCAGCGCAGCCCGAAGCCGTAGCGGATCGCATCGTCGATCTCTCCGGTCGTCGCCACGCCGTCGCGGACGAGCCAGAGCGCCTCGCGCCAGACGGCCTCCAGGAAGCGGTCGGCGACATGGGCGTCGATCTCCTTGCGGATGTGGAGCGGATGCATCCCGATCCCGGTCAGCACCTCCTTCGCCCGCCCGACCACCTCCGGCGGGTTCGCGGCCGAGGGCACCAGTTCCGCCAGCGGCAGAAGGTAGACCGGGTTGAACGGGTGGGTCACGAGGATGCGCGATGGATCGGCCGCATTCTCCTGCAGTTCCGTTGGCTTGAAGCCCGAAGTTGAAGAGCCGATCACGGCCCCCGGCGCGTGCTTCTGGATCTCGGCATAGACCCGGTGCTTGAGGTCGAGCCGCTCGGGCACCGCCTCCACCACCCACTCGGCGCCGGCGACGGCCTCGGCCAGCGCAGCCGTCACCGTCAGCCGCCCCGCCGCGGGCAGCGCCACGTCGTGCAGCCCGGGCAGCGAGGCGCGGGCGTTCGCCAGGACCTCGCCCACCTTGCGCGGCGCCTCGGGGTCGGGGTCGGCCACCGCCACGTCCCAGCCCATCAGCAGGAAGCGCGCGGCCCAGCCCGCGCCGATCACCCCGCCGCCGACCACCGCCGCCCTGCGCGCCATCTCCGCCCTCCCCTCAGCGGCCGTGATCGACGTATTCGAGCTTCGTCAGGTCGTAGCCGTTCCAGTCGAGAATCTCGCGCGCGGCGTCCAGCCGGTCGCGCGGGATCGTGGGCTCGCGGTTCAGGATCCAGCCCGCGCGGCCCGAGGGCACGCCGACGACCGCGGTGCGGTAGCCCTCGTCGACCCACAGCACCCAGTAGTCGCCCTCGAACGGCAGGCCCGCGAACGACACGTCGAACCGCCCGGGCCCGGCCGGCCGCGCGCGCCCCTCGATCCGCCGCGCCGGGCCTTCCGGGCTTCCCTCCCGGCAGGTGTTGACGACACCGAGCGAGCCGTCGGTCAGCAGCGTGTAGTCCGCCGTCGTCGCCGCGCAGCCGCGCTCGAAGATCACCGGGAACCGCGCGATCTCGTACCAGCGGCCGGCATAGCGCGCCGCGTCGAGCCCGACGATCGAGGTCATCGGTACGCCGGTGTCGCGATAGGCCGGTGCGACGGCCGCGCACCCCGCGACCAGAAGGACCAGGATCAGTCGATGCATACCGTCTCTCCCCGGCCGTCCGGCCCGATGCGCGCGAAGCAGCCGATCACCGTGGTCGTCGCCGCGCAGGTGCCCTGCCGCGCGGTCGCCTCGGGCAGGATGCAGGGGCCCTGGCAATCGGCGGCGGCGCGGCACTCCCGCCCCGCATCGGCCGTCGGGCTGGCGCAGAACCAGCCCTGCGGCCCGCCACGATACGCGCGCTCGCCCCGGGCGGCGCAGCGCTCCTGCCACTCGGCCTCGGCGCGCTGCCGGCGCTGGGCAAGGGCAGCACCGCAGAGCCACTCGCCGCCGCCGAACTCGAACACCTCCTCGCCGCGGGCGCGGCAGGCCTCGCGGGCGGCCGCCTCGGTCGCCTCGGCGCGGGCGCGCGCCGCCTCGCGCGCGGGGGCGAGATCGGGCGACACGCGCTCGCCGCAGGACCCCAGGAGCACGAGGGCGACCAGCGCGAGGCGCCTCATGCGGCAACCGGCGCGTGCTTCGCGAGCCCCAGCCGCTTGCGCACCTCGGCCGGGCCGATCACCCGCGCGCCCATCCGCTCGACGATCCCGACGGCACGCGCGACGAGGTCCTCGTTGCGGGCCAGCTCGCCCTTGCCGAGCCAGAGGTTGTCCTCCAGCCCGACCCGCACGTTGCCGCCCGCCAGGACCGACGCGGCGACATAGGCCATCTGGCTCCGCCCCAGCGAGAAGGCGCTGAAGGTCCAGCCCGCGGGCACGTTGCCCACCATCGCGAAAAAGGTGCCCATGTCGTCCGGCGCGCCCCAGGGCACGCCCATGCAGAGCTGGACGAGGCAGGGCTCGTTCAGGACGCCGAGGCGCACCAGTTCGGTCGCGTACCACAGGTGCCCGCTGTCGAAGGCCTCGATCTCGGGCTTCACGCCCATCGCCTCCATCGCCCGGCCCATCGCCTGCAGCATCGCGGGCGTGTTCGCCATGACGTAGTCGGCCTCGGCGAAGTTCATCGTGCCGCAGTCGAGCGTGCCGATCTCGGGCCGGCAGAGCCGCAGATGCTCCACCCGCTCGGCCGCGCCGGCCATGTCGGTGCCGGCGGCGGGCGGCAGCGGGCGTTCGGTGCCGCCGAAGACGATGTCGCCGCCCATCCCGGCGGTCAGGTTCAGCACCACGTCGACCTCGGCCGACCGGATCCTGTCGGTGACCTCGCGGTAGAGCTCGATCCGGCGCGACGGCCGCCCCGAATCGGGCTCGCGGACATGGCAATGCACCACCGCCGCCCCGGCCTTGGCCGCCGCCACCGCGCTGTCGGCGATCTGCTTCGGCGTCCGCGGCACATGCGGGCTGCGGTCCTGCGTCGCGCCCGACCCGGTGACGGCGCAGGTGATGAAGACCTCGCGGTTCATGGCAAGCGGCATCGGCGACCCTCCTCCGCCGCCGAGAAGAATCGATTCCCGCCCCCGCGGCAAGCCCGCCGCCCCGCTGGCTAGGGCAATCGCCTGAACGACGGAAGGATTCCCAGATTGCGGTAAGGGTGATTCATTGGGGCCTCACTCTTGGAGGTCTTTCCATGTCCCGCCCATCGCTTCTCGACCATTTTTCGGCACTTGATGACCCCCGCCAGCGTGGCAAGGTGGTGTATCCCTTGCCCGAGGTGATGCTTTTGGTCCTTTGCGCGACGCTTGCCGGGGCGGAGGATTTTGTGGAGATCCGGCATTGGGGGCGGCAGAAGCTGGACTTTCTGCGTGACCTTTTGCCCTTCGCGCAGGGCATTCCATCGCACGACACGCTGAACGATGTCATGAATGCGCTCGACGGCGGGCTGTTCTCGGAGGCTTTCGCCGCCTGGGTGGAGGGGCTGCGTGAAGACGAGCCTGATATTGTCGCCATCGACGGCAAGACGTCGCGGCGCGCCAGAGGGGGGGACAGGCATCCGCTGCATGTCGTCTCGGCCTGGGCCTCGCGCCAGCGGCTGGTTCTGGGACAAGAGGCAACGGCAGAGAAGTCTAACGAGATCAATGCGATCCCGCTGCTTCTGGAACGGCTCCACCTGACCGGTGCGCTTGTCACTATTGATGCGATGGGGACGCAGACGAAGATTGCCGAGACCATCCTGGCGCGTGGGGCCGACTACCTTCTGGCGCTCAAGGACAATCAGCGCTCTCTCGCCGAAGAGGTGGCGCTGTTCTTCGAGGCCCCCGAACAGCGCAGCCAGGCACCCTTCGAGACCACCGATGCCGACCATGGGCGCATCGAGACCCGACGCCACTGGGTCAGCCATGATGTCGCCTGGCTGAACGGCGATCGCCGCGCCCCGGGGGAGCCGCGCTTCCCGGGCCTCAAGGCCATCGCCATGGTCGAGGCCGAAGTCGAACGGGGCGGCAAGACGACCCTCGCGCGCCGCTTCTTCCTGTCCTCACTGCCCCTCGATGCCGCCCTTCTCGCCCGCGCCGTCCGCGCCCACTGGGGGATCGAGAACCGCCTGCACTGGGTTCTGGACGTAGTCTTTCATGACGACCTCATGCGCCTGCGCACCGAGAACGGCCCCAGAAACATGTCCACAATCAAGCATATGGCTATGAACCTGATCCGAAACGCAGGCGGAAAGAACAGCCTCAAAGTCCGCAGGAAATCCGCCGCCTGGGATCAAGAATACCTCAAAGCCCTCATCACTCAAACCGCTCAATGACCTTCAAGCGAATCCCCTGCCCCGCTGGCCCGCCGCTGCGTCCGGCCCGGAAGGCGCGGCAGGGGGCGAGGCGGACCGTACCGTGCCGGCCCCGGGGGACCGCGACCGTCAGAACGGCAATGGGTGCACCCGGTGCGCCGCCTCGATGGCGGCGAGCGCCTCGCCCGGCAGCGACATCCCCGCCGCGCCCAGCACGAGGGAAAGCTGCCCGGGCGACGTGGCGCCGATGATCGGGATCACCGGAAACGGCCGTTTCAGGATCCAGGCGAGCGCCATCTGCACCGGGTCGAGCCCGTGGTCGCGCGCAATGCCCTGATACGCCGCGACCGCCGCCCAGACCCGCGGCGTGATCCGCCCGCCGAGATCGGGCGTGCGCGACCGGCGCGAGCCCTCGGGCGTCAAGTCGCCGGCATACTTGCCCGAGAGGAGCCCTGCAGCGAGCGGGGAATAGGCAAGCAGCGTCACCTCCTCGTTCACGCCGAGTTCGGCGAGGTCGGTGTCGTAGTAGCGGCAGAGCAGCGAGTATTCGTTCTGGATCGCCGCCGGCCGCGGCCCGTGGCCCGCCTCGGCCAGCTTCAGCCACTCCGCCATGCCCCAGGCGGTCTCGTTCGAGAGGCCGAAATGGCGCAGCTTGCCGGCGCGGACGAGGTCGTCCATCGCGGCCAGCACCTCCTCCATGTGCGCGCGCGTCGCGGCGCGGTCCTGCCCGGAGGCATCGTAGCCCCAGAGCTGCCGGAAGTGGTACGAGCCGCGGTTCGGCCAGTGCAGCTGGTAGAGGTCGATCACGTCCGTTTGCAGCCGGCGCAGCGATGCCTCGACGGCATCGCGGATCGCGGCGGCCGTGATCGGCGCGCCGCCCCGGACATGCGGACTGCCGCGGCCGTTGATCTTCGTCGCGATCACCAGATCGGCGCGGCGGCCGGTCCGCGCGAGCCAGGTCCCGACGATCTCCTCAGTCCGGCCGACCGTCTCGGCGCGCATCGGGTTGGTCGGATACATCTCGGCGGTGTCGAGGAAGTCGACGCCGTGGTCGAGCGCCAGGTCGATCTGCGCATGGCCCTCGGCCTCGGTGTTCTGGCTGCCCCAGGTCATCGTGCCGAGGCAGAGCTCGGACACCATGAGGCCGGTCCGGCCCAGCGGTCGCTTCTTCATCTCTCGCCCCTCGCTGTCTCGCGGATGGCGGACCCTAGCGGCACCGGGGGCGGAGGCAAGGGCTCAGCCGAGCTCGGCGCGGAGCCCGCGCAGCACCTCGGGCACGTCGCGCGTCGCCACCTCGGCCTCGCGCACCAGCCAGTCGAAATGCTGGGTGAAGCTGCGCACCCGGTCGACATCGCGGAAGGCGAGGTAGTTGCGCCCCAGATAGAGCACGGCGAGAAGCGGGCCGAAGACGGTGATCGGCGCCGAGAACACCTTGCGCGCATCGAAGAGGAAGATGCGCAGGCTGGGATAGAGCTGGTCGTGCACCGTCAGGAGCCAGTCGAGCTGCTGGCGCCGGACATCGGCGCCGAGCCCGGCATAGTAGCCCTCGGCCCGGGCGAAGGCCTCGATCTCGTGGATCGGCATCGCGACCTCGTAATCCGACCCGGCGCTGCGCATCCATTCGAGGCGGTCCTCGGTGGCGCCGATCGCCTGGTCGACGGTGATGCCCAGATGCGGCTCGTATTCCCAGCGCAGCACGGCCTGGGTCTTCAGCATGTCGGGCAGCGTCGCCGGCACGTGGCGGATCTTGTAGCCGGCCGCCTCGCGGTGCCAGGCGAAGATCTGCTCGTCGATCAGGGCGCGCGGCGCGGCGGTCATCAGCATCGAGGCGGCAAGCAGGTCGGCCGCCCGTTCCGGCCGCTCGGACAGGCCGAGGAGCCAGTCGGCCGAGACGCCGAGCGCGGCGGCGCATTCGGCCGCAAGCTGTGCGTTCGGCAGCCGCGTCTCGGCGCCCGACAGGATCTGCGAGATCGTCGAGCGGTTCACGCCGACGGCGCGCGCCAGCGCGCTCTGCGTCGTGCCGGCGGTCACCACCGCCTGGCCGAGCCGGGCGCGGAACAGGGCCGCGCGGTCGCGTTTGTCGGATTTCATCGGCAGCCTGCCATATTTCGTGAACAATGTTGAGTTTTGTTGCCTTGTTACAGAATTCTGACGGGCCTTCGCAAGGCATATCAAGGAATTGGGGGAAACTGCTGGAGGGACGGAGTGCGCAATCCTGGCGACAGCGCCGTGGAATGGCCGACACTGGGCCTGATGGCCGCCACCTACGCCCTCTGGGCGGTCGGCACGACCTCGGCCGCGGTGGCCTTCCCGCCCCTCGGTTTCGTCCTCACCCTGCTCGCCATCGTCCAGTTCTCCTCGCTGCAGCACGAAGTGCTGCACGGGCATCCGTTCCGCTCGCGCCGGCTTTCCGAGGCGCTGGTGTTTCCGGGCCTGACCGTCTTCATCCCCTACGGCAGGTTCCGCGACACCCATCTCGACCACCACCGCGACGAGCGCCTGACCGACCCCTACGACGACCCCGAGGCGAACTACCTCGACCCCGCGGTCTGGGCGCGGCTCTCGCCGGCAATGCAGGCGATGCTCCGGGTCAACAACACGCTGTGCGGACGGATGGCGATCGGCCCGGCGATCTCGGTCTGGGCGCTCGTCCGCGGCGACCTCCGCGCGATCCGCGCCGGCGACCGGCGGGTGCGCGCCGCCTGGGCCTGGCACGTGCCGGGCCTCGGGCTGGTCGTCGCCTGGCTGGCGCTGACGCCCGGCATCGGGCCGCTCGGCTATCTCGCGGCGGCCTATGGCGCCTTCTCGGTCCTGAAGATCCGCACCTTCCTCGAGCACCGGGCGCACGAGAAGGCGCGCGGCCGCACCGTCATCGTCGAGGACCGCGGGCTGCTCGCGCTGCTCTTTCTCAACAACAACCTCCATGTCGTGCACCATTGCAGGCCGGGGGTGCCATGGTACCGCCTGCCGGCCGCCTACCGCGACGGGCGGGCGGAGTATCTGCGGCGGAACGAGGGCTATCTCTACCGCTCGTACGGCGAGGTGTTCCGCCGGCATTTCCTGGCCGCCAAGGACCCCGTGCCGCACCCGCTCTGGCCCGACGGCATGGAACGGATGGCCGACGAGGAGACGCCGGCGATCGGCCCGGCGATCGGCGCGGCCTTCGCGGCCGGCCCGCCCGCCCCCGACGCGCCGGCCGTTCCGGCCGAGTGAGCCTGCTGGACAGCGGCGGGGCCGGCTGACACCAAGGCGCCATGGCGCTCTGGATTCCCGTCACGCTCGCCGCCGCGCTGGTGCAGACCCTGCGGTTCATGCTGCAGCGCCAGCTTCGCGGCGCCGGGCTCTCGACCGGCGGCGCCACCTTCTCGCGCTTCGTCTTCGCGGCGCCGCTCGCCATCCTCCTTGCCCTCGGCCTCGTCGCCGCAGGCGGCCCGGTGCCTGACCTCTCGGCGCGGTTCTGGGCCTTCGCGGTGGCCGGCGGGATCGGCCAGATCGTCGCCACCTTCTGCACCGTCGCGCTATTCCACGAACGGAACTTCGCGGTCGGGATCGGCTTCACCAAGACCGAGACGGTGCTTGTCGCGACGTTCTCGGCGCTGGTCCTCGGCGAGGCGATCAGCGCGCCGGGCTTCGCCGCGATCGCGGTCGGGCTGGCCGGCGTGCTCCTGCTCACCCGCGCGAAGAACGCCGGCGCGGCCCGGCTCTTCAACCGCGCGACGTTCCTCGGCCTCACCGCCGGCGCACTGTTCGGCGTCTCGGCCATCGGCTATCGCGGCGCGACGCTGGCGCTGCCCGCGGGCGACTTCCTTTACCGGGCGGCGGTGGCGCTGGCCTGCGTCACCGCGTTCCAGACGCTCGCCATGGCGCTCTGGCTCCGGCTGGCGGAGCCGGGCGAACTCGGCCGCGTCGCGCGCGCCTGGCGGCGGACGCTTCCGGTGGGGGTGACCGGCATGCTCGGCTCGCTCGGCTGGTTCGCCGCCTTCGCGCTGCAGAACGCCGCCTATGTGCGGGCGGTCGGGCAGGTCGAGGTGGTCTTCACCGTCCTCGCCTCGTGGCTCGTCTTCCGCGAGCGGCTGACGGCGCGCGAGGTCGCGGGCATCGCGCTGGTGGCGGTCAGCGTCATCGGCATCATGCTCGGGGCGCGGTGAGGCGATGCTGACGAGCCTTCTCGCCATCGCCCCGGTCTTCGTGATGATCGTGCTCGGCTACGCGCTCCGCCGCGGCGGCATCCCGTCCTTCGAGTTCTGGAACCTCAACGACCGGCTCGTCTACTGGGTGCTGATGCCGGCGCTGTTCTTCCAGCAGATCAGCACCGCCGATCTGGGCGCCGCGCCGGTCGGACCGTTCGCCGCCGCGCTCTGCGCGGGGTTCTTCGCGGCGACGGCCTTCGGCCTCGCCGCCACGCGGGCCGGCGGCCATGCGCCCGACGTGGCAAGCTCGGTCGTCCAGGGCGCGGCGCGGTTCAACACGTTCGTCGCGCTGGCCATCGCCGAGGCGCTCTACGGCGCGGCGGGCCTCCAGCTCGCGGTGCTGGCGGCGGCCCTTCTGGTGCCGGTGGTCAACCTGACGATGGTGGTGCTGCTTGCCGTCATGCTGCGCCGCGACCGCAAAGGGATCGTGCGCGGCACCATGGCCGACCTCGCGCGCAATCCGCTGATCCTCGCCATCGCCGCCGGGCTCGGTGCCAACGCGACCGGCCTCGGCGGGCTGCCGGTGATCGACGAGACGGCGGGCCTGCTCGGCGCCGCGGCGCTGCCGGTCATGCTCCTCTGCGTGGGCGCCAACCTGCGCGTCGGGGGGATGCGCGCGGCGACTGGCCCGCTGGTCCTCGCCGCGGCCGGCAAGCTCGCCGTGTTCCCGCTGGCCGTGGCGCTGGCCGTCTGGCTGGTTCCGCCCGGGCCGCTCGCCGCGCAGGTCGCGCTGATCTACGGCGCGCTGCCGGCGGGGGTCGCCGCCTACACGCTGGCCCGCGCCATGGGCGGCGACGCGCCGCTGATGGCTGCGATCATCACGGTGCAGACGGCGATCAGCTTCGTGACGATCCCGCTGACGCTCGCGGCGGGCGAGCGGCTCCTCGGTCTCTGACCGGCGCCGTCACAGCCGCACGAAGTCGGACCCGCCGGCGCCGTTGCGGAAGAACGGCACGCCCTCGCTCGCCCGCCCGTCGAGCCGGGCCGCGACCTCGGCCAGCACGACCTGGGTGATGAACGGCAGGTCGAGCTGGCGGACCGCCGGCAACGGCACCCAGCCGAGCCCGGCCAGCTCGTCGGAGGCGCGCGAGAAATCGTCGGGATCGCCGACGACCGCCGCGGCGTCGGCGAGGAAGAACCGCGCGTCGAACCGCCGGGTGCGGCCGGGGGGCGTGATCGCGCGGAACACGAAGGACAGCGCGCCGGTCGCCGGCAGGTGCCCGGTGGCGGCGAAGCCCTCCCAGCCGGGCGGCGGATCGGCCCAGGTGCCGGGCGCGCCGAGGATCAGGCCGGTCTCCTCCCACAGCTCGCGGATCGCCGCGGCCGCCAGCGCGACCGGGCCGGCGCCGGCGCTGTCGGCCGCAAGGCGGGCGCGGCAGGCCGCGTCGAGCGGCGCCGCAAGGCGCACCGCGGCGTCGCCCGGATCGACCGCGCCGCCGGGAAAGACGAACTTGCGCGGCATGAAGGCTGCCGCGGCGCCGCGCTGCCCCATCAGCACCGAGGCCGCCCCGGTGCCGGCGCCGCGCACCAGGATCACCGTGGCGGCGTCGCGGACCGGCAGGTCGACAAGCGGCGCCGCAGGAGGCCGGTCAGCCATTGCCGAAGCCGTGCATCCGCCGCGCCCACTGAAAGCCGACCATCGCGCCCTTGAGCCGCGGCAGCAGCCAGGCCGAAAGCGCCAGCGCCGCCACGCTCGACGCCGTGGCGAGAAGCAGGGGCTCGGGCCGGAACGCGACATAGCTCCAGAGCAGCACCGGCGCGACGACGTGGCCGACGACCAGGATCGTCAGGTAGGCGGGCCCGTCATCGGCCCGCTGGTGATGGAACGCCTCGCCGCAGGCCGGGCAGGCATCGCGCACCGCGAGGTAACCGGCGAAGAGCGGCCCGTTGCCGCAGTTCGGGCAGCGCCGGTGCCAGCCGCGCAGCAGCGCGGGCTTCACCGCGCGCTCGGCTTCGGCGGCGGGGGCGGCGGGGGCGGGTCGGGCGGTCATCGGCGTCTCCTGCAGGCGCGGTCTCCAAATCTAGTCGCTTCGGCGGCGAGAGTCATCGCCGGCGCCGGACCGCCGGCTGCGACGGAAACGCCCGGCGCCCGCGTTGAGACAGATGATCGCCGGCGCAACCCCCGCGCCGGGCCGATCGGAAACCAGGCAAGGAGACTTCCGATGAAGACCGCCCGACCGATCCTCGCGCTCATGCTGGTGCCCGCCCTGGCGCTGCCGGCGCGGGCCCAGGAGGCCGACCCCGACATCGCCCGGACTGATCCCGGCGCCGCGCTGTTCGACGAGGCGGATGCCGACGGCGACGGCGCCGTCACCCGCGAGGAGTTGCAGGCGCTGCGGGCGGCGCGGGCCGCGGCGCTCGACACCGACGGCAACGGCACGCTGTCGGCCGCGGAGCTCGTGGCCTTCATGTCGGCCGAGGAACAGCGCCGGATCGAGCGGCGGGTCGCCGCGATGATGGAGCGCTTCGATGCCGACGGCGACGGAGAGCTCGGCGCGGCCGAGCTTGCCGCGGGCCACGGCATGGGCATGGGCATGGCCGGGCAGATGTTCGACCGGGCCGACGCCGACGGCGACGGCACCGTGACGCGCGCGGAGTTCGAGGCCTTCGCCGCCGAGCGGGCGGAACACCGCGGCGGCCGCGGCGGCGCCGGTGGCCGGCATGGCGGCCGCGGGATGCCCTGAGGCCCGGCGCCGTGGCG
>CAZYBG010000015.1:0-49996 GCA_964645155.1 uncultured Rhodobacterales bacterium | reverse complement strand
GGCGGCCGCCGCGGCGGCTGCCTCGGCCTCGCGCGCCGCATCGGCCCCGGCCGTTGCGGTGCGGGCCTGCTGATTGGCGTAGTACCAGTACCCGCCGCCCGCGACGACCGCGGCGACGAGGGCTAAAAGAAGTGTACGGTTCATGCGTCTTGCCCCCATTGTGCCGGGCCGGACCCGGCGCGCGAGCATCTGGGCCATGCGCCGGGCGGCCACAAGGGCGGCGCCCGCGCGGCCGGCAGGGCCCGCGGATTTCCGCCGGATTTGCCGGTTGAATCCCTTCGGGTCGACAGCTATTTTCCGCCCACTTCCCGCAACGATACAAGGACCGAAGCCATAGCCCGCAGACCCCACAACGCCCCGCCGGTGCGCGATACAGGCCCCCGCGTCAACGGACGCATCCGGGCGACGGAAATCCGGCTGATCGGCGCCGAAGGCGAGAACCTCGGCGTCGTCGACCCCCGGAGAGCGATGCAACTGGCCGAGGAGGCGGGGCTCGACCTCGTCGAGATCTCGCCCAATGCCGAGCCACCGGTCTGCAAGATCATGGATTTCGGCAAGTTCAAGTACGAGACGCAGAAGCGCGAGGCCGAGGCCCGCAAGAAGCAGAAGATCATCGAGATCAAGGAAATCAAGTTCCGCCCCGGCACCGACACGCACGACTACGAGGTCAAGATGCGGTCGGTGATGAAGTTCCTCGACGAGGGCGACAAGGTGAAGGTCACGCTCCGGTTCCGCGGCCGCGAGATGGCCCACCAGGAACTCGGGCTCCAGCTCCTGAACCGGGTCGCCGACGACGTGAAGGACGTCGCCAAGATCGAGAACATGCCGCGCCTCGAAGGCCGCCAGATGGTGATGATGATCGCGCCGAAATAGGCGCGATCTGCCCCCCCCTTCCGACGTACCAGGGAACCCGGCCCGCCGCTCCGCGTTGCGGACGGGCCCCTGCGCGCAGCCGCGCGCGACGGGCCCCTGCGCGGATCCGCGCGCGGTGGTCAAGCACCGGGGGAGGGACGCCCGCGATGACGCCCGAGGACAGCCATCCGATCCTGCAGCCGGGCAGGAACTGCTGGAAGATGGCCAGCGCCGACCGGATGGCGGTGGTGATCGACGCCGCCAACTACTTCCGCCACCTGCGCGACGCGATGCTGCAGGCCGAGCGCCGGATCCTCCTGATCGGCTGGGATTTCGATACCCGGATCAGCCTCGTCCACGAGGACGAGGCCAAGGCAGGAGCCAAGGACGGGAACGGGGCCGGGAACGGCGCCATCCCGCACCGGCTGGGCGAGTTCCTCAGCTGGCTGGTCGAGCATCGGCCGGACCTCGAGATCCACATCCTGAAATGGGACCTCGGGACGATCCAGGCGCTCGGCCGCGGCTCGACGCCGCTCTTCATTCTCGACTGGATCACCTCCGAGCGGATCCGCTTCCGGCTCGACAGCGCGCATCCCCCGACCGGCGCGCATCACCAGAAGATCGCGGTCATCGACGATGTGCTCGCGTTCTGCGGCGGCATCGACACGACCGCCGACCGCTGGGACACGCGCGAGCATCTCGACGACGATCCCCGCCGGGCGCGGCCGACCACCGGGCGCGCCTACGGGCCCTGGCACGATGTCGCGACCGCCGCGACCGGCCCCGCCGCCCGGCTTCTCGGCGAGGTCGCCCGCGACCGCTGGCTCCGCGCGACCGGGGAGGAGCTCGACGCGCTCCCGCCGCTGCCGCCGATCTGGCCCGAGGGCCTCGAACCGCTGGTCGAGGGCGCCATGGTCGCGGTCTCGCGCACCATGCCGGAATACGGCGACGCGCCCGCGATCGACGAGATCGCGCACCTCTATCTCGATGCGATCGCCTCGGCCCGGCAGTCGCTTTACATCGAAAGCCAGTACTTTGCCGCCCGCAGCGTCGCCGAGGCGATCTGCGCCCGGCTGGCCGAGCCCGACGGCCCCGAGATCGTGGTCGTCAATCCCGAGACGGCGAATGGCTGGCTCGAGGAGAAGGTGATGGGCGCGAGCCGCGCCCGCCTGCTCGAGGAGGTCGGCAACGCCGACCGCCACGGCCGGTTCCGCATCTACTGCCCGGTGACCGAAGGCGGCACCCCGATCTACGTCCACGCCAAGGTGCTGGTGGTCGACGACCGGCTGCTGCGGGTCGGCTCGTCGAACCTCAATAACCGCTCGCTCGGCTTCGATTCGGAATGCGACCTGAGCCTCGAGGCGCCGGCCGGCGCCGCGGGCGACAGCATCCGGCGGCGGATCGTCGATCTGCGCAACGACCTGCTGGCCGAGCATCTGGGCACCACGCCCGAGGCGTTCGCCGCGGCGGTCGAGGCCGAGGGCTCGCTGATCCGCACGATCGAGGGCTTGCGCGGCCCGGGGCGCAGCCTGGTTCCGTTCGAGCCGCCCGAACTCGGCACGTTCGGGGAGAACGTGCTGGCCGAGAACGGGTTTCTCGACCCCGAGGGCACGTCCGCCGAGTGGCGGCGCGTCGGCCTGGCCGACCTGGTGCCCTGGTCGCGGGGAACCCGCGGCTGAGGGGGCCGCCGCCGGTGCGGCGCCACCCCCCGGCCCGGGGGCTAGTGCGCGGCCTTGACGGCGCGGCCGGTCAGCACCTTGACGAGGTGCGCGCGGTACTCGGGGCTGCCATGCAGGTCGCCGATCATGCCCGAAGGATCGACGGCGAGGCCGGCGACCGCGTCGGGCGCGAAGCTGCGCGACAGCGCCGCCTCGGCCTCGCTCCAGCGGAACACCCCGCCCTCCGAGGCGCCGGTCACCGCGACCCGCACGCCGCCCGCGAACTTCGCGACGAACACGCCGGTAAGCGCGAAGCGCGAGGCGGGCTGGACGAACTTCTCGTAGGCCGCCTTCTCCGGCACCGGAAAGCGCACTTCGGTGATGATCTCGCCGGGTTCCAGCGCGGTGGTGAACATGCCCCGGAAGAAGTCGTCGGCCGCGATCCGGCGGGTGTTCGTCACCACCGTCGCGCCCGAGGCCAGCACCGCGGCCGGGTAGCAGGCCGAGGGGTCGTTGTTGGCAAGGCTGCCGCCGATCGTGCCGCGGTTCCGGACCGCGGGATCGCCGATCATCCCGGCGAGGTGCGCCAGCGCGGGGTAGTCTGCCGCCGCCGCGCGGGCGACAGTGGCATGCACCGTGCCGCCGCCGATGGCAAGGCTGCCGTCATCGGCGCGGCAGACCCCCTTCATCTCGGCGATGCCGGACAGGCTGACCAGCACCGCCGGCGCCGCCAGCCGCGCCTTCAGCGCCGGGATCAGCGTCTGCCCGCCGCCCAGCGCCTGCGCCTCGTCCCGGCCGAGCGCCTTCACCGCGTCGGCGACCGTGCCGGGTCGTTCGAAGTCGAATGCATACATCTCCGCTCTCCCCTCAGCGCTGCATCGCCGCCCAGACCCGGGCGGGGCTCAGCGGCATGTCGATATGCGTCACGTGGCTGTGGCCGGCCCGCTGCAGCGCGTCGATCACCGCGTTCACCAGCGCCGGCGGCGAGCCGATCGCCCCCGCCTCGCCGCAGCCCTTCACCCCGAGGGGATTGTGCGTGCAGGGCGTCTGGCAGGAATGGTCGACAGTGTAGAACGGCAGGTCGTCGGCCCGCGGCATGGCGTAGTCCATGTAGCTTCCGGTCAGCAGCTGGCCGTTCTCGTCGTAGGCGGTGTTCTCCAGCAGGGCCTGGCCGATGCCCTGGGCGATCCCGCCATGCACCTGGCCGTCGACGATCATCGGGTTGATGATGTTGCCGAAATCGTCGGCCGCGGCGAAGCGCTCCACCGTCACCTTGCCGGTCTCGGGGTCGACCTCGACCTCGCAGGCATAGGCGCCGGCCGGATAGGTGAAGTTCGCCGGGTCGTAGAACGCCGTCTCCTCCAGCCCCGGCTCCAGCTCGGCCAGCGGGTAGTTGTGCGGCACGTAGGCGGCCAGACAGACCGAGCCCCAGTCGACCGACTTGTCGGTGCCGGCGACCGAGAACTTGCCGTCCTTCAGCTCGATATCGGCGTCCGACGCCTCCATCAGGTGCGCCGCGATCTTCTTGGCCTTGGCGATGATCTTGTTCGCCGCCTTGACCATCGCCGAGCCGCCGACCGCGATCGAGCGCGAGCCATAGGTGCCCATGCCCATCGGCGTGTTCGCCGTGTCGCCATGCACGATCTCGACCTGCGTCTCGGGGATGCCGATCATCTCCGAGATCACCTGCGCGAACGAGGTCTCGTGCCCCTGGCCGTGGGAATGGCTGCCGGTCATCACCACGATGCCCCCCGTGGCGTTCACCCGGACCGTCGCGCTCTCGTAGAGGCCGGCGCGCGCGCCGAGCTGTCCGACCAGGTTCGACGGCGCGATCCCGCAGGCCTCGATGTAGCAGTTGATCCCGAGGCCGCGCAGCCTGCCCTTCGCCTTCGAGGCGGCAAGCCGCCCCTCGAAGCCCGCCACGTCGGCGATCTCGAGCAGCTTGTCCATCGTGGCATGGTAGTCGCCGGTGTCGTATTCCACCGCGACCGGGGTGGCGTAGGGGAACTCGGTGATGAAGTTCTTCCGCCGGATCTCCACCGGGTCCATGCCCAGTTCGCGCGCCGCCTTGTCGATGACGCGCTCGAGCTGGAACGTCGCCTCCGGCCGGCCGGCGCCGCGATAGGCATCGACCGGCACGGTGTTGGTGAACACCGCCTTGACGTTCACGTAGATCAGGGGCGTGCGGTAGTTGCCCGCCATCAGCGTGCCGTGCAGCCAGGTCGGGATCGAGGGCGCGAAGGTCGAGAGATAAGCGCCCATGTTGGCGTAGGTCTCGGTGCGGACCGCCAGGAAATGGCCGTCCTTGTCGAGCGCAAGCTCGATCTTCGTCACGTGGTCGCGGCCCTGCGCGTCGGTCACGAAGCTTTCGCTGCGCGAGGCCGTCCACTTCACCGGCTTGCGCAGCTGGCGCGCCGCGAAGGTCACCGCCGCCTCCTCGGCATAGTGGAAGATCTTCGAGCCGAAGCCGCCGCCCACGTCGGGCGCGACCACCCGCAGCTTGTGCTCGGGGATGCCGAGCACGAAGGCGCCCATCAGCAGGCGGATCACATGCGGGTTCTGGCTGGTGGTGTAGAGCGTCGTCTCGTCGGTGGTCCAGTTGTAGTCGCCGACCGCCACCCGCGGTTCCATCGCGTTGGCCACCAGCCGCTGGTTGACGAGCTCGAGCGTCGTGACATGGTGCGCGCCGCGGATCGCGGCATCGACCTTCTCGCGGTTGTCCTCGACGAAGCCCCAGTCGTAGCAGAGGTTCGAGCCGACGTCGTCGTGCACCAGCGTGCCGCCCTGCACCGCCTTCTTCATGTCGAGCACGGCGGGCAGTTCGTCGATATCGGCCACCACCGCCTCGGCGGCGTCGCGCGCCTGATCGGCCGTCTCGGCGACGACGAGCGCGATCGCGTCCCCGACATGGCGGACCTTGCCGTGGGCGAGCACCGGGTGCTTCGGCTCCAGCATCGGCTTGCCGTGCCGGTCGGTCACCTGCCAGCCGCAGGGCAGGCCGCCCACCGGCTCGAAATCCTGGCCGGTGAAGATGTGGACCACGCCCGGCATCCTCGCCGCGGCGGCGGTGTCCACCTTGTTCAGCGTGCCATGCGCCACCTGGCTGCGCACGAAGGCCGCATGCAGCTGGCCCGGCAGGTTGATGTCGTCGGTGTAGCGGCCGCGGCCCGTCAGGAACCGCACGTCCTCGCGCCGCTTCGAGGCGGCCCCGATGCCATGATCCTTCGGCATGTCCTTCGTTCCTCCCCTGAGTGTCGCGGTTATTCGGCGGCCATCGCGGGCACGTCCTGACCGGACGCCGCGAGGATCGCCTTGACGATGTTGTGGTAGCCGGTGCAGCGGCAGATATTGCCCTCGAGGTAGTGGCGAACCTCGGCCTCGCTGGGCCTGGGGTTCTCCTGCAGAAGCGCCGCCGCGCTCATTACCATGCCCGGCGTACAGAAGCCGCATTGCAGGCCGTGGTGGTCCTGGAACGCCTGCTGTATCACCCCCAGCGAGCCGTCGGGGGCGGTCATGCCCTCGATCGTGCGGACATCGGCCCCTGCGGTGTCGAGCGCAAAGATCGTGCATGCCTTCACTGCCGCGCCGTCCACATGCACGACGCAGGCGCCGCATTGCGACGTGTCGCATCCCACATGCGTGCCGGTGAGGCCGAGCCCCTCGCGCAGGAACTGCACCAGAAGGGTGCGCCCCTCGACCTCTCCGGAAACGGCACGGCCGTTCACGGTCATGCTGACCTGGGTCATCAAATCCTCCCTGGGTTATTGGCGCGGAGTAAAGCATGGCGCCCGGCGTTTGAGAACCGGGCTTTTGACCCTGCGGCAGGATGTTCCATCGGCGCGGGCAAGGGCCGCCAGATGCCGCCCTGGGGCCGCCCCGGGCGCCGCCCCGGGGGCCGTCGATCAGCCCCGCCGTTCGCGCGGCTGCGGCCGGATCGGGATCTCCTTCAGAAGCCCGCCGACGCCCATCGCGGCAATGTCGTCGGGGCCGACCGCGACGCCGCAGGCCAGCCGCTCCAGCACCCAGTCGGCGCCGTTCAGCGCGGGCGAGCGGGCGCAGCCCGGCAGGCCGATCACCGGCCGGGCGCCCAGCGCGCCGAGAAACAGCAGGTTGCCGGGATCGACCGGCATCCCGAACCGCGACACCGTGCCGCCCGCCCGGCGCACCGCCTCGGGCGCGGTGTCGCCCAGGTCGGACGTCGCCGAACCGGTGAGGATCAGCGCCATCTCGCCCGCCAGCGCGGCCAGCGCGGCCGCGATCGCCGCCGTCTCGTGCGGCACGAGCCGACTCTCGGCCAGCGTCATGCCGAGCTGATCGAGGCGCGCGGCGATCGCGGCCTCGCCCTTGCGGGCCAGCTTGCCGTCCTGCCCGGCGACCCGGGTCAGGATCAGCCCGGCGCTCCGCACGGTGACCGGCCGCACCCGGATCGCGCCCCGCGCGGCGTCGCAGGCAGCGCGAAGCGCCTCGGCCGCGACGCCATAGGCGATGATCTTCACCGTCCCGACCAGCGCGCCCTGCGCAACGCGCGCATGTTCGGGCAGCGTCGCGAGGGTGATCGCCGGGTCGATCCGGTTCAGCGCGTGGATCGCGGCCGTGTCGAGCGCGACGATCCCGGGCCCGGTCGCATTGAGGTTGACCCGGCCGGTGAAGGGCTCGGTCAGCGCCAGGCCCGCCGCCGCGGCATCGGGCACCAGCGCCGCGGCGATGGCCGCCGCCGCGGCATCCTCGCCGGTGTCGCCGGGGCCGAGGCGGGCGACCGTGACCTCGGCGATGCCGGCCGCCGCCAGCGCGGCGATGTCGGCCGCCACAAGACGGCGGCCCTTGCGCAGCCGGGCGCCCGCGACGCCGAGCGAATGGGCGAGGATCGCGCCCTCGGCCACGGCCAGCGGAACCGTGCCGAACTCCATCAGCCGCGCCTCAGGACCTGCGTGATCTCGGCCAGGATCGCGACCGCGATCTCGGCCGGCGTCGCCGCGCCGATGTCGAGGCCGACCGGCGCGTGAATCCGCGCGACGGCCTCGGCGCCGAAGCCCGCCTCGGTCAGCCGCTGGACCCGCTTAGCGTGGGTGCGCGTCGAGCCGAGGCAGCCGAGGTAGAAGGCCGGCGAGGCCAGCGCCGCGCGGATCGCGGGGTCGTCGAGCTTGGGGTCGTGGGTCAGCGTCACCACCGCCGTCCGGGCGTCGAGCCCGGCCGCGGCCAGCGCCTCGTCGGGCCAGTCGTGGCTGATCGTCTCGCCGGGGAAGCGCGCGGCCGAGCCGAACGCCTCGCGCGGGTCGATCAGCAGCGGGTCGTAGCCCGCCAGCCGCGCCATGGCGAGGAGCGGCTGGGCGATGTGCACGGCGCCGACCACGATCATCCGGAGCGGCGGGTTGTGGATGGCGACGAAGCTGCCGTCGTCCTCCAGCCCCGAACGGTCGGCGCGGAACCGTTCGCCATGGCCCTCGGCGGGGGTCAGCAGCCGCCCGCCGCCCTCGCCCGGGCGGACGACATAGGCGACCGCGCGCCGCGCCGCCCGCGCCTCGGCCAGCGCGGCGAGCGTGGCCTCGGGCAGGCTGCCGCCCACCGGCTCGACCAGCACGCGGATCGTGCCGCCGCAGGCGAGGCCCACCGCGAACGCCTCGTCATCGGAGACACCGAAGCTCAGCAGCCGCGGCCGGCCGTCGCCGATCGCGTCGATCGCCTCGGCCACCACCGCGCCCTCGACGCAGCCGCCCGAGACCGAGCCCTCGATCTCGCCGGCGCCCGAGACGGCCAGCTGCGCGCCAACCCGCCGCGGCGCCGAGCCCCAGGTCTCGACCACGGTGGCGAGCGCCGCGCCGCGGCCGGCGCGGTGCCAGCCCAGCGCGGTTTCTGGAATATCGTCGAAGCCCATGAAAAAGACCTCCCCGGGTCCGTTATGGACCCGAGGAGGCCGGCTTTCCAGTGCCTCGGCCTTCCGGTGCCTGCCGTCCGTCAGTTCTCGGCGAGGCGGTCGACGAGAAGCGGCGTGATCCGCCGCACGGTGACCCGGCGGTTCAGCTCCTCGGCGCCGTCGGTCGGCACCTTCAGGTCGCTCTCGCCATAGCCCTGCACGACCATGTTCTCCGGCGGCACGTCGAAATACTCGGTCAGCGCCAGCGCCAGCGACTCGGCGCGCCGGTCCGACAGCGCCAGGTTCGACGCCGCCGAGCCCACCGCATCGGTATGCCCCTCGATCAGGAACACCTCGCTCGGGTTGTCGTCGATCAGCGCGGTCATCGCCTCGCCGAGCTGCACGAGGTTGCGCGCCTGTTCCGGCGCGATCGCCGACGATCCGGTCTCGAAGGTCACGTTGTCGAGCGTGATCTCGGGCACCAGCTTGCGCACCCGGTCGATGTCGCGGATCTGGCGCAGCGAGAACGCGCGCCCGACATTCGAGGCCGACGCCCGCTCGAGCGCGATGCGCAGCGCAAGCGGGTCGCTGCCCTGCAGCGCCACCTCGCGCGTCGCCGGCTCGGGCAGGTCCTCGACGATCACCGGCTCGTAGGTGGCGGTGTCGTCGATCAGCAGCACGCGGTCGCCGTCGACATCCTCGCGCACCCGCCGCAGCACGCGGCCGGTGGCGTCGCGGATCGTGATGATCTTCGAGCCGTCCTCTCGCGTCACGATGGAGCGGGTCGAGCCGTCGCCGAACGTCTCGGTCCGGACGGTGGCGCCGGGGCGCCGCAGCAGCACGTCGTCGTCCTTCAGCACGTAGTAGTCGTTCTCGCCCCGGCGCACGATGACCCGGTCGCCGGTATTGGCCACGACCTCGTCGTTGTTGCGGTTGATGACCGCGCCGACGGCAAGCGCGCCGAGCCCGATCAGCGCGGCCTTCTCGAAGTCCGAGAGCGCGTCGAACCCGCGCTCCACGTCCGCGCCGCGCCGCTCGCGGCCCGTCGCGGTCGTCGCGAAATCCTCGTCGGACTGGCGGCTGTCCTCCTCGGTGATGACGGTCTCGGTGGTGTTGGCGGTGTCCGCCTCGCCGTCCTCGGCGGCCGCGGCGGCCGCCGCGGCCCCGACCTCGCCGCCCGCCGACGGGTCGGTCGCGCCCTCGAGCGCGTTCAGCACCTGTTCGGCCTGCTCCTCGAGGTCCTCGTCGCCCTCGACGACCAGCGGGCGCGTCCCGCCCGCCGGGGCCTCGCCCTCGGCGGCAGGTTCCTCGGCGGCGGGGTCTTCCGTCGCCGGCTCCTCTGCGGCCGGATCTTCCGCGGCCGGCTCCTCCGCAGCGGCCGGCTCTTCTGCGGCCGGCTCTTCTGCGGCAGGTTCCTCGGCCGCCGGCTCTTCAGCAGCGGGTTCCTCGGCCGCCGGTTCCTCGGCCGCCGGCTCCTCTGCCGCAGGTTCTTCCGCCGCCGGCTCTTCCGCTGCGGGCTCCTCGGCCGCCGGTTCCTCTATGGCAGGTTCCTCGGCCGCCGGCTCTTCCGCCGCCGGCTCTTCCGCCGCCGGTTCCTCGGCCGCCGGCTCCTCGGCCGCCGGTTCTTCCGCCGCGGGTTCTTCAACCGCGGGCTCCTCGGCGGCCGGTTCTTCCGTCACGGGCTCTTCCGCTGCCGGCTCCTCGGCGGGCTCCTCGGCGGGCGCTTCGACGGCAGGCTCCTCCGCCGGGGCCTCCAGGATCTCGGCGGGCGCTTCCTCGACCGGCGCGGCTTCCTCCGCAGGCACATCTTCGGCCGGCGCTTCCTCTGCGGGCGCTGCTTCGGCCGGCGCTTCAAGCGTCTCCTGCACGGCCGGCGCCTCCTCCACCGGCGCCTCCTCCGCGGGAGCTTCCTCCGCAGGCGCTTCCTCTGCCGGCGCCTCCTCTGCCGGCGCTTCCTCGGCCGGGGCAGGTTCCTCGGCCGGGGCGGCGCAGGGTGGCGCGGAGCCGTCCGGGCAAAGCTCTCCCGCCGGCTCGGCCTCCTGCGCGACGGACGGCACGGGCTGGATCAGCGACAGGGCGAGCAGCATCGCCGTGGATGTCTTGAGCGGCTGGAACGGCATGATGGGTCCTCCTGTGGTCCCCGGGACCTTATTGATTTATTCCAACGCTATTCAATATCGCGCGGTTCCAGCCGGATGCCCGGGGCGCTGGCCGCCTGCGGCGGCACGCGCCATGCGCGGCTTTTCGCCCGCGTCACCGCGCCGGCCGATCGCTTCGGCCAGGTCGGCCAGCGTGGCGATCGAATGCCCGGCGCGGAAGCTGTCGACATGGGGCAGCATCGCGGCGATGCCGCGTGCCTTCGGCGCGAACCCCTCCCAGCGCAGCAGCGGGTTCACCCAGATCACCCGGCGTGCCGACAGGCTCAGCCGCTCCATCTCGCGCGCCAGCGCCACGGGGTCGTCGCGGTCGAGCCCGTCGGTGATCAGGATGACCACCGCCCCCTGCCCCAGCACCCGGCGCGACCAGTCGCGGTTGAACGCATGCAGGCAGGCGCCGATCCGGGTGCCTCCCTCCCAGTCCTGCGCCTCGGCGCCGGCGGCCCGCAGCGCGGCATCGACATCGCGCACCGCCAGGTGGCGGGTGATGTTGGTCAGCCGCGTGCCGAAGGTGAAGGCATGGACCCGCGCCCAGCCGGCGCCCTTGCGGTTCGCGACCGCGTGCACGAAGTGCAGCACGACGCGGCTGTAGGACGACATCGACCCCGAGATGTCGCAAAGCACGATCAGGTTCGGCCAGCGCGGCCGCCGCAGCCTGGTCGCGACCCCCTGCAGCTCGCCGCCGCGGCGCAGGGCGTCGCGCAGGGTCCGGCGCCAGTCCGGCAGGCGGCCCCGTGCCGCGGCCGCCGTGCGGCGCGAGGGCAGCGGCCGGACCGGCAGTTCCAGCCGGGCGAGCATCCGCTTGGCCTGCGCCATCTCGGCGGTGCTCATCTGCTCGAAGTCGAGCGTCCGCAGCCGCTCCTCGGCCGACATCGTCAGCGTGGCGTCGATCTCGATCTCGCTGCCCTCGCCCGCCTCCTCGGGCAGGTCCGGCGGGGCGCGGTCGACGCCGTCGAGCAGCGCCTCGGCGGCGCGCTTGGCGGCGGCCTCGGCCGGGCGGTCCTCCTGCACGCCGCGGATCGCCGGCAGCATCGCCGCCATCATGTGCTCGAGGTAGCGCGGGTCGCGCCAGAACAGCCGGAACACCTGCGCGAAGGTCTGCCGCTCCTCGGGGCGCGAGACGAAGACCGCATGCAGCGCCCAGTAGAAGTCGGTGCGCGAGGTGAAGCCAGCCGCTTCGACCGCGCGCACCGCGTCGAGCACCCGGCCGGGCCCGATCCGGAGGCCGGCCTTCCTGAGCGCGCGGGCAAAATGCGCGATGTTCTCGGCCAGGCGGCCGTCTTCAGGCAGGACGAGGGGGGCATATTCGGGCACCGCCCCCCTATAGCGCGGTTCGCCCCCCGCCGTCAGCCATCAGCCGTCAGTAGTCGTATTCGGTGAAGATCAGCCGCGCGGGGTTCCGGCGCGAGCCGTCATAGCTGCCGATCCAGATGTCGTAGAGGCCGGCCGCCGGATTGTAGAACACGATCGCGGGATTCGAGCCGCGGAAATCGTCATTGTAATGCCAGGTCCCGTCCGGCGCGTTGACGAGCAGCACCGCATCGGCCCCGGATTCGACCGCGATCGTCAGCTTGTTCGACGTGCCCTCCCAGTAGAGGTCGAAGTCGGGCCGCGTCGTCACGTATCCCGCCTCGCCGCTGGAGAAGCAGCGGCGCAGGTCGACCGTGCCGCCGGCGGTGATGCCGCGCACATGCGGGTCGGGCTCGAACCCGGCGGCAAGCCGGATGTCGCCGAAATGCGGCGCCGCCTCCCAGTCCGGGCAGGCAAGCGCAGGGGCCGCGGCGAGACTCGCGGCAAGAGCGGCGGCGGTGATCTTCATGTACAGTCCCTCCAGCACACAGCACCCGCCCCTCGCGGCGGGCAATGCCCCCGATTATGCACCTGACGCCGCGGAAACTGTGGCGGAATTTCGGCTGGGTTGGCGCAGCCGGGAGCGGCCGTTCCGCGCCCGCTCAGCCCTCGCCCCGGCCGATCGGGCCGAGATGCGTCTCGCCGAACGACCGGCCCTTGAGCCCGTAGCCAAGCCCCCGGTCGAAGCCGATATGCGCCACCCAGAGCGCGGCGACCGCAAGCGCCGCGGGCGGCGCGCCGGCCGCCGCCAGCACCAGCGCCAGCGCCACCGGCGCCACCAGAGCATGGGCGAGGTTGTAGACCGCCGCGCCGACCCGCGGCCCGCCGAGATAGCCAAGGAACGACAGGTCCGGCGCCAGCGCCGCCGCCGCCGCCAGCCAGGGCGGCGGGCCGAGCCACCAGGCCGCCGCCGCCCCGGCCAGCAGCAGCGCCAGGCCCTCGGCCCGCTGCCAGCCGCGCGCCACCACGCTCATGCCACGGCCGCCTCGGCCCTCACCTCGTTCAGGAGCCGCCGCGCCTCCGAACCCTCGATCTTCTGGATGTCGTCCTGGTACTTGAGGATCGCGCCCAGCGTGTCGGCGATGACCTCGGGCGACAGGCTGATCACGTCGAGCGCCAGCAGGCACTTCGCCCAGTCGATCGTCTCGGCGACGCCGGGCTTCTTGAACAGGTCCTCGGTGCGCAGCTTCTGCACGAAGGCCACCACCTCGCGGCTGAGCGTCTCGGCGGCTTCCGGCGCGCGGGCGCGCACGATCTCCATCTCGCGGTCGAAGCCGGGGTAGTCGACCCAGTGGTAGAGGCAGCGCCGCTTCAGCGCGTCGTGCACCTCGCGCGTGCGGTTCGAGGTCAGGATCACGATCGGCGGCTCGGGCGCGCGGATCGTGCCGAGCTCGGGGATCGTGACCTGGAATTCCGAAAGCGCCTCGAGCAGGAAGGCCTCGAACGGCTCGTCGGTGCGGTCGAGCTCGTCGATGAGAAGGACCGGCGCGCCGCCCGCCTGCGGCCGCATCGCCGCCAGAAGCGGGCGCTCGATCAGGTAGTCCTCGGTGAACAGCTCGGCCTTCAGCGCGCCGCGGTCGGCGCCGCCCGCCGCCTCGGCGGTGCGGATCGCGATCATCTGCCCGGCGAAGTTCCATTCGTAGACCGCCGAGGCCGCGTCGAGCCCCTCGTAGCACTGCAGCCGGATCAGCCGCCGGCCCAGCGCGGCCGACAGCGCCTTGGCGATCTCGGTCTTGCCGACACCGGCCTCACCCTCCAGGAACAGCGGCCGGCCGAGCTTCAGCGCCAGGAACACCACCGTGGCGAGCGGCCGGCCGCAGACATAGCTCTCGCCCGCCAGCATCTCCTGCACGGCGTCGATCGATGCGGGCATCTCGCGCAAGGCGTCCTCCTCCGGTCGGCCGGGCCATGCTGCACGGCCCCGGCGCCGGGTCAAGCGAGGCCGTCGCCGCGGGCGGCGGCCGGGGCGGCGCACCCGAACGCGCGCCAGGCCCGACCGGTCAGGCCCGGCAGCCGCGGGTATGCCGGCTTCGGCGCCCATCCGGCGCAATGCCGGACGACGCGCGAAAGTCCGCCTTGCGTCGCCGCCAACTCCTACAGCGCTTTCGCCTCTTCAAGCGAGTATGTCGGGAAGCGGTCATCCGCCGGCCGCGCCAGCAGCAGGCCCCTGCAATTCCCGTCGGGCTGAAGCGTCTCGTCCGAGAGACGCGGAACTCCGAGACCTTCGAGATAGAAGAAAAGCATGTCCGCAGTGAAGCGGTCACGCTTCTTGCGTGCGTCGTACCGCGCGGTGTCTTCAAAGGCGAACGGGGCGCCCGACTGTTCGAACATCCACCGGCCGCCGTCGTTCACGGCGGCGATGCTGCGGCGATATCCGTATTCGGTCCCTCCGGCCTGCGGGGTGTCGTACACTTCCAAGATCACCCCCCGATAACGTGCGCTCGCCGGGGTCACGCAGGCGCGAAGGGCCATGACGCCAAGGGCCTGTGACAGTTTGAGCATTGGAAAGGAGGGGTCCGAGCCGCGCGTGGAATTGCGGAAGAAAGCTGTCCAGCCGAAAGTTGTCGCGAGGAACATCTCCTTCGTCGGGGGGAATGACAGTGGCAAGAGCATCGAAAAGCAATCTTCCAGCGAGCCCGACAAGCAGGTTGCCGTGACCATCAGATCGGCATCCTTGTACATCTTGGCTTCAGTTGCCGAAACCGTGTCGATATCCGACCTGATCAGGCCGAAATCATAGGTCACCGGCCACCACCGCGTCAAAGTCTGCATGTGTCACCCTGGCCGATTGCCCTGCATTGTCGCGTGCTTTCCGCAAAGGCCGGCACACGAACGCACATCTCAACGTCTCCCTCCGTCCCGCCAACCTGCCAGTCGGGCGTCAACCCGGCAGTGTCAGGATGATCGCACCGCGGCGGGTCGCCACCACCGCATGTCGTATCGCACGACCGGCGCTTCCGGCGTGCTGTCGAGCGTCCAGTCATCCTCGGCGCCCGGCGTCGCCCACATACCGCCCTGCGACAGAGCCGGTCGAGGGCAGGTGGCACCGGCCCCAGGCGGAACGTCGCCCCGGTATCGGCAAAATACCCGTTCAGCGACGCGGAGACGTCGATGTTCACGAGGTCGCCCTCGGCAAGCCTGCGGTCGCCGGCGACGCCATGCGCGATCTCTTGATTGACGCTGATGCAGGTGGCACCCGGAAAGCCATAGGTGGCATGCGGTGCCGGGACGGCGCCCTGCCGCTCCAGCAACGCGCGGCCCATGGCATCGAGTTCCCTTGTCGTGATGCCGGGCTCCATCGCCGCTGCCATGGTGTGCCTGGTGTTGGCGACGATCCGGCCGATCTTCTTCAGGCCATCCAGTTCGTCCTGGTGCGTGATCGTCATCGTGGCCTCATCGGCGTCATGGCAGTTCCACGGCACTAGCACCGCGCGACGGCTTTGTCCCGCCCCGCTGCCGCCGCCCCGGACGCCGCCGCCCGAACCGAACAGCGCCCCGGTCGGCCCCGCCCCCGCCGCGCGCCGCGCTGGGGGTGGGGGCGGGGCCTCAGCCGATCACCTTGCCGACCTCGGCCAGGAAGTCTTCGCCGCGCTTCTCGAAGTTCGGGTACTGGTCGAAGCTCGCCGCCGCCGGCGCCAGCAGCACCGTCTCGCCCGGCTCGGCTTCCTCGGCGGCACGGGCCACCGCGCGGGCCATCGTCTCGCAGATCTCGTGCGGGGTCTGCCCAAGCTGCAGCGCGAAGTCGCGCGCCGAATGGCCGATCAGGTAGGCCTTGACCACCGCGCCCAGATGCGGCTGCAGCGCGGCGATCCCACCCTCCTTGCCGAGACCGCCGGCGATCCAGCGGATCTTCGGGAACGCCTGCAGCGCCTTGGCGGCGCTGTCGACATTGGTGGCCTTGCTGTCGTTGACGAAGACAACGCCGCCGCGCTCGCCGACCCGCTGGCTGCGGTGCGGCAGGCCCCGGAAGCTGTGCAACGCCGCCTCGATCGCCTTCGGCGGCAGGCCCAGCGCCCGGGTCGCGGCATATGCGGCGCAGGCGTTCTGGTGGTTGTGCGCGCCGGGCAGGCCCGCCACGCCGCGCAGGTCGATCGAGGCGACCTGCCGGCCCTTGCGCCATTCCGCGAGGAAGCCCTTGCGGGCGAACACCGCCCAGCCCGGACCGTCGAGCTTCGCGCCCACGGAGATGCGGATCACCCGGTCGTCGCCCGGCGCCTCGGCCATCTGGTTGGCAAGATAGCGCCCCTCGGCCTCGTCGACGCCGATCACGGCGCGGTCGGGGCCGCCCTCGGCGAACAGCCTCCGCTTGGCGGCGAAGTAGCCGCCGATGCCGCCATGGCGGTCGAGGTGGTCGGCCGAGAGGTTGGTCAGGACCGCGATGTCGGGCGTGAGCGCGCGCGCGAGGTCGGTCTGGTAGGAGGACAGCTCCAGCACCACCACCATGCCGTCGGTCGCGGGGTCGAGGTCGAGGACGCCGCGGCCGATGTTGCCGCCGAGCTGGCTCGGCATGCCGTGCTCCTGCAGCAGGTGGTGGATCAGCGCCGCGGTGGTCGACTTGCCGTTCGAGCCGGTGACCGCGATCACCCGCGGCGCGGTGTCGAACCCGTCCCAGTCCGGCGCCGCGAACGAGCGGAAGAAGAGGCCGATGTCGTTGTCGACCGGCACGCCCGCGTCCCAGGCCCGGGCGATCACCGGGTGCGGCGCGGGGTAGAGATGCGGGATGCCGGGCGAGGTGACGAGCAGCTCAACCCCCTCCCAGGCGCGGTCGCGGGTCAGGTCGGTCGTCGCGAGGCCCTCGGCCTCGGCCCTGGCCCGCGCCTCGGGGCTGTCGTCCCACGGCACCGGCTCGGCCCCGCCGGCGGCAAGCGCCCGCGCGGCGGCGAGGCCCGACCGTCCGAGGCCGAGCACCGCTACCCTGCGGCCTTCGTATCCCCTGACCGGAATCATCGACCCGCCCCCATCTCGGCCCCGCACCCGCCCGTGACCATGCCCGTGACCATACCCGTGACCATGCCCGTGCCCGTGCCGGCCGCGACACTGACTTGCGCGTCGCCGGGGCGCAAGGCGGGCTTGCAAGGGCGGGCGGGGCGGCCGCCGCTACAGCGCCGCCTCGGCCTTCCAGATCTCGGCCATGTAGCCGCGGATCGTGCGGTCCGAAGAGAACCAGCCCGACCGCGCCACGTTCAGCGCGGCCATCCGGACCCAGCCGGCGCGGTCGGCGAAGGCGGTCTCGGCGGCGCGCTGCGCGCTGGCATAGGCGTCGAAGTCCGACGCCACGAGGAAGTAGTCGTGGTGGCGCACGTTGCCGGTCAGCCCGTGGTAGCGCGCCGGCTCGCCGGGCGAGAACATGCCCTGCTCCACCGCCTCGATCGCGCGGGCCAGCGCCGGCGAGGCGGCGATCGCCTCGGCGGCATGGCCGGGCACGTGGCGGCGCGCCGCGGCCTCCGCCGCGGTCATTCCGAACAGGAAGAAGTTCTCCGCCCCCACGCGCTCGCGGATCTCCACGTTCGCGCCGTCAAGCGTGCCGATCGTCGGCGCGCCGTTCAGCGCGAACTTCATGTTGCCGGTGCCCGAGGCCTCCTTGCCGGCGGTCGAGATCTGCTCGGACAGGTCGGCCGCCGGGATCAGCTGCTCGGCGAGGCTCACGTTGTAGTTCGGCAGGTAGACGATCTTCAGCCAGTCGCGCGTGACCGGGTCGGCGTTGATGACCTTCGCCGCGTCGTTGATCAGCCGGATGATGTCCTTGGCCATGGCATAGCCCGGCGCCGCCTTGCCGGCGAAGATCCGGACCCGTGGCACCCAACTGCGGTTCGGCTCGTCGCGGATGGCCTGCCAGTGGGCGATCGCCTCGAGGATGTTCATGTGCTGGCGCTTGTACTCGTGGATGCGCTTGATCTGCACGTCGTAGAGCGCCTCGGGGTCGAGGGTGACGCCCTCGGTGGCGCCGACCATCGCGGCGAGGTCGGCCTTGTTGGCGCGCTTGGCGGCGGCGAAGGCCTCGGCGAAGCCCGGGTCGTCGACATGGCGCTCGAGCTCGATCAGCCGCTCGAGGTCGCCGACCCAGCCGTTGCCGATCGTCGCGTCGATCAGCGCCGACAGGCGCGGGTTGGCCGAGAACACCCAGCGGCGCGGCGTGACGCCGTTCGTCTGGTTGACGATCCGGTCGGGGTGGAGGCGGTGCAGCTCGGCGAACACCGTCTCCTTCATCAGGTGGGTATGCAGCGCCGAGACGCCGTTCACCCGGTGCGCCATCACGAAGGACAGCTCGCCCATCTTCACCTGGCCGTCGGCCAGGATCGCCGTCCGCCGGCCCGGGTTGCGGCGGGCATGCAGCTCGTCGATCCGGCCGATGATCTGCAGGTGCCGCGGCAGCAGCGCGCCCATCAGGTGCTCGCTCCAGCGCTCCAGCGCCTCGGGCAGCAGCGTGTGGTTGGTGTAGCTCAGCGTCGCCTGCGCGGCATCCGCCGCCTCCTCGAACGCGATCCCGTGCTCGTCCACCAGCAGCCGCACCAGCTCCGGCCCGGCGATCGCGGGGTGGGTGTCGTTCAGCTGGATCGCCACCTTGGCGGGCAGCTTGCCGAGGTCGTCGTACTCGGTCAGGAACCGGCGCAGCAGGTCGCGCAGGCTTGCAGCGACGAAGAAGAACTCCTGCTTGAGGCGCAGCGCCTTGCCCTGGTCGGTCGTGTCGTCGGGATAGAGGACGCGGCTGATCGTGCGGGCCACCGCCTCGGTCTCGGCGGCGGCGGCGTATTCGCCGCGGTTGAACCGCTCCAGGTCGAACGGCTTGACCGGCTCGGCCGCCCAGAGCCGCAGCGTGTTGGCCCAGCGCCCCTGCCAGCCGATCACCGGCGTGTCCCAGCCGCGGGCGATCACCATCTCGGCCGGCAGCCAGACGGCGCGGCCGCCCTGGTCGGCGACATGGCCGCCGAAGCCGATCTCGAACTTCGCCTCGCGCCGCTCGAACTCCCAGGCATGTTCCTGGGTCAGCCAGTCCTCGGGCTCCTCGACCTGGCGGCCGTCGACGAAGCGCTGCCGGAACAGGCCGTGCTCGTAGCGGATGCCGTAGCCGTAGGCCGGGCAGCCGATGGTCGAGAGCGAATCGAGAAAGCACGCCGCCAGCCGGCCGAGGCCGCCATTGCCCAGCGCCGCGTCGGGCTCGTTCGTCAGCACCGTCTCGAAGTCCTGGCCATGCCGCCCGAGGGCACCGCGCGCCGCGTCGACCAGGCCCAGATTGACGATGGCATCCTCGAGCAGCCGCCCGATCAGGAATTCCAGCGACAGGTAGTAGACCCGCTTGCGCCCCTCGGCATAGGTCCGCCGCGTCGCCGCGAACCACGGATCGACGATCCGCTCGCGCACCGCATAGGACAGCGCCGTCCGCCAGTCGTAGAGCGTCGCGTGCCCGGGGTCCTTGCCGAGCGTATAGTGCAGATGGCGCAGGATCGCGCCTTCGAGTTCGGCCTCGGTCATGCCTGTCCCTTGCCTCGACTCACGGCGGCATCCGCCGCCGGGCGTTAGCGCTATATGCCGCGGGCGCACCGCTCGGCAACCTTTGCCGTGCCGGCGGCGCGCGGAACCTCGCCCGGCTGTCGGACATCTGCCGCCAAACCGGGCAGCTCTGCCCGCCCGGTGGCCGCCGCCTCCACCTGCCGACCAGTGCCGCCCGGCGTGGTAAGGAAACCTGACCAACACTTGCCATGCAGGGGCGGGCCGCTATAGTGGCTGTGGCAAGCTGCCGCGGTCAGGTGGCATCAAAAAGGGAGGGAGGACGACCATGACCACTTCCGGTGGACAATCAACGTATTCGCGGCGCTCGTTTCTGCGCAGGGGCGCGGTCGGCGGAACCGCCGCGGCCGCAGGCGCGCTCGCTGCGCCGGCGGTGCTCGCGCAGTCGCCCGTGGTGCTGAAGATGCAGACCTCGTGGCCGGCCTCGGACATCTGGCAGGAATTCGCGCAGGACTACGCGAACCGCGTGCAGGAGATGTCGAACAACCGCATCACGATCGACCTGCTGCCGGCCGGCGCGGTCGTCGGCGCCTTCCAGGTGCTTGACGCGGTGAACGACGGCGTACTCGATGCCGCCCATTCGGTGCCGGTCTACTGGTACGGCAAGAACAAGGCGGCCTCGCTGTTCGGCACCGGGCCGGTGTTCGGCGGCTCGGCCACCACCATGCTCGGCTGGTTCCATGCCGGCGGCGGCGCGGAGTTCTACCGCGAGCTCACCCAGGACATCATGGGCCTCGACATCGTGGGCTTCATGGGCTTCCCGATGTACGCCCAGCCGTTCGGCTGGTTCAAGGAGCCGGTCAGCACGGTCGCCGAGCTGCAGGGCTTCAAGTACCGCACCGTCGGCCTTGCCGCCGACCTGATGCAGGCGCTCGGCATGTCGGTCGCGCAGCTTCCGGGCGGCGAGATCGTCCCGGCGATGGAGCGCGGCGTGATCGACGCGTTCGAGTTCAACAACCCGACCTCCGACAGCCGGTTCGGCGCCGCGGACGTGGCGAAGAACTACTACCTGTCCTCCTATCACCAGGCCTCGGAGAGCTTCGAGTTCCTGTTCAGCCGGAGCTTCTTCGAGGATCTGGAGCCGGACCTGCAGGCGATCCTGAAATACGCCGTCGAGGCCGCCTCGACCGCGAACACCGCCAAGGCGATGGACAACTATTCCGCCGACCTGCAGAAGCTGCAGAACGAGGCTGGCGTGACCGTCCACCGCACCTCCAAGGAAATCCTCGACGCGCAGATCGCGGCGTGGGACCAGCTGATCCCGACGCTCGAGGCCGACGAGTTCATGAAGCGCGTGCTCGACAGCCAGCGCGCCTGGGTCGAGCGGGTGACCTACTACGAGCTGATGAACGCGCCCGACTACGCGCTCGCCTACGACCACTACTTCCCGGGCAAGCTCGCCCTCTGAGCCGTGGCACGTCCTGACAGGAGCGGCCCGGCAGGATCCGTCCTGCCGGGCTTCTTCAAGGGACCGAGGGACGGGGGGACCGCCGGCCGATGATCCGCTACATCCGCTTCGCCGACGACGTGTCGGCCTGGTTCGGCAAGGCTTTCGCCTGGCTGATCGTGCTGATGACGCTCGGCACCAGCTACGAGGTCGTCGTCCGCTACCTCTTCAACAGCCCGACGCCCTGGGCGTTCGACGTGTCGTTCATCATGTACGGCACGCTGTTCATGATGGGTGGCGCCTACACGCTCAGCCGCGGCCAGCATGTCCGCGGCGACTTCCTCTACCGTTCCTGGCAGCCGCGGACCCAGGGCGCGGTCGATCTCGTGCTCTACTTCCTGTTCTTCTTTCCCGGCGTCTTCGCGCTGATCTTCGCGGGCTGGAAATACGCATCGCGCTCGTGGGGCTACGGCGAGGTCAGCGTGAACAGCCCCGCCGGCATCCCGATCTTCCAGTTCAAGTCGGTGATCGTCGCCGCCGGCATCCTCCTCGTGATCCAGGGCATCGCCCAGGTCTTCCGCTGCATCATCGCGATCCGCACCAACCAGTGGATCGAGGCCGAGGCGGACGTGATGGAAACCGAGGACATCCTCATCAAGAAGGCCCATGAAGCCGAAACCGGAGGCCATGTATGACCGACCCGCAGGTCGCCCTCCTGATGCTCGGCATCTTCATCGTGATGGTGTTTCTCGGCTTTCCGATCGCCTTCACGCTGATGGCGATGGGCATCGGCTTTGGCTACTACGCCTATTTCGAGGCCGACCGGATGTGGCGGTCGTTCAACCGGCTCGACGAGACCGCGGGCTGGTGGGACAGCACCACCCTCTGGCTTGAGGGGTTCTTCAACAACCGCATCTTCGACCTGTTCGTGAACCAGACCTACACGGTGATGGCCAACGAGGTGCTGACGGCGGTGCCGCTGTTCCTGTTCATGGGCTACATCGTCGAACGCGCCAACATCGTCGACAAGCTCTTCGGCACGCTCAACATCGCCGCCCGGAACGTGCCGGGCTCGATGGGGGTCGCCGCGCTCTTCACCTGCGCGCTCTTCGCGACCGCCACCGGCATCGTCGGCGCGGTGGTGACGCTGATGGGCCTGCTGGCGCTGCCGCAGATGCTGAAGGCGCGCTACAACCACTCCTTCGCCGCGGGCATCATCTGCGCCGGCGGCACCCTCGGCATCCTGATCCCGCCCTCGATCATGCTGATCGTCTACGCGGCGGCGTCCGGCATCTCGGCGGTCCGGCTCTATGCCGGCGCGCTGCTGCCCGGCTTCACCCTCGTCGGGCTCTACATCGTCTACGTCGTCGGCCGGTCGATCCTGCAGCCCTCGATCGCGCCGAAGCCGACGAAGGAGGAGGTGCCGGACGTGCCGATCGCACAGCTGACCGTCATGCTCCTGAAGTCGTTCCTGCCGCTGGCGGTGCTGATCCTCGCGGTGCTGGGCTCGATCCTCTTCGGGCTCGCCACGCCCACCGAGGCCGCGGCGATCGGCGCGCTCGGCGGCATCCTGCTGGCCTTCGCCTACCGCGCGATGACCTGGGAGCGGATGCGCGAGAGCGTCTACCTGACCGTACGGACGACGGCGATGGTCTGCTGGCTCTTCGTCGGCTCCTACACCTTCTCGGCGGTGTTCTCCTATCTCGGCGGCGAACACATCATCGCCGAGTTCGTCGAGGGGCTGAACCTCACGCCGCTGATGTTCCTGATCCTGGCGCAGCTCATCATCTTCCTGCTCGGCTGGCCGCTCGAATGGTCCGAGATCATCATCATCTTCGTGCCGATCTTCCTGCCGCTGCTGCCGCTCTTCGGGGTCGATCCGCTGTTCTTCGGCATCCTCGTCGCGCTGAACCTGCAGACCTCGTTCCTGACGCCACCGATGGCGATGAGCGCCTACTACCTCAAGGGCATCGCGCCGCCGCAGGTCCGCCTGACCGAGATCTTCGCCGGCTGCATGCCCTTCGTGTTCATGGTCTTCATGTGCATGGCGCTGGTCTACATCTTCCCCGGCATCGTCTATTCGCTGCCCGAGGCGCTCTACGGCGCCTCGACGCGATGACCGCGGCCGCCGCCCGGCCCGATGGCGCCCGCCACGGCGGCGCCAGCGCCGGCGAGGCCCGCCTCGCCGCGCTGCGGGCGCTGCCGGCGCGCGAGATGCGCGCCCGGATCGCGCGGGGCGAGGTCAAGGCCGCCGAGGTGGCCGAGGCGTTCCTCGCCGCGATCGCCGCACGCGAGGCCGAAATCCGCGCCTTCGCCTGGCACGATGCCGCCTTCGTGCGGCAGCAGGCGGCGGCGCTCGACGCCCACCGCGCCGCCGGCCGCCCGCTCGGGCGGCTCCACGGCCTGCCGGTGGCGCTGAAGGACGTGATCGACACCGCCCGCATCCCGACCGAATGCGGCACCGCGCTCGAGGCCGGAAGGCTGCCGTCGAAGGACGCCTGGATCGTCGCCCGCCTCAAGGCCGAGGGCGCGGTGATCCTCGGCAAGACCGTCACGGCCGAGCTCGCCTTCCTCCACCCCGGCCCGACGCGCAACCCCGCGAACCCCGCGCACACGCCCGGCGGCTCGTCCTCGGGCTCGGCCGCAGCGGTGGCGGCGGGGATGGCGCCGCTGGCCGTCGGCACGCAGACCGGCGGGTCGGTGATCCGCCCCGCGGCGTTCTGCGGCTGCGTGGGCTTCAAGCCCAGCTTCGGCGCGATCCCCCGCACCGGCATCCTGCAGCAGTCGGCGACGCTCGACACCGTCGGCGTCTTCGCCCGCGACGTCGAGGATGCCGCGCTGCTCGCCGAGTGCCTCTTCGGCCACGACCCGGCCGACCCCGCCACCGCGCCCGCGCCCGCCCCCCGCCTCGGCGACATCGCGGGGTCCGCGGCGCCGGTCACGCCGATGTTCGCCTTCGTCGCGCTGCCCGGCTTCGCCGAGGCCGGGGCCGACACCCGCGACGCCTTCGCCGAGCTTGCCGGCCATCTCGGCCAGCAGTGCTTCGAGGCGCCGCTGCCGCGCGCCTATGACGACGCCGCGGCGCTGCGCCAGCGCATCAACTACGCCGAGATGGCCCATGCCTACCACCGCCACGACCGGCCCGACGCGGCGCTTTCGCCGGAACTGCGCGCCGCGCTCGACGAGGGCCGCGGCATCGGCGCCAAGGACTACCTCGCCGCGCTCGACTGGCAGCGGGTGTTCCGCGCCGGGATCGACGAGATCCTCGGGCGCGCCGACGCGATCCTCTGCCCGGCCGCGCCCGGGCCCGCGCCGGCCGGCCTCGGCTCGACCGGCTCGGCGGTCTTCAACGGCCTCTGGACGATGACCGGCCATCCGGCGGTCACGCTGCCGCTCCTCGAGGCCGCGAACGGCCTGCCGATCGGCGTCCAGCTCGTCGGCCGCCGGGGCGAAGACGGCCGCCTGCTGCGCACCGCCCGCTGGCTTGCCCGCCACCTGACCCCAGAGGAGGGCTGAGATGTCCGACCTGTTCCTGAAGCTCTTCGCCTTCGCCACGCTGGCGGCGTTCCTCGGCATCCTGATCGCCAAGGTGCCGCGGCTCGACCTCGGCATCGTACTCGGCGTGACGATGCTGCTCGTCGGCTACGACTTCTTCGTCCACCGCCGCCGGCGCTGATCCTGTCACAGACCTGACGGGAATATGAGTTTTCCGGACCGCGCTTTCCTGCGAGTTAGGGGCGCGCCACGACCCGGAGCCTGCCATGCGCCTCGCCGCCCCCGCTGCCCTCGCCCTCGCCCTCGCGGCCGGCCCCGCCGCCGCCCAGCCTGATCCGGCCCGGCCCGATCCGGCCGACTGGGGCGCGGTCGAGGCCGAGGCCCGCGGCCAGACCGTCTACTTCCACGCCTGGGGCGGCTCGGCGCAGGCGAACGACTTCATCGCCTGGGCCGGCGGCCGCGTCGCCGAGGATCACGGCGTGAGCGTCGAGCATGTCAAGCTCGCCGACACCGCCGACGCGGTCAGCCGCGTGATCGCCGAGAAGGCGGCCGGCCGCGACGCCGGTGGCGCGGTCGACCTGATCTGGATCAACGGCCCGAACTTCGCCGCGATGAAGGACCAGGGGCTGCTCTTCGGGCCCTGGGCCGAGGCGCTGCCGAACTGGGCGCTGACCGACCCCGCCGCCAATGCCGCGCTGACCGCCGACTTCACCGTGCCGACCGAGGGGCTCGAGGCGCCCTGGGCGATGGCCCAGGTCGTCTTCTGGCACGACGCCGCCCGCCTGCCCGACCCGCCGCGGTCGATGCCTGCGCTGGCCGACTGGGCCGCGGCCAATCCAGGCCGCTTCACCTATCCCCAGCCGCCCGACTTCCTCGGCACGACGTTCCTCAAGCAGGCGCTGGTCGGGCTCGCCGCCGACCCCGCGGTCCTCGCGGCACCCGCCGACGAGGCCGGCTACGCCGCGGCCACCGCGCCGCTCTGGTCGTTCCTCGACGCGCTCACGCCGCATCTCTGGCGCGGCGGCCGCGCCTACCCGGCCACCGGCGAGGCGCTGAAGCCGCTTCTGGCCGACGGCGAGATCGACCTCGCGATCTCGTTCTCGCCCGGCGCCGCCTCGGCGGCGATCCGGAGCGGCGAACTGCCCGACACGGTGCGCAGCTACGTCCTCGACGGCGGCACGATCGGCAATGCGAGCTTCGTCGCGATCCCCTACAACGCCAATGCCAAGGCCGGCGCGATGGTGCTCGCCAACTTCCTGATGTCGCCCGAGGCGCAGCTCCGGATGCAGGACCCCGCGCATCTCGGCTGGGGCACGGTCCTCGCCATGGACCGCCTCGCGCCGGAGGACGCGGCGGCCTTCGCCGCGCTCGACCTCGGCGTCGCCACGCTCTCGCCGGCCGAGCTCGGCGCCGCGCTGCCCGAGCCGCATCCGTCGTGGATGACCCGTGTCGCCGAGGACTGGGTCGCCCGCTACGGCACGCGCTGAGGTGGCCGACGCGACGCTGCGCCGCCGCGACCGGGGCCCCCCGCGCCGGGGCCTCCTGCCCCTCGCGCCGGCGCTGACGCTTGCCCTGATGCTGGCGCCGGTCGCGGCGGGCCTCGCCTTCACCCTGCTGCCGGCCTTCGGCTGGCTGCCGGCGCTCGGCGGGACCCGGCTCTCGCTCGACGCGTTCCGCGACCTTCTCGCCTGGCCCGGCCTCCCCGCGGCCGCCACGCTCTCGCTCACCACCGGCCTCGCGGCGACGGCGCTGTCGCTCGGCATCGTCGTCCTGATCCTCGCCGGCTGGCAGGGCACCCGCGCCTTCGCCGCGCTCGAGCGGCTGCTCTCGCCGCTGCTGTCGGTGCCGCACGCCGCGGCGGCCTTCGGGCTGGCCTTCCTGATCGCCCCCTCGGGCTGGATCGCGCGCGCTCTCTCGCCCTGGGCGACGGGCTGGGACCGGCCGCCCGACCTCCTCGTCGTGCAGGACACCCACGGCCTGGCGCTGATCTTCGGGCTGGTCGTCAAGGAGGTGCCGTTCCTGCTTCTGATGGCGCTGGCGGCGCTGCCGCAGGCGCAGGCCACCCAGCGCCTGACGCTGGCCCGGGCGCTCGGCTACGGCCGGGTGACGGGCTGGCTCAAGACCGTGCTGCCGGCCGTCTACCGCCAGATCCGGCTGCCGGTCTGCGCCGTCCTCGCCTATTCGATGTCGGTCGTCGACGTCGCGCTGATCCTCGGTCCGTCGACCCCGCCGACGCTGGCCGTGCAGACCGTCCGCTGGATGTCCGATCCCGACCTGACGGTCCGCTTCCAGGCCGCCGCCGGCGCCGTCCTGCAGCTCGGCCTGGTGCTCGGCGCGCTCGTGCTCTGGCGCGCGGCCGAGGCGCTGGCCGCGCGGCTCGGCTGCCGCTGGGCCATCTCGGGCCATCGCGGCCGGCCCGCTTCCGGGGCGCTGGCCCGCGGCCTCGGGCTCGCGCTCGCCGCGCTCTCGGCGGCGGCGGTCCTCGCCGGCCTCGCCAGCCTCGCGCTCTGGTCGGTCGCCGGCCCCTGGACGTTTCCCGACGCGCTGCCGCAAGCGCTGACGCTCGGCACCTGGGCGCGGCACGGGCCGGCGCTGCCCGGGCCGCTGGCCGACACGCTGCTGATCGCCGCCGCCGCGACGCTCGCCGCGATGGCGCTCAGCATCGCCTGCCTCGAGGCCGAGCATCGCCACGGCCTCACCCCCTCGGCCCGCAGCCTCTGGCTGCTCTACCTGCCGCTTCTGGTGCCGCAGGTCGCCTTCCTCCTCGGGCTGCAGACGCTGGCCCTCGGCGCCGGCGCCCGCGACGGGCGGCTTGCCGTCGTCGCGGCGCATCTGGTCTTCGTGCTGCCCTACACCTTCCTCGCGCTCGCCGATGCCTGGCGGGCGTGGGACCTGCGCCACGCCACCATCGCCCGCGCCCTCGGCGCCTCGCCCGGCCGGGTGCTGTTCGCGGTCCGCCTGCCGATGCTGCTGCGGCCGGTGCTGACCGCCGCCGCCGTCGGCTTCGCCGTCTCGGTCGGGCAGTACCTGCCCACGCTGCTCGTCGGCGGCGGCCGCGTCGCCACGCTGACGACCGAGGCGGTGGCGCTGGCCGCCGGCGGCGACCGGCGGCTGATCGGGCTCTTCGGGCTGGCGCAGACCGCCGCGGTGATCCTGCCCTTCGCGCTCGCGCTTCTCCTGCCGCGGCTCGTGTTCCGCCACCGGCGGGGCCTGCATGGCTGACCGCGGCCTGATCCTCGACCGCCTGTGCATCGAGCTCGGCAGCCGCCGGCTGGTCGAGCTCGAGGCCCGGATCGCGCCGGGCGAGGCGCTTACGCTGATGGGTCCCTCCGGCGTCGGCAAGTCCACCATCCTCGCCGCGGTCACCGGCACGCTGCCGCCGGCGTTCCGGCTGATGGGCCGCATCCTGCTCGACGGGCGCGACGTGACGCGGCTGCCGACCGAAGCGCGGCGGATCGGCATCCTGTTCCAGGACGAGCTTCTGTTCCCGCACCTCTCGGTCGCCGGAAACCTCGGCTTCGGCCTGCCGCCCGGCGGCAGCCGCGCCGACCGCGCCGCGCGGATCGAGGCGGCGCTGGCCGAGGTCGATCTGGCCGGCTTCGGCCCGCGCGACCCGGCCACCCTCTCGGGCGGCCAGAAGGCGCGGGTGGCGCTGATGCGGATGCTGCTTTCCGCCCCCCGCGCGCTCCTCCTCGACGAGCCGTTCTCGCGCCTCGACGCCCCGCTGCGCGACCAGACCCGGCGCCTCGTCTTCGACCTCGCCCGGGCGCGCGGCCTGCCGGTCCTCCTCGTCACGCACGACGCCGCCGATGCCCGCGCGGCCGGCGGGCCTGTGGTCACGCTCGGCTGAGGCGGGCGCTCCGGGGAACGTCGGCGGGCGGCGACGGGCGGCGGGGGCGGTGCACACGGCGGTGTACAGCCGGTGTACGGGTTGTGTACGGGTTGTGCCGCCGCCCCGAACCGCGCTATTCCACCAGGGCCGCCCCGTCCCGCGCTGCCGCCCGAGGTGCCCCGGATGCCGTTCGACCGCTCGATCAAGATCGCCCCGTCGATCCTCGCCACCGATTTCGCGAACTTCGGCGCCGAGTGCCGCGCGGTCGAGGACCAGGGCGCCGACTGGATCCATGTCGACGTCATGGACGGCCATTTCGTGCCCAACCTCACGTTCGGGCCGCCGATGGTCAAGGCCTTGCGGCCGCATGTAAAAACGGTGATGGACGTGCATCTGATGATCGCCCCGGTCGATCCCTTCGTCGCGGCCTTCGCCGAGGCCGGCGCCGACATCGTCACCGCGCATCTCGAAGCCGGCCCGCATGTCCACCGCACCCTCCAGGCGATCCGCGGCGCCGGCTGCCGCGCCGGGCTCGCGCTCAACCCAGGCACCGGGCTCGACGGGGTCGAGAACCTGCTCGACCTGCTTGACCTGGTCTGCGTGATGACCGTGAACCCCGGCTTCGGCGGCCAGAAGATCCTTGACATGACAGGGAAAATCCGTCGCCTCCGCCAGCTGGTCGGCGACCGCCCGATCCATATCGAGATCGATGGCGGGATCGACACCGCCACCGCCGCAGCCGTCGTCGCGGCCGGCGCCGACGTGCTCGTCGCCGGTTCGGCGGTGTTCCGGGGCGGCTCCGCCGCGAACCCCGCCGCCTACGGCGCCAACATCGCCGCGATCCGTGCCGCGGCCGAACAGGGCCGGAGGGCCGCCTGATGGCCGCGAGCGCCCCGGTCTGCGACTTCGGCTGGAAGCCCCCCGCCTTCACGCTCCCCGCGACCGACGGCGGGAGCTACGCGCTGCAGGACATCGCGGGGCCGAACGGCACGCTGGTCATGTTCATCTGCAACCACTGCCCCTACGTCGTCGGCGCGCTCGACCGCATCCTGCGCGACGCGCAGGAACTGGCCGCGCTGGGCATCGGCGTCGCCGCGATCTGCGCGAACGACGCCTACCCCGACGACAGCTTTCCGCGGATGCGCGCAATGGCCGAGCGGCACCGCTTCCCGTTCCGCTACCTGCATGACGAAAGCCAGGACGTCGCCCGCGCCTCGGGCGCGGCCTGTACGCCCGACTTCTTCGGCTTCAACGCCGCGCTGGAACTGCAGTACCGCGGCCGGATCGACGCGGGCGGCCGCAGCCCGCCGCCGCCGGGCGCCCCGCGCGAGCTTTTCGAGGCGATGCGCCAGGCCGCCGCGACCCGCCGCGGCCCGGCCAGCCAGATGCCGAGCATCGGCTGCTCGATCAAGTGGAAGGCGGCGTGACGCCCGGGCCCGCATGGGCCGACCGCGGCCCGGCCGCCGTAATCTTCGACCTCGACGGCACGCTGATCGACAGCGCGCCCGACATCCACCGGGTCGCGAACCTGGTGCTCGCCGGCGAAGGCCTGGGCGCGATCACGCTGGCCGAGGCGCGGTCGTTCGTCGGCAACGGGCTTCCGGTGTTCGTGACGCGGATGCTGGCCGCCCGCGGCACGGCGCCGGACGCGGCCCGGCACGGGCGGATGGTCGCCCGGATGCTGGCGCTCTACGCCGAAAGCCACGATCTGACGCGGCTCTACCCCGGCGTCCGCGCGGCGCTCGATGCGCTCGCCGCGGCGGGCCACCGGCTCGGCATCTGCACCAACAAGCCCGAAGCACCGGCGCGCGCGGTCCTCGGCCATTTCGGGCTCGACGGCGTCTTCGCGGTCGTCGTCGGTGGCGACACGCTTGCCGCCCGCAAGCCCGACCCCGCGCCGCTGCACCACGCGGTCGGCCGGCTGGGCGGCGGCCCGGCGCTGTTCGTCGGCGACAGCGAGGTCGATGCCGAAACCGCCGCCGCCGCGGGCGTGCCGTTCGCGCTTTTCGCGCAGGGCTACCGCAAGGCGGCGATCGACACGCTGCCGCACCAGGCGCTCTTTCGGGACTTCGCCGAGCTTCCGGCGCTGGCCGCCCGGCTGCTCCTCCCGGCACGGCCGGCGGCGGCGGGCTGACGCGCTGGCGGCCTCGATGCGCGGCTCAGGCCGGCAGCGCCGCCGGGTCGCGCGCCCGGCCCAGCACGCGAGCGAGAAGCGCGGCGACCGCGACAAGCGCGAGGAACCCGACCGATGCCGGCGGGTCGCCCGCCTCGATCGCGCGCAGCGCGGCATCGCCGCCCTGCAGCGTCGCCGTCAGGAACCCCGCGCCGCTGGCGACCCAGCAGAGCGTGACGAGCAGCGCCGCCTCGACGCCGCGCGCCCGCGCCAGCAGATCGGGCAGGAGCAGCGCCAGCCCGACGGCGAGGATCGTCAGGTCGTAGTCGTAGGTATAGGGGCTGACGAAGACCGAGGCGATGGCGGCGAGGCCGAGGAACCGCCGCCGCTCCATGCCGCGCCGGGCCGCAGCGAGGATGGCAAGGCCGGCCGCGAGCGCGGTAACCGCCTGCAGCCACAGCGCAAGGCCGGGCGATCCGCCGAGCGTCGCGACCGCGGCATAGGCCGAGGTCATGCGGAACAGCTGGTAGCGCCCCTCGGCGAGGAAGCCGCCCGCCTCGGCCACCCCGCCGAGGAACGCCGGCCAGATCGCCGGCCCGAGCGCCAGCGTCGCGAGAAGGGTGGTGCCGAGCACGCTCAGCGCGGCCGCGGCGACGAGCCGCCACCAGCCCTGCGCGAGCGCCGCAAGCCCGAGCCCGAGCCCGAGATGCGGCTTGAGCGCCATCAGCCCCAGCGCGACCCCCGCCGCCCATGGCCGCCCGGCCAGCGCGCCAAGGGCGACGGCCCCGGCAAGCGCGCCGATCAGCAGCCCGTTCTGGCCGATCACCAGCGAGATGTGGATCGCCGGCGCGACGGCGAGCAGCACCAGCGCCCACCCCGCGCCCGCGAGGGCACGGATCGCCAGCACGAACGCCGCCAGGCCGCCGCCCGCGAAGACGAGATGCGCCAGCCACGGCGGCAGCGCGCCGAGCAGCGCCGCCACCAGGTCGAACTGCGGCGGGTAGGTCCAGGGCATCGCGCCCTCGCGCCCGGTGAGGCGCCGCTGCGCCGCCTCCATCGACGGCAGGTGATAGGCCTCGGCCGCCGTGCCTTCCCAGACCATCCGGCCGACGGTGTGGAAGGCGTGGAAGTCGACGACCCCGCCGCCCGCCCCGCCGCCCTCGCCCCCTACCGCCGCGAAGTCGCGCGTGGCGGCGAGGAGCGTGGCCCCGAAGAAGATCAGCAGGACCACCGGCAGCACCCGGTGGGTGGCCAGTGCCGCAAGCGCGCCGGAGCGCGCGCCGGTCACAGCTTGAGCCGCTTGAAGACCGGCTCGGGGATGTTGCGGATGACCGCCATCACCAGCATCCAGACCGGCTTGACATAGACGGTGTTGCGGCCGCGCGCGACGGCGCGGAAGATCGCCTCGGCGACCTGCTCGGGCGCGGCGGTCAGCCTTGCGGGCAGGTCCATGTCGGCGGTCATCCGCGTCGCGACAAAGCCGGGCAGCACGGTGACGACGTGCACGCCCTTGCCGGCGAGGCGGTTCCTGAGCCCCGAGAGGAACGCGGTGAACCCGGCCTTGGCCGAGCCGTAGACATAGTTCGTGGCGCGCCCGCGATCGCCGGCGACCGAGCTGACGCCGACCAGCGTGCCGCTGCCGCGCGCCTCGAACCGGTTGGCGAGCAGCCCCAGGATCGCCGCCGGCCCTTCGTAGTTCGAGCGCATCACCCGGACCGCCTCGGGCAGGTCGCGCTCGGACCGGGGCTGGTCGCCGAGCAGGCCGACGACCGAAACGGCGACGCGCGGCAGCTCGGGCAGCCCGTCGACGAAGGCGTCGTGCGACGCGGTGTCGAGGGCGTCGAACTCGTGCAGGCTCACCGGCACGCGGTGGCGCAACTCGAGGTCGGTCTTCTCGGCCGCGAGCGCGGCGGCGTCGCGCGCGGCCAGCTGGATCGGGTGCCCGTCCGCGGCGAAGCGGCGGGCACAGGCAAGGCCGATGTCGGATCGGCCGCCGAGGATGAGGACGGCGGGTTTGGTCACAGCTTCAATCTTTCTGACTGGCGCGAGGCGAAGGCGCGGGCCGCGCCGGTGCCGGCGCGCATGGCGCGGAACGGGGTGATCCGCGGATCGGCCGCGGCGAGGGTCTCGGGCTTGAGGCGGGCATCCTTGGCCAGGTAGAAGCGGCCGCCATGGTCGAGGGTGATGGCGTCGAGCCGGTCGATCAGTGCGAGCGACCGGCGGTTCACCGGAAAGTCGAGCGCCAGCGTCCAGCCCTCGGTCGGGAAGGACAGGCCGCCCGCCTCGGCCCCGAGCTTCTTCAGAACGGCCAGGAACGACCCCTGCCCCGCGGCCGCGATCGCGGCGAGGAGCGCGGCGAGGCCCGCCTCGGCCGTAGCGGGCGGCAGGACGCACTGGAACTGAACGAAGCCGCGCCGCCCGTAGATGCGGTTCCAGCCGAGGATCGCGTCGAGCGGGTAGAAGTAGCTGTCCCAGTCGACCAGACTCTCGCCGGCCCTGCGCAGGCCGTTGCGCCAGTAGAGCGCGTTGAAGGCGCGCACCGTCCAGCCGTTCAGCGCGAAGCCCGGCAGGTCGACCGGCACCGCGCGGCGGCGCTTGCGGGGGGTCTCGAACGGCGCCCTGCGGCGCGGGCGGGGCAGGTCCGCGACCGCCGCATGCTCGCCCAGCATGAGCAGCGAGCGGCCGGTCTCCGGCCCGCTGGCGAGGCAGTCGATCCAGGCCACCGAATACGTCGCCCCGGCGTTCTCCTCGAACGCCGCCATCGCGGCGGCGAGGTTCGGCGCGGGAACCGTGCGCTGCCGGATCCAGCCGCTCTCGACCCGGCGCAGGCGGAGCCGGGCGCGCAGGATGACGCCGGTCAGCCCCATGCCGCCCAGCGTCCACCGGAACAGCTCGGCGTTCTTGCGCGGGCTCGCCCGGCGCACCGTGCCGTCGGCGCCCATCACGTCGATCCAGTCGACGAAGCGGCCGATCCCGCCGTCGCGGTGGTGGTTCTTGCCGTGCACATCGGCCGCGATCATGCCGCCGAGCGTGACAAACTTGGTGCCCGGCGTGACGGCTGGGAACCAGCCGAGCGGCAGCACGGCGGCGATGATGTCGGCCAGAAGGACGCCGGCCTCGGCGGTCAGCGCGCCGGCCCTGGCGTCGAAGGCGATCATCCGGTCCAGCCGCCGCATGTCGGCGGTGTTCGTCAGGCTCATCGCGCTGTCGCCGTAGCCGCGGCCGTTGCCGCGGGCGATCAGCCGCCCCTCGGCGACCAGCGCGGCCAGTTCGGCCTCGCTGCGGGGGCCGCGCAGGCGGCACTCGGCGCGCGGGTAGCGGCCCCAGCCCGACAGCTTCATGCCGCACCCGCCGCAGGTTCGAAGACGAAGCGCCGGTCGAGCCGGTACTTGACGACGTAGCCCACCGAGAGGCCCAGCACCGCCCCGGCCTCGCGCCAGGCATGGCTGCGGGTGGCCAGCCAGAACGCCGTCTCGGTGCCCCAGAAGATCAGCGTGGTGACGATGCCCATCGCGGTATAGAGCGCGAACTTGCGGCCGTGGGTGGCAAGGCCGGTCGAGCGGTCGGCGAAGATCCAGCGCTTGTCGAGCACGTATTTCAGCACCAGCCCCACCGCCGTCCCGGCGAGCACGGCCAGGACGAAGCCCCGGTCGGTCGGGTCGGCCGCGAGGACCGCCCGCTGGGCCCCCAGGTTGGCGAGCGTCGCGAGGATCGCGAAGACGGTGTAGCGGAAGACAAGGGTGGTCCTGCTCACAGCAGCGCCCCCCCGGCGGCGAAGGCCACGATGACCACGAAGCAGATCAGGCTCACCCTGTCGGTCGCGGCGAACACGACCGGATCGTCGTGCATCTGGCCGCGATGCGTCTTCATCACCATCCGGCTGACCCAGTAGAGCAGCACCGGGCAGATGCCCCAGAGCACCTCGGGGCGGGCATAGAGCCTGAGGACATCGGGCGAGGTCAGGTAGAGCGCCATCACCAGCACCGACACGTAGCCCGCCGCGGTGGCCATCATCGCGACCATCGGCAGGTCATCGGCGCGGTAGCCGCGGCCGCTCGCCTCGAGCCGGCCGGCCGCCACCGCATCGACCAGCTCGGCCTGCCGCTTCACCGCGCCGAGCGAGAGGAAGAAGAAGGTCGAGAAGGCCAGCAGCCAGACCGAAAGCGGAATGCCCGTCGCCGCGGCGCCGGCGATGATCCGCAGCGTGTAGAGCCCGGCGAGCAGGCAGATGTCGATCACGATCTGCCGCTTGAAGTAGAGCGAGTAGGCCGTCGTCAGGCCGAGATAGCCGACGAGCACGGCAAGGAACGGCCAGCCCAGCAGGGCGGCGAGGCCGAGGCCCGCCGCGATCAGCCCGGGCGCGAGGACCGTCCCGTGCGCGATCGGCAGCGCGCCCGCGGCGAGCGGGCGGTTGCGCTTGCGCGGATGCAGGCGGTCGGCGCCGAGGTCGAGGAGGTCGTTGAGCACATAGACGCCCGAAGCGATCAGGCTGAAGGCGGCGAAGGCCAGCGCCGACTGCGCCAGCGTGCCGGCCGAAAGGTCGTGCGCGGCGAGCATCGGCAGGAACACGAGCAGGTTCTTCAGCCACTGGTGTGGCCGGAGCGTCCGCAGATAGGGCGACAGCGACCGCGGCGCCGCGGCGATCGGCTCGGCCGTGCGGCCGGTGGCGGCGACGCGCGAGAGCAGCCCGCGCGACGGGTTGACGACCACCGCGCGGTCGGCCGCCTGCCAGATCGGCACGTCCGCGGCGGCATCGCCGACATAGTGGAAACCGCCGGTGCCGAAGCGGTCGGCGAGGAACGCGGCCTTGCGGGCGCCCTTGAGATTCGTCGTCCCGGCCGAGCCATGCACCTCGTCGAAGAGGCCCAGATGCGCCGCGACGCGGTCGGCGAGCGCCTGGTCCGAGGCGGTGACGAGCGCGGTCCGGCCGCCCTTTGCGCGCCAGTCCTCGACGAAGGCCACGACCTCGCCGTTGAAGGGCAGCGAGGCGATGTCGACCTTGCCCATCTCGGCGAGGCGGCGCTTGAGCGCCGCGCGCCCGGCGAGCAGGCTCCGCGCCGCGACGAAGGGCGCCTTCCAGTGCGACGCGAAGGCCGACCAGAACGTCTCGAACAGCATGTCCGAGCGGATCAGCGACCCGTCGAGGTCGACGACAAGGATTGGCTCGCCTGACATGTGTTCCCGTGCGGATGGTCCGGCGCCTGCTGAGGCGAGGCGATTCCTATCGGTCAAATCGGGCATTTTCGTGGGGGCATGCGCAACAGTCTGCCCAAGGATGGCCCGATTGTCTGCCAGGTGCACGCGCTTTCGGCAGGCTCAGGCATCGTCCCGCCGCCCGAAGCCGCCGGGCGTCGGGGTGACGACGGTGACCGCCTCGCCGGCCTCGAGAACCGTCTGCGCGCAGGCCGGCAGCGGCTCGACGCGGCCGTCGCGGCGGCGCACGAACGCTGCCCCGACCTCGCCCGGCCCGCCGCCGTCCAGGCCCTGCGGCGGGCGGCCGCGGTGCGACGACAGGATCGCGCAGTCCATCCGCTCGAGGAAGCGGATCGTCCGCCGCGTCCCGTCGCCGCCGGTCCAGCGCCCGCGCCCGCCGGAACCCGGGCGGAGCGCGAACTCCTCGAGCAGGACGGGAAACCGCATCTCCAGCACCTCGGGGTCGGTCAGGCGCGAATTGGTCATGTGGACATGCACCCCCGGGGTACCGTCAAACCCGCGCCCGTCGTTCATCCGGCCGGCGGGCGAGCCCGAGCAGATCGTCTCGTAGTACTGGTGGCGGGCATTGCCGAAGGTCAGGTTGTTCATCGTGCCTTGGCTGTCGGCCAGCGCGCCCAGCGCGCCGAAGATCGCGTTGGTGACGTGCTGGCTGGTCTCGACATTGCCGGCCACCACCGCGCGCGGGTGGCGCGGCGCCAGCATCGAACCCTCGGGGATGACGATGCGGATCGGCCTCAGGCAGCCCGCGTTCATCGGGATCGGCGCCTCGACCATCACCCGGAAGCAGTAGAGGACGGCCGCCCGCGTCACCGGCTCGGGGGCGTTGAAGTTGTTCTCCCAGGCGTCTGACGTGCCAGTGAAATCCACCACCGCCTCGCGCGCCGCGCGGTCCACGGTGATCCGCACGCGGATCACCTGGCCGGTATCTGTCGGGTAGTCGCAGGCGCAATCCTCCAGCCGGCCGATCAGGCGGCGCACCTCCTCGGCGGCATTGTCCTGGACATGGCCCATGTAGGCCCGCACGACATCGAGGCCGAAATCGGCGACCATCCGGCGCAGCTCGGCCGCGCCGCGTTCGTTGGCGGCGACCTGCGCCTTCAGGTCGGCGACGTTCTGGTCCGGGTTGCGGGCCGGCCAGGGGTGGTCGGCCAGAACCGCCCGCAGCTCCGCCTCGCGGAAGCGGCCATCGGAGACGAGCAGGAAGTTGTCGATCAGCACGCCCTCCTCGTCGACCGTGGTGGCAAGCGGCGTCATCGAGCCGGGCGCCGTGCCGCCCACGTCGGCATGGTGCCCGCGCGCCGCGACCCAGAAGAGGACCTCGGACCCGCCGTCGTCAAAGACCGGCGTCACGACCGTGATGTCGGGCAGGTGCGTGCCGCCGTTGTAGGGCGCGTTCAGCGCGAAGACGTCGCCGGGGCGGATGCGGCCCGCGTTCAGGCGGATCACCGTCTCGACGCTGCGGTCCATGCTGCCCAGATGCACCGGCATGTGCGGCGCATTCGCCACCAGCGCGCCGGTGGCGTCGAAAACGGCGCAGGAGAAATCCAGCCGCTCCTTGATGTTGACCGACCGCGCGGTGTTCTGCAGCGCCACGCCCATCTGCTCGGCGATCGCCATGAAGAGGTTGTTGAACACCTCGAGCAGGATCGGGTCGGCCGCGGTCGTGCCGGCGGCGATGTCGCGGCGGAGCGTCTCGTGGCGGGTCATCAGCACGTGGTCGCGGTCGGTGATGCGGGCCGACCAGCCGGGCTCGACGACGATGGTCTGGTTCGGCTCGATCACCAGCGCGGGGCCGCGCAGGGTGGCGCCGGGCGACAGGTCCTCGCGGCGGAACACGCCGGCCGCGTGCCAGCGCCCGCCGGAAAAGACGCGCCGGGTGTCGCGGGCTTCGGCGGCGTGCGGGGGCGCGTCGTGCAGGGGCTCGCCCGGCGCGGCCCCGGCGGCCTCCGTCGCCTCGACCTCGACCGCCTCGACGACGACCTCGCGCCCCGCCGCCACGAAGCCGAACTGCGCCCTGTGCGCCGCCTCGAAGGCCGCGCGCGCGGCCGCGGCGTCGCCCTCCCACGCCACCGGAAGCGCCGTGTCGGTGCCGCGGTAGCGCAGGTGGAGGCGGGTGGCGGTGGCGACGGAGGCGCCGTCGATCCCCTGCCCGGCCAGGTCCTCCCGCGCGGCGGCGGCAAGCTCGGCCGCCAGCGCCTCGACGGCGGGCAGCTTCGCCGCGTCCAGCGGCTCGACCAGCGCCCGCTGGCGGCTGGCCGACACCGTGGCGAAGCCGATGCCGTAGGCCGAGAGCAGGCCGGACAGCGGGTGGATCAGCACCCTCTCCATCCCCAGCGCATCGGCCACCAGGCAGGCATGCTGTCCCCCCGCGCCGCCGAACGAGTTCAGGAGGTACTTCGTCACGTCATGGCCGCGCTGCACGCTGATCTTCTTGATCGCGTTCGCCATGTTCTCGATGGCGATGGTCAGGAAGCCCTCGGCCACCGTCTCGGCCGCCTTGCCCTCGCGCGCGGCGATCGCGGCGAAGGCTTCGGCCACCACCGCACGGTCGAGCGGCTGGTCCTGGGCGGGGCCGAAGATCGCCGGGAAGAGGTCGGGCTGGAGCTTGCCGAGCATGATGTTGGCGTCCGTCACCGTCAGCGGGCCGCCGCGCCGGTAGGCCGCGGGGCCGGGATCGGCGCCGGCGCTGTCGGGGCCGACGCGGAAGCGCCCCGGCTCGGCATGGAGGATCGAGCCGCCGCCGGCGGCGACCGTATGGATGCGCATCATCGGCGCGCGGATACGGACGCCTGCCACCTCGGTGTCGAAGGCGCGCTCGTAGCCGCCGGTGGAATGGGCGACATCGGTCGAGGTGCCGCCCATGTCGAAGCCGATGACCTTCGCGTGCCCCGCCAGCGCGGCCGTCCGCACCATGCCGACGACGCCGCCCGCGGGGCCGGAGAGGATCGCGTCCCTGCCCTGGAACTGCTCGGCCGCCGTCATGCCGCCCGACGACATCATGAACTGCAGCGTCGGCCCGGGTTCGCCCGGCGGCGTCGCGCCCAGCGCCTGCGCCACGCGGGCGACATAGCGCGACAGGATCGGCGAGAGGTAGGCGTCGACGACCGTCGTGTCGCCGCGCCCGACGAGCTTGACCAGCGGCGAGACCTCGTGGCTGACCGAGACCTGGGAAAAGCCCATGCCCCGCGCCAGCGCGCCCAGCGCCGCCTCGTGCGCGGGGTTCTTCCAGGCGTGCATCAGCACGACGGCGACCGCGTCGATGCCGTCAGCCCGCGCCGCCGCCAGCGCCGGGCGCAGGCCGCCGTCGTCGAGCGGCGTCTCGACCGAGCCGTCGGCGAAGAGGCGTTCCCCGACCTCGACGACGCGCTCGTAGAGCATGTCGGGCAGCACGATCTCCTTGGCGAAGATGTCCGGCCGGGCCTGGTACGCGATGCGAAGAGCGTCGCGGAACCCCTTGGTGATCAACAGCAATGTGCGATCGCCCTTGCGCTCCAGAAGCGCGTTGGTGGCGACCGTGGTGCCCATCCTGACGGTGCCGATCCGGGCCGGGTCGAGCCCGCCGAGCAGCCGGCGGATGCCCTCGATCGCGGCGTCGCCATAGGCCTCCGGGTTCTCGGAGAGAAGCTTCAGCGGCAGGATCGCCCCGTCCGGCGCGCGGCCCACCACGTCGGTGAAGGTGCCGCCCCGGTCGATCCAGAAATCCCAGCGCCCGCCGCTCACCGGCCGCCCGCCCCGCCTAGCCCAGCACCCGGTCGAGCAGCCGCAGCCAGTTGCCGTGCGCCAGCTTCTCGATCAGCGCCCGGTCGTAGCCATGGGCGCGAAGCGCGTCGATCAGCGCGGGCAGGCCGGCCACGTCGCCGATGCCCTCGGGCAGCGTCGCGCCGTCGAAATCGGAACCGAAGCCGACATGGTCCTCGCCCGCCGCGGCGATCATGTGGTCGAGGTGGCGCAGCACCGGGTCCCAGTCCATCTCGGGCGAGCGGCGGCCGTCGGGGCGCAGGAACACGGTCGCGAAGTTGAGGCCGACCATCCCGCCGGTGTCGCGGATCATGTGCAGCTGCCGGTCCGCCAGGTTCCGCGTCGAGGGCGTGACGGCGTGGGCGTTGGAATGCGTGGCGACGAGCGGCGCGTGGCTCAGGCGGGCGACGTCGTCGAACCCGGCCTGGTTCATGTGCGACAGGTCGATGACCATCTTCAGCTCGTTGCAGGCGCGCACGAGATCGCGCCCCGCCCCGGTCAGCCCGGGCCCGGTATCGGGGTCGCCGGGGAAGCGGAAGGGCACGCCGTGGCCGAAGATGGTCGGCCGGCTCCAGACCGGGCCGAGGGAGCGCAGGCCCATGGCGTGGAAGGCGTAGAGCGCGTCGAGCTGCCCGTCGATCGGCTCGGCGCCCTCGATGTGCAGGATCGCGGCGACCCGGCCGGCCGCGACCGCGCGGCGCACGTCGCCACCGCTGCGGCAGACCGTCAGCGCGCCGTCCGACACCCGCTCGAGCCGCAGGAGGAGCGCGGCCATCGCCATCGCCACCGGCTGCGCCTCGGGCGCGTCGATCAGCTCGGGCAGCGCGATCTCGTAGGGCGGCTGGTCCATCACCGCGTCGTAGTCGGTGCCGTCCGGCGGCGAGGGGACGTAGACCGCGAAGAAGCCGCCGGCGAAGCCGCCGGCCCGCATCCGCGGCAGGTCGAGATGACCCTTGCCGTCGCCCTGCAGGAAGGCCGCGTCGCGCCGCGACGGCGGCAGGCGGAGCAGCCGGAGCAGCAGGTCGTTGTGGCCGTCGAAGACGGGAACCGGCTCGCTCATGCACCCTCCCTGCGATAGCCCTCGCTCGCCGCGAGGAGGTTCCGGGTATAGGCCTCGTGCGCCCGGCGGGCGCCGAGATCGGCGCGCGTCAGTTCCTCGACCGCCTGCCCGTGCTGCATCACCATCAGCCGGTCGCACATGTGGGCGACGACCGCAAGGTCGTGGCTGACGAGGACGTAGGTCAGCCCGCGCTCGGCGCGGATGCGGTCGAGCAGGTTCAGCACCTCGGCCTGGATCGAGGCGTCGAGCGCCGAGGTCGGCTCGTCGAGCAGCAGCATCCGCGGCTCGAGGATCAGCGCGCGGGCGACGGCGACGCGCTGGCGCTGGCCGCCGGACAGCTGGTGCGGATAGCGGAAGCGGAATTCGGGGCCGAGGCCCACCTCGGACAGCGCCCGCTCGATCCGCGCCTCGCGGTCGGCAAAGCGGTGGATCGCCAGCGGCTCGGACAGCACGCGGTCGACCGTGTGGCGCGGATGGAGCGAGGCGTAGGGGTCCTGGAACACCATCTGGACATGGCGGTAGAAGGCCGGCTGGCGCGGCGCCGCCACCTGCTCGCCGCCGATCCGCAGCACGCCCTCGGTCATCGGCGCGAGGCCGCAGATCGCGCGCAGCACGGTCGACTTGCCCGACCCGCTCTCGCCCACGATGCCGAAGCTCTCGCCCTCGGCGACGGCGAGGGAGGTCCCGCGCACGGCATGGACCCGGCGACCGGCCTCGCCGAAGACGACATGCAGCCCGTTCAGCTCCAGATGCGGCATCAGCGTGCCCAGGCCGCGTCGCGCTGCAGCGTGGGCAGCGGCCGCGCCGAGCCCTCGATCCGCGGCAGGCAGTTCATCAGGCCCTGCGTGTAGGGGTGCCGCGCCTGGCCAAGGTCGGCGGCGCGCAGCTCCTCGACGATGCGGCCGGCGTACATCACCAGCACCCGGTCGCAGAACGACGAGACCAGCCGCAGGTCGTGGCTGATGAGGATCAGCGCCATGCCGCGGTCGGTCACCAGGCGGTCGAGGATGCGCAGCACCTCGATCTGCACCGTCACGTCCAGCGCCGAGGTCGGCTCGTCGGCGATCAGCAGGTCGGGCTCGGTCACCAGCATCATGGCGATCATCGCGCGCTGGCCCATGCCGCCCGACAGTTCGTGCGGATAGGCGTTCCAGACCCGCTCGGGGTCGCGGATCTGCACCGCGTCGAGCATGTCGAGGCCGCGCCGGCGCATCTCGGCCCGGCCGCCGCCGCCGTGCATCCGGAGCGCCTCGAGAAGCTGCCGGCCGATCGTCATCACCGGGTTCAGCGAGAACTTGGGGTCCTGCATCACCATGCTCATCCGGCCGCCGCGCAGCGCGCGCAGCCGGGCGGGCGCGGCGGTCCGCAGGTCGATCCCGTCGAACTCGAGCCGGGCGGCCGTCGCCCGCCCGGGCGGCGGCGTCAGGCCGAGGATGGCGCGGCCGGTCTGCGACTTGCCCGAGCCGGATTCGCCGACGATCCCCAGCCGCTCGCGCCCCAGCGCGAAGCCGACGCCGCGCACGACCTCGACCGGCCCCTGCCGCGCCGGGAAGGCGATGCGCAGATCCTCGACCGTGAGCAGCGCCGTCATGTCCGCCCCTTCGGGATTGTCTTCACTTCCGCCCCTTCGGGATGCATCTTCATTTCCGCCCCTTCGGGATGCATCTTCATTTCCGACCCTTCGGGATGCATCTTCATTTCCGACCCTTCGGGATGCATCTTCATTTCCGACCCTTCGGGTCGAGCACATCGCGCAGGCCGTCGCCGAGCAGGTTGAACCCCAGCGAGACGACGAAGATGGCGATGCCCGGCATCGTCGCCACCCACCAGTAGTCGATCAGGAACCGCCGCCCGCCGGCGATCATCGCGCCCCATTCCGGCTGCGGCGGCTGCGCGCCGAGGCCGAGAAAGCCGAGGCCCGCCGCGGTGAGGATGATCCCCGCCATGTCGAGCGTCACCCGCACGATGACCGACGACAGGCAGAGCGGCACGACATGACCCCAGATGATCCGCGGCGACGAGGCGCCCTGCAGCCGGCTTGCCGCGATGAAGTCGCTGCCGCGGATCGTCAGCGTCTCGGCCCGCGCCAGGCGGGCATAGGGCGGCCACGAGGTGATCGCGATGGCGATGATCGCGTTCTCGATGCCGGGGCCGAGCGCGGCGACGAAGGCCAGCGCCAGGATCAGGCGCGGGAAGGCAAGGAAGATGTCGGTCAGCCGCATCAGCACGGTATCGACCCAGCCGCCGAAATAGCCCGCGACGGTGCCGACCAGCAGGCCGATCGGCGTGGCGATCAACGCCACCAGCGCCACCACCATCAGCGTCAGCCGCGAGCCGTGGACGACGCGGCTGAAGATGTCGCGCGCCTGGTCGTCGGTGCCCATCCAGTGCTCCCAGGACGGCGGCAGCAGCCGCTCGGTCCTGAGGTCGCCGCCGCGGGTCGGGTCGTTCGGCGCGATGAGGTCGGCGCAGACCGCCATCAGGAGCAGCGCGACGATGATCGCGAGGCCGACCATGGCGAGCCGGTTCTGCCGGAACGCCAGCCAGGTCCGGTAAAGCTGCCCCAGCCGCGCCTGCCGCCGCGAGGCCGGGCTCTCGGCGAGAAGCCAGTCGCGGGTGCCCGCGCTCTCCGGCCGCACGTCGCTCATGCCCGCCGCCTCACCCGGGGATCGAGAACGCTGTAGAGCAGGTCCGACAGCAGGTTCAGCCCGACGAAGATGATGCCGATGACCAGCGTCCCGCCGAGGACGGCGTTCATGTCGGCGTTCTGCAGCGAGTTCGTGAGGTACTGCCCGAGGCCAGGCCAGGCGAAGACCGTCTCGGTCAGGACCGAGCCTTCCAGAAGGCCGGCATAGGAGAGCGCGACCACGGTGACGAGCGGCACGGCGGCATTGCCGAGCGCGTGCACCCAGACGATCCGCCGCTCGGGCACGCCCTTGACGCGGGCGGCGACAATGTATTCCTGGCTCAGCTCGTGCAGCATGAAGCTGCGCGTCATCCGGCTGATATAGGCCATCGAGAAGTAGCCGAGCAGCGAGGCCGGCAGGATGATGTGCGAGAACGCGCTGCCGAACGCCGCCCATTCGCCCTGGAGCGCGGTGTCGATCAGCAGGAGCCCGGTCATCCGCGTGACCGAGTATTCGTAGGCGATGTCGATCCGCCCGGGCCCCGAGACCCAGCCGAGCTGGGCGTAGAACACCAGCAGCCCGATCAGCCCGAGCCAGAAGATCGGCGCCGAGTAGCCGACGAGGCCGAGGACGCGCACCACCTGGTCGGCGAGCCGGCCCTGCCGCACCGCCGCCAGCACGCCCGCCGGGATGCCGAGCGCGGTGCCGATCAGGATCGCCACGGTGGCAAGCTCCAGCGTCGCCGGGAACACCCGCGCGATGTCCTCGACGATCGGGCGCTTGGTCATGATCGAGGTGCCGAAATCCCCGGTGAAGACGTTCTGCAGGTAGATCCAGAACTGCTGCCAGAGCGGCTTGTCGAGGCCGAGCTCGAGGAACACCCGGTCGTAGGTCGACTGGCTCGCCCGGTCGCCCACCACGGCGAGGACAGGATCGACCGGCACGACCCGGCCGATCACGAAGGTGATGACGAGAAGGCCGAGGAAGGTGACCGCGACCGAGGCGGCAAGCTTCGCCGTCGTCCAGGGCCAGGCCGGAAGGGCGCGGCCGCGCCCCTCCGATGATGCAGTGGCCGCCATTACTTGGTGACGTAGCGGAACGAGTTGTCGTTGAACGACGGCCCGACGATGAAGCCCTCGACATTGGACCGCCGGCCCATGACCTCGATCTCCTGGAACATGATGACGAAGGGCGAGGTCTGCTGGTGCTCGCGCTGGAGCTCCAGGTACATCTCGGCCCGCCGGGCCGCATCGGGCTCCAGCACCGCCGCATCGGCCTTCGCCGTCATCTCGGGGATGTCCCACGAATTCCGCCAGGCCAGCGGCTTCGAGGCGGCCTCGTCCGAGTTGTCGGGGTTGCGCGCGAAGGTGTCGGCGTTGGTGTGCGGGTCCTGGTAGTCGGGCCCCCAGCGGCCGATATAGATGTCGTGGTTGCGGGCGCGGTACTTCTCCAGCGTCTGCTGGCCGTCACCGGGGATCAGCTCCAGCGTGATCCCGGCCTGGGCCATCGTCTGCTGGATCGCCTGGGCCATGTCGGTGATGTCGGGCGTGTTGCGGGTGTCCATCGTCACCGTGAAGCCGTCGGGCAGGCCGGCCGCGGCCAGCAGCTCCTTCGCCTTCTCGACGTCCAGCGAATAGGGCGTCTCTTCCAGCGCGCCGAGGAACCCCACCGGCAGGAACGCCTGGTGCACCTGCACCGTGCCCTTGGCGATGGTGTCGGCGATGGCCTGGTAGTCGACCAGCCACTTCATCGCCTCGCGCACCTCGGGCCTGGCCAGGTTCTCGTTCTTCTGGTTGAGGCCGAGATAGTAGATCGAGCCCTTCACGCCCGCGTCGATGGCGATGTCGGGGTTCGAGGCCAGCGCGTCCATCTCCTCGGGCCCGAGGTCGCGGGCGATGTCGATGTCGCCCTGTTCCAGCAGCAGCCGCTGGGTCGAGCTTTCCGGGATGTGGCGGTAGATCGCGCGCTCCAGCGTGCCCATATCGCCGGTGAAGTTCGGGTTCTTCTCCAGCACCACGACCTCGTTGGCGCGCCATTCGCGGATCGTGAAGGGGCCGGAGCCCGCATAGTTGGTCTTGAGCCAGTTGTAGCCGAGGTCGCCGTCGACCTCGTTCTCAAGGACGAGCTGCTTGTCGACGACGAAGCCGACCGTCGCGGTCAGGCAGTAGAGCACCAGCGTCGGCGCGTAGGCCTTGTCGGTCTCCAGCTCGAAGGTCATCTCGCCGGTCTCGCGGATCATCTGGTCCACGTTGTCGGCGGTGAAGCCGAACTGGGTCAGGATGAAGGCCGGCGACTGGTCGAGCTTGACCGCGCGCTGCAGCGAGAACACCGCGTCGGCCGCGGTGATCGGGTTGCCCGAGGCGAAGGTGAGGCCGGGGCGCATCGTGAAGGTGAAGGTCTTCCCGTCTTCCGATATCTCCCAGCTTTCGGCCAGCACGCCGAAGATCTCCTCGACGTTCTCGACATCGTAGCCGATCAGGCCCTGGTAGCTGTTGCCGAGGATCTCGGACGCGGTGAACTCGAACACCTCGGCGGGGTCGAGCGTGATGACGTCGTCGATCGACCAGGCCTGCACCAGCGTATCGGGCGGCGTCTCGGCCGCCACCATGGGCGGCGTCAGCGCGGTCGTGACGGCAAGCGCCGTCGCCGCGAGAAATCGCGAAAGCTGCATATTCGTTTCCCTCCGTGTTGGTTCGGGCGGGGGGTTCGGCGGGGCCGACCTCACGCCTGCGTGACGCGATGAGAGACCGCGGTGAGGAGGGAGTCAAGCGATGGCCTCCCGGCGCCCGGCGCGGTGATCGGGCGGCGATAGGGCGGCGACCGGGCGGGGCCCCCGGGGGCTACTCCGCGGCGATCCGCGCCGCCGCCCGACGAGAAACGGGTTCGGCCGCCGCGGCGGCCTGCGCCGGCCGCGGCACCCGCCGGGCGATCAGCACGAAGGCCGCCGGCGCGAACAGGAACGACACCACCGACGACAGCAGCACGCCGCCCGCGATCGACATCGCGAAGGGCGGCCAGAAGCCCCCGCCGGCGAGGATCAGGGGCAGGAAGCCGCCGAACGTGGTGATCGTGGTCGAGAAGATGTGGCGGCTCGCCTCCATCACCACGTCGGCCACCGCCTCGCGCTCGCCGGCGGCGGCGCCAGGGTCGTCCTGCAGGGCCGAAAGGATGATGATGGCGGCGTTGACCGACACCCCGATCGAGCCGATCACGCCGATGATCGCGTTGATCCCGAAGGGGAAGCTGAAGACGGCGAGCGACAGGATCGACAGCCCCGCCGACAGCGCCGCGACCGCGAAGGTGACCGCGGTCAGCCGGAACGAGTCGAGCGTGAGCACCACCGAGGCGATCGACAGCGTGACGATCAGCCCGAGCGGCGCGATCAGGTTCTGCAGCGTCGAGGCCCGGGCGTCGGCATCGCCGCCGATCTCGATCCGGTAGCCCGGCGGCACCGCGAAGCCGGCGGCGTCGAGCGCGGCCCGCGCCTCCGACAGGACCTCCTCGGGCAGCGTCCGGTGCGCGACGAAGGCCTGCACGGTGTTCGCCCGTTCGCCGTTCCGGCGGGTCACCGGGCTTTCGCCCGGCGCGATCCGCAGCTCGGCGATCGCCGACAGCGGCAGCGCCGGAAAGCCGGCCGCGGCATCGGCGCGCGGCGGCAGGATCGGCAGGTCGGCGATGGCGCCGAGATCGCCGCGCACCGCGTCGCCGAGGCGCACGCGCACGTCGAGCTCCTCGGTGCCTTCGAGGAGCGAGCCGCCGGTGACACCCTCGAGCGCCGCCTCGAGCTGGCGCGCGACCTGCCCGAGGTCGAGCCCGAGAAGCCGGGCGCGGTCCTCGTCGACATCGACGACGACCTTCGGCGCGCCGCCCGGCATCGAGCTGCGCACGGTGGTGACGCCGGCCACGCCGGCGACGATGCCGCGCGCCTCCTCGCCCAGCGCGCGCAGCGCGGCGGGATCGGGGCCGACGAGGCGGATCTCGACCGGCGCGTCGACCGGCGGGCCCTGCACCAGCGCCTCGACCAGCACCCGCGCGCCGGGCACCGCGGCCGCCAGCCGCGCCGGGAGGTCGGCCGCCAGCCGGTCGGTCGCGGCCGGCGCGGCCGAGGTGACGAGCGCCATGGCGAAGGCCGGCGCGCGGTCGCGGTCGCCGACCACGTTGTAGTAGAAGGCGGGCGCCGAGCGGCCGGCCACCCAGACGACCTGGCGCACCTCGGCCTCGGCCCGCAGCAGCGCGTCGATCTCCCGGCTGGCCCTGAGCGTCTCGGCGAGCGCAGTGCCCTCGGGCAGCTCGACCTCCACCGTGAACTGGTCGCGCTCCACCCCGGGGAAGAACTGCGCCGTGAGGCCCGGCATCGCCGCGAAGCCCATGAGCGGCAGCACCAGCGCGACGAGGATGGCACGGACCGGGTTGCGCGCCACCCAGCCGAGGAAGGCCCGGAACGCCCGCGCCGCGCGGCCCGGCCCGCGCGGCGCCGCGGCGCGGATCGTCCAGCCGGCAAGCGCCGGGGTGATCGCGACGGCGATCACGAACGACCAGGTCAGCATGACCACCACGGCGATCGCGATCGAGCCGACGAAGTCGCCGGCCGGGCCGGGCAGCAGGATCATCGGCAGGAACGACAGCACCGTCGTGACCGTCGAGGCCATCAGCGGCATGAACAGCCGCCGCACCGCCGCACCGACCGCATCGAGTGCCGCCGCCCCGGCGCGGCGCCGGCTGCCGATGTCGTCGACCATGACGATCGCCGCGTCGACGACGAGGCCGAGCGCGACGATGAGCCCGGTCACCGACATCTGGTGGATCGGGACGCCGATGAAGTTGAGCGTGGCGAGCGAGGCGAGGCTCACCAGCGGCAGCACCAGCGCGACGATCATCGCCGCGCGGAAGCCGAGGGTCACGAGAAGCACCAGCACGACCAGCGCGACGCCCATCGCGAGGTTGCCGGCAAGCTCGGCCAGGCGCTCGACGGTGTAGCGGCTCTGGTCGAAGACGAGGTCGGCCGAAAGCGAGGCGGGCAGGTCGGGCGCCGTGGCGGCCAGCGTCGCGGCGACGCCCTCCATCCAGGCATCGACCTGCAGCCCCTCGACGATCTTCGCGGCGACGAGGATCGCCGGCCGGCCGTCGCTCAGCGCCACCTCGTCGGGCGGGGTCGCGGCGGCGCGGGTGATCCGCGCGATGTCGCCGAGATAGGTCGCCCGGCCGCCGGCCTCCTCGCGCAGCACCACCGTGCGGAGGCGGTCGAGCGCCGCGATCTCGCCGGTGACCTCGAGGATCAGGTCGCTCCCCGCGCCGCGCAGCCGGCCGGCGCGCGCCTTCGCGTCGGCGGCGCCGATCGCGGCCGAGATGTCGTCGGCGGTCAGCCCCAGCGTCGCCGCCGCGGCGGCATCGACCTCGACCAGCACCTCCTCGTCCGGCAGGCCGTAGAGCTCGACCCGCTCGGTGCCGGGCAGCGCGCGGAGCCGGTCGGCCAGCGCCTCGGCATGGCGCGCGGTGACGGTCAGCGGCAGGCCGTCGTCGCGGACGGTCAGCGCCACGATCGCCGCGAAGGCACCGGCGCCGTCCGAGGAGAATTCGGGCGCGAGGACGCCGTCGGGGAACGTGGCGCGCGCATCGTCGAGCGCGTCGCGCACCTCCGACCAGAGCTGCTCGATCCGCGGCGCGGGGATCGTCTCGACCAGGTCGATCGCGATCACCGAGACGCCGGTGCCCGAGGTCGACTCGATCACGTCGATCTCGGGGATCGTCTTCAGCTCTTCCTCGATCGGGACGGTGACCAGAGCCTCGACCCGCGCGGGATCGGCGCCCGGATAGGCGGTGGTGACGGTCGCGAAGATGTTGGTGATCGTCGGGTCTTCCTGCCGGCCGATCGAGAACAGCGCCGAAAGTCCGGCGGCGACGATGACGAGGAGCGCGAGTGCCACAAGGCGCGGCTGGCGGAACGGAAGCGTTTCCATCGCTCAGCCCTCCGGTGCGACCGGCTGGCCGGCGGTGACGCGGTGCGCGCCGGCGCCGATCACGGCGGCGCCCTCGGCCAGGGGTCCGCGCAGGAACACCCGCCCGCCCTCGGCGTGCAGGACCTCGACCGCCTCGTAGCGCGCCTCGGGCCCGGCCGCGCCGGCGGCGACGGTGGTCACGAGCCAGCTTCCCCGCGGCCCCTCGCGGAGCGCGGCGGTGGGCAGCCAGAAGCCCTCGTCGGCGATCGCCTCGCTCAGCACGACCGTCGCGGTCTGCCCGAAGGCCGGCGCGGCGTCAGCGTCGAGCGCGAAGGTCGCGGTCCGGGTCCGGGTCGCCGGGTCGAGATCGGGGCGCAGCCGGGCAAGACGGGCGGGCACCGTGCCGGCATCGGTCTCGACCGTGGCCGGCATGCCGGGGGAAAGCCCGCCGGCCAGCGCGGCGGGAAGGCCGACCTGCAGCTCGGGCGCGGCATCGGCCAGCAGGCTGACGACCGGCAGCCCGGCCGAGACCGTCGCGCCGGGATCGAGCCGGCGCAGCCCGACCTCGCCCGCGAAGGGCGCGCGCAGCACCGACTTCTGCAGCGACACATCCACCCCGTCGATCCGCGCTGCGACGGCGGCGATCTGCGCCTCGGTCTGCGCCAGGGTCAGCCGGGCCTCGTCGAGCGCCTGGGTGGCGGTGAAGCCCCGCGCCTGCAGCGCGCGGCGGCGCCCCTCGGTCAGCCGCAGCAATTCGGCCTGCGCGGCGAGCGCCGCCCGCTCGGCTTCGAGCGCCCGCCGTTCGGCGGCGAGCGTGCGGGTGTCGAGCCGGGCCACCGCATCGCCGCGTTGCAGCCGCTGCCCGTCCTCGACCAGCACCGCCTCGATGGTTCCGGGCAGCTCGAAGGCGAGGTCGGCCGCCGCGGCGGGCTCGATCCGGCCGACGAAGCGGCGCGCCACGGTGTAGCCGGCCTCACGCCGGACCTGCACCACGGCGACCGGCACCGGGGCGGCCGCGGGCGGCGGCGGCACCGCGCCGGCACGGTCCGACAGGACGATCGCGCCGCCGGCGATGGCGCCCGCCGACAGCGCGGCGACGGCGAGGGTCAGGCCGAGCGTGCCGGCGCGGCGGGCGAGCTGGCGGAACACGACAGGAAGGCGGATCTCGGGGTTGCGGGGCTCTGGGGGGGGGGGCTCGGGGGGGCGGGCCCCGGGGGGGCG
>CAZYBG010000014.1:0-52576 GCA_964645155.1 uncultured Rhodobacterales bacterium | reverse complement strand
TTGGTCTGGCTGGAAAATTTCGGGTCCGGCACCTTGACCGACAGCACGCAGGTCAGCCCTTCGCGCGCGTCGTCGCCGGTGAAGCTGACCTTCTCCCGCTTGGCGATCCCGCTCGTCTGCGCATAGGCGTTGATCGTGCGCGTCAGCGCACCGCGGAATCCCGCCATATGCGTGCCGCCGTCGCGCTGCGGGATGTTGTTGGTGAAGGGCAGCACCGTCTCGTGGTAGCTGTCGTTCCACCACATCGCGACTTCCACGCCGATGCCGTCGCGCTCTCCGGTCATGAAGATCGGCTCGGGCACCAGCGGCGTCTTGGACCGGTCGAGATAGCGGACGAACTCGCGCACCCCGCCCTCGTAGAACAGTTCGGTACGCAGCAATTCGGCCGGTCGCTCGTCCTCGAGGAGGATCTGCACGCCCGAATTGAGGAACGCGAGTTCCCGCAGCCGGTTCTCGATCGTCTTGAACTGGTAGTCGAGGTTCGAGAACGTCTTGAGCGAGGCGAGGAAGCGCACCTCGGTGCCCTTCTTGCCGCCGGCATCGCCGACCACGCGCAACGGCTCGACGGTCTCGCCCATCTCGAAGCGGGCGTAGTGCTCCTTGCCGTTGCGCCAGATGCGCAGCTCGAGCCACTCGCTGAGCGCGTTCACCACCGAGACGCCGACGCCGTGCAACCCGCCCGAGACCTTGTAGCTGTTCTGGTCGAACTTCCCGCCGGCATGGAGCTGGGTCATGATGACCTCGGCCGCGCTGACGCCTTCCTCCCTGTGGATGTCGGTCGGGATTCCGCGGCCGTTGTCCATCACCGAAACGCTGGAATCGGCGTGGATTTTCACGCTCACCGCCGTGGCGTGGCCGGCCAGCGCCTCGTCGATCCCGTTGTCGACGACCTCGTAGACCATGTGGTGCAGGCCCGACCCGTCGTCGGTATCGCCGATATACATGCCCGGCCGCTTGCGGACGGCATCCAATCCCTTGAGAACCTTAATGGATTCGGCGCCGTATTCGTCCGGCACCCGCGCGCTTTCGGCCATGTGGATTTGTCCCGCCTGTTCTGGCGATTTTATACGATCTTATGGGGGGAATGTCACGCGACAGCCACAAGATTTGGTAGCGCAGCCGGCATGTCCGCGCCACTTCCCGGGCCACAGGCCGGCCCTGGAGGAGAAGGTCACACCCGGTGCAGCCTGAGCGGTTTCGTCGCCTCGCGGACGATCACTCCCTTGGCCTCGAGGTCGAGCTGCGCGGCCTTCATCCACCACCCGACCTTCTCGCCGCCGGGAAAGAGCGCGGCGGGCAGGTGCGCCAGCATCGCTGCCTGGGCCTCGGCGATGGTGAGGCCGGGCGCCGCGTCCGGCAGCACCTTCAGCAGGGCATCACGCGCCGCCTCGTACTTCGCCCGGTCCACCCGATAGGTGCGCCCCGGGCTGGTAAAGTTCTCAATCGCGATCTTGTCGCTCATCTCAGACCTCCAAGGGCGGCAGCGGCATCGGTTTCGGCGTGCGGAACCCCATGGCGGCCCAAGCCGCGAGAAGCCGCCACATGAAGCGCGCCGGCTGCGTCTGCGCCGCCGGCAGGCCGTCATCCAGGTCTGCGCCGGGGCCACGATCGCGGACCATGGTGTGCATCTCGGTCGGCGGCGGCGCTTCGAACCGGCCGGCATAGATCGAAAGCCAGTGGCCCTTGGTGAACTGCAGGTAGACCGGCGTATTGCAGCAGATGGCGACGACACGGCGCGTCGGCGCATCGGGCTGAAGGCGGTACTCCCTCAGATTCTCCTCGCCGCGTGTCACCCGCGCGCGGTCGCTCCGCCACAGGACGAAGGGCGTGCCGCCATTGCCGGCCCGAACCTGCGGCGCGCCGGGCAGGGCCGCGAAGACGACGGCGGCCTCCCGGCAGCTCGTGCAGTGGCAGGTCGCAGCCAGGATCGGCTGGCCGGAAAGCCCGATCACCGTCGCGCCGCAGGCGCAGATGGCGGTGCTGGTCTCAGGCGGCATCGGCGTCTTTCCCCCGACTCGCCTGCTCAGGCACCTCGAACAGCAGCGCAAGATAGCGCCGCAGATGATCCACGGCCTCATGCGCCACTTCGGTTCCGCCCCGCGCCTTGGCCAGCACGAACGCGCCTTGCAGGACGGTCTGGGTGTGACGGGCAAGGCTTGCCGCGCTCCAGTCGCCTGCAATGCCACGCGCCGCCATCGCTGCCGCGATATCGGCTTCCAGCGTTGCGGCATGGCCGAAGATGCTTTCCGCGCAGGCGTCGCGGATCGCCGGATGCGTGGCGAAGATCTCCTGCGCCATCGTCCCGACGAGGCAGGTGAAGTCGGCCAGCTCGCCCTGGATGATCGACCTGCGGAACTCGACATAGGCGAACACCCGTTCGAGAGGGTCGTCCGGCAGGTGATAGGGCGCGGCCGCGAAGAAGGCCGACGTCGTTTCCAGCCAGTATCGGGCCGCCGCGACGCCAAGCGCCTCCTTGGTCGGGAAGTGGTGGAAGAACGCCCCTTTCGTGACGCCGGCCGCGGCACACAGGTCGTCGACCGTCGTCGCCGCGTAGCCGCGCGTCCGAATGACGTCGCGCGCCGCCTCGAGCAGGCGGGTCCTTGCGTCGCCGCGCTCCGGAAAATGCTTCGTCGGCCGTGGCATGACAAATAGATACCTTTCGGTCTGTATGATGTCAACACGCCGGAAGGTCAGGTCAGAGGAACGGGATCGCCAGACCCACGGCGATCAGCAACATGCCGGCGGCGCGGTTCACCCGCGCGAGCGCCCGGGGCGACGTCAGAAGCCGCCGGGCGCGGTCGATCATCAGCGCAAGGCACAGGTTCCCGACGAGGGGGATGGCCATGGACAACCCGCAGATCGCCGCGATGTCCCACAGCGTCACCGTGCGGAGGTCGAAGAAGCCCGGAAGCACGCCCATGTAGAACAGGATCGCCTTGGGGTTGCCGACGATGACGGCCACGCCAGCGGCGAAGCCGGCCCACATGCCCGGCCGGGTCAGGCGTCCGTCGGTCGGGACCGGGGCGCCGGCATGGCGAATGAGGAGCCACCCCATCCCGACGAAGATGGCCGCCGCCACCCATTGGAGCGCCGCGAGAAAGCCCGCCCAGACCGAGACGATCCAGCTCACCCCCAGGATCGCGAGCAAGGGCCAGAGGACATCGCCGACGGTGACCCCGACCGCCAGCGGCCAGGCCTGCCGGAAGCCGCCCGTCAGGGCCCGCGCGGCAAGCGCGACCCAGACCGGACCCGGCGTGATGAAAAGCACCAGGAGCGCGCCGGCATAGAGCGTCAACTGCGATGCGGTCACGGTCACCCTGCCACCCCATGCGCGATCACTTCCGACAGCCCGCCGCTCTCGCTCACCTCGAGATACTCCCCCGCTCCGCCCAGCGCCTCGAAGAGCTCGACCTCGGTCCCGGTCATCCAGGCCTGGGCGCCGAGCGCGCAGATCTCGGCATAAAGCGCCGCGCGACGATCGGCGTCGAGATGGGCCGCCACCTCGTCGAGAAGAACGATCGGCGGCGCGCCAAAATCGCCTGCCAGGGCGCGCGCATTGGCGAGAATGAGCGAAAGCAGCAACGCCTTCTGCTCGCCCGTCGAGCACTGGTCGGCGGGGATGCCCTTGGCTGCGTAGACCGCCGCAAGGTCGGCCCGATGCGGCCCGAGGAGCGTTCGGCCGGCCTTCAGGTCGGCGCCGCGCGAGGCCGCGAGGGCCGCGGCCAGATCCGTCTCGTCGGTATCGACCAGCGACAGATCGGCCGAGGGGAACGCCGTCTCGGCGCCGTCCTGTGCCGCGGCAAGCCGCGCCAGCGCCCCGGACCGGTTGGCCCGGATCGTCACGGCTGCGGCCGCCATCTGCGCCTCGATGGCGCCGTACCATCGGGTATCGCCGGCCTCCTCGCGCAGCAGCCGGTTGCGCTCGCGCATGGCCTTTTCGTATTCGAGAACGGCGTCGGCATGGGCCGGCTCAAAGCTCATCGCGATCCGGTCGAGGAAACGGCGCCGACCATCGGCCCCTTCCGTCCAGAGCCGGTCCATCGCGGGCACAAGCCAGACGATGCGCGCGATCCGGCCAAGGGCGACCTGCGGAGCCGCCTTGCCGTCAATGCGGACCTGCCGCGCCCCGCCCGGCTCCGCCCAGGTCTCGACCTCGTGCAGCTGGTGGGGGCTGGCGACTTCCGCCGCGAGCTTCCAGCCGACCCCGTCCTCGCGACGGGCGATCTCGTCGGCAGCCGCCCGACGCAGGCCCCGCCCCGGCGAGAGGAGCGAGACAGCTTCGAGGATGTTGGTCTTGCCGGCCCCGTTCGGTCCGAAGATGGCGACCGGCCGGCCGGAAAGGCCCAGCCGCGCCGCCCGGTGGCTGCGGAAATGCGCCAGACGAAGCCCGGTCACCGCGAGCTGCACCCCCCGCTCCTTCCCGTTTCCAGAGTATCGTGGTGGCGCCGGGGCGAATGCCCCCGCCCGGCCGCCCGTTACGCGCCGCCTGTCACACGCGCATCGGCATCACGACATAGACCGCCGAGGTGTCGTTGCCTTCGCGCATCAGGGTCGGGTCACCCGAGGAGTTGAACAGGAACACCGCATTCTCCCGGTCGACCTGGCTTGCGATCTCGAGGAGGTACTTCGCGTTGAACCCGATCTCCAGCCGCTCGTCGCCATAGGCGACCGACAGCTCCTCTTCGGCGGCGCCGCTGTCGGGTGCGTTGACCGAAAGGACGAGCCGGTCCTCGTCGAGCGAGAGCTTCACCGCACGACTGCGCTCGGACGAGACGGTGGCCACACGGTCGACAGCCTGCGCGAACTCGGCCGCGTCGACCTCGAGCCGCCGGCTGTTCTGGGTGGGGATGACCCGGGCATAGTCCGGAAACGTGCCGTCGATCACCTTGGAGGTCAGGGTGATCTCCGGGGTGGCAAAGCGCACCTTCGTCTCGCTCACGCTCACCGCAATCTTCATGTCGTCATCGTCGAGAAGCTTCCGCAGCTCACCCACCGTCTTGCGCGGCACGATCACGCCCGGCATGTCCTCGGCCGCCTCGGGCAACGGCGCGTCGATGCGGGCGAGGCGGTGGCCATCGGTCGCCACGCAGCGCAGGACCTTGCCGCCCTCGCCGCTGGCGACATGCATGTAGACGCCGTTGAGATAATACCGCGTCTCCTCCGTCGAGATCGCGAACTTCGACTTGTCGAACAGCCGGCGCAGCAGCGGCGCCGGGCAGGAGAAGTTCGAGGCGTATTCCGACGAGGCCATCACCGGGAAGTCCTCCTTTGGCAGCGTGGCGAGCGAGAAGCTCGACCGCCCCGCCTCGACCAGAAGCCGGCCGGTGGCCGCATCGGCGGCAAGGCTGACAAGCGCGCCGTCCGGCAGCTTGCGCACGATCTCGTGCAGCGTGACGGCGCTGACTGTGGTGGCGCCTGCGCGCTCGACCTGCGCCTTCGCCTTGTCGACCACCTCGATGTCGAGGTCGGTCGCGCGGAAACTTACGGTGTCGCCCTCGGCCTCGATCAGCACGTTGGCGAGGATGGGGATCGTGTTCCGCCGCTCGACGACCGACTGTGCCTGACCCACCGCCCTGAGAAGCGTGCCGCGTTCGATGCTGATCTTCATCCCTCGCCCCCCGTCCCGACGGCCGCACGTCTTGGAGCCGGGCGCCGGGGCGGCAAACTTAGCTAATCCGCCCGGCGGCACAAGAGCTTTCCGGGCGGCCGCGGGGCAGGCGGCGCGGTCAGCCTTCGAGCGCCCGCCGCAGGAGTTCGAGGTCTTCGGCGAGCTGCGGGTCGCCCGTCTTGAGTTCGTCGATGCGCCGCACCCCGTGGATCACGGTGGTGTGGTCGCGCCCGCCGAAGCGTCGGCCGATTTCAGGCAGCGACCGCGTCGTCAGCCGCTTGGCCAGCCACATCGCGATCTGCCGCGGCCGCGCGACGGTGCGCAGGCGCTTCGGCCCCAGCATGTCGGACAGGCGAATGTTGTAGTGCTCGCTGACCTTGCGCTGGATTTCCTCGACCGTGACCTTGCGGTCGGACTGCTTGAGGATGTCGGCAAGGCAATCCTGCGCCAGATCAAGCGTGATGTCGCGGCCGACGAGCGAGGCGAACGCGAAAAGCCGCATCAGCGCGCCCTCGAGCACGCGGACGTTTGAGACGATCCGGTGCGCCAGGAACTCCAGCACGCCATCCGCCAGCGTCAGGCCCCTGTACTGCTTGCCGAAGAATTCCGCCTTCTGCTGCAGGATGCCGAGGCGCAGCTCGTAGTCGGTCGGGTGCAGATCGACGACCAGGCCGCACTGCAGGCGGCTCTTGATACGGTCCTCCAGGTCCTTGATCTCTCCGGGTGCGCGGTCGGCCGAGATGACGATCTGCTTGTTCTGGTCTACTAGCGCATTGAACGTGTGGAAGAACTCCTCCTGGGTGGAATCCTTGCCGGCGATGAACTGCACGTCATCGACCATGAGGACATCGACCGACCGGAACATGGTCTTGAACGCCATCATGTCCTTGTCGCGCAGCGCCTGTACGAAGCGGTACATGAACTGCTCGGCCGACAGGTAGACGACCCGCAGGTCGGGCCGGCGGGTCTGCAGCTCCCACGAGATCGCGTGCATCAGATGCGTCTTGCCGAGGCCGACACCGCCGTAGAGGAAGAGCGGGTTGAAGGTCACCGGGCTGCCTTCCGCCACCCGCTTTGCCGCGGCATGGGCGAGGGCATTCGGTTTTCCCACGACGAAGCTTTCGAAGGTGAAACGGCCCTCGAGCGGCGGGCCCGGCAGATCATGATCGTCGCCGAAGTCGGCCGCCATCGGCTCGGCCGACCGGCGCGAGGCGACGCGGCCGCGGGCTGGGCGTGACGGGGCCGCCTCGACGGGCGGCGCGACGCTGAACTCGATCCGACTGACCTTTGCGCCGACCCCGCTCAGATGGCGCAGGATCTCGTCGCCGTAGTTGCGCTGGACCCAGTTGCCCACGAACGAGGTGGGCGCAGCGATGCGCGCAACCCCGTTCTTGAGTTCTCCGAATTCGAGTGGCTCGATCCAGGTCGTGTAGTTGTTCGGCCCTACCGTCTTCCGCAACTCGGCAAGCACCAGTCCCCAGGTATCGTTGGTCATTTTCTGCCCATTGTTATCTCGCGTCCGCAATGCACCGCAGACCAAAGCTGCGGTGCCCTGCGTGCGACCAACGGGCCGAAGGGGCGCGCCGCCTGCCGGCGGCGAGAGGGCTTTTGGCGAGAGAACGGTGAACAGTGGCGGCGCAGACGGGGCCACCAGGATCTGTCCGTTCCGCCCGCGGCAGCCCTGCGGACAGGTCGTGCACGAGCATCGCGGGGCCTTTACAGGCCGCCACGCTGTCGGCCCGGCCACCGGCGGGGCTCATCGCCCGTCCGCAGCCGGAAGCACGAGCATCACACTCGGAACAGCGCCTCTATCGTGTCTTGCGCCCGACGCAAGCCAACGGCAAGGAGCCCGTGCCCAGTCCCATGTCCCCCCAAGGCGACGTGAATCGCAGAGGCAAGCTATCAAGGGGCTTCGCGGAGCGGCAACAGAACTTCGTGCTTGACTCAAAGATCGGCGGAACGAATCCCGAAGCCCTTGCGCGGCTGCATCAGAGCCACTCTTTGCACGTCCGGACGTCCGGACGTCCGGAAAGAAAGTTATCGCAGGGCGGAGCGGCGGCAAACAAAAACGCCGCCCAGGAGGGCGGCGTCAGACAACACGCCGACAGGCTTCGATCAGGCGCTGAGCGCCTTGACCCGCGCGGACAGCCGCGACATCTTCCGCGCCGCGGTGTTCTTGGGCACGATGCCCTTGGTGACGCCGCGCATCAGTTCCGGCTGCGCGGTCTTCAGCGCCGCGGCCGCCTCGTCACGGTTGCCGGAAGCGATCGCCTCCTCGACCTTGCGCAGGAAAGTGCGAATGCGCGAGCGGCGCGCGGTGTTGACCGCGGTGCGGCGCTTGACCTGCCGGGCGCGCTTCTTGGACTGGGGCGTATTGGCCATCGGTGTCGTATCCCTTACCGGGGGTCGGTTCGATCTGAGGCCGCGCTTCTATGCGCGAGTCGGGCCCGAGTCAACGGGGTGCCCTGCGGTGTCGCCGAGGGCGGTCAGCGATCGCGGAACTGGGCCTCGCGCTTCTCGAGGAAGGCGGCCATCCCCTCCTTCTGGTCCTCGGTTGCAAAGAGCGCGTGAAAGAGGCGCCGCTCGAACAGCAGGCCCTCGCGCAGCGTCGTCTCGTAGCTGCGGTTGACCGCCTCCTTGACCGCCATCACCGCGATCGCCGACTTCTCGGCGATCTTCTGCGCGGCCGCCATCGCCTCGTCGATCAGCTTCTTGGCCGGCACGACGCGGCTGACAAGACCGGCCCGCTCCGCCTCGGCGGCATCCATGAAACGACCCGTCAGGTTCATGTCCATCGCTTTGGCCTTGCCCACGAAACGGCTGAGCCGCTGCGAACCGCCGAGGCCCGCCATCGTGCCGAGGTTGATCTCGGGCTGGCCGAACTTGGCGGTGTCGGCGGCAATGATGAAGTCGCACATCATTGCAAGCTCGCAGCCACCGCCCAGCGCATAGCCCGAGACCGCTGCGATGATGGGCTTGCGGCAGCGCAGCAGGCTTTCGCTCTCGTTCGTGAAGAGGTCGTCGACGAAGGCGTCGACGAAGCTCTTCTCGGCCATCTCCTTGATGTCGGCGCCGGCCGCGAAGGCCTTCTCCGACCCCGTCAGGACGATGCAGCGCACCTTCTCGTTCGCGTCGGCGGCGCGCACCGCGTCGGCGAGCTCGCTCAGGAGCTGGGTGTTGAGCGCGTTGAGCGTCTCGGGCCGGTTGAGCCGGATCAGCGCCACGCCGTCCTCGATCTCGACGACGATCGTCTGGTAGGCCATCGGCGTGCTTCCCTCTCTGCCGCGGAGGCCCCGAGTCGTAGCAGCCCGGTACGGCGGTTCAAGCTATCTTTGGCAGTCCGGGCAGTAGAACGACGATCGGCCGGACTGCACGACGCGGCGCACCGTTCCGCCGCAGCCCGGGGCCATGCAGGGCGCGCCCGCGCGATCGTAGACGCGGAAGGCGTGCTGAAAGTACCCCAGTTCGCCATCCGCCTGCCGGTAATCGCGAAGCGAAGAGCCGCCGGCCTCGATCGCCTCGGTCAGAACCTCGCGGATGACCGGGACCAGCGCGGCGACCCGGGCCGCGCTGATCCGGCCGGCCCGCCGCAGCGGCGAAATGCCGGCGCGGTGCAGCGCCTCGGAGACGTAGATATTGCCGAGCCCGGCCACAATGCGCTGGTCGAGAAGCGCCGCCTTGGCGGGCGTCGCGCGGCCGCGGAGCCGTGCGACCAGGTAGTCCTCGTGAAACGCGTTGCCGAGCGGCTCGGGGCCGAGGCCCGCGAGGAGCCAGTGCGCGTCGGCCCGCGCGGTGTCGATCAGGTCCATCGCGCCGAAGCGACGGGCATCATTGAAGGTCACCCGGACGCCGCTCTCCATCTCGAGCACGACGTGGTCGTGCTTCGCGGGCGCGGGCAGGGCATGGTGGAACTCGCCGAGCATCGCGTCCGACACGAGCATGCGCCCCGACATGCCAAGATGGATGATCAGGGTCTCGCCCGAGGAAAGGTCGGTCAGGATGTACTTGGAGCGGCGGCGCAGCCCGGTGACGCGATGGCCGGCGAGGCGTTCGGCCATGCCGGTCGGCAGCGGCCAGCGCAGGTCGGGGCGGCGAACCTCTGCCCTGCGGATCGTCTGGCCCGCCATGACCGGTTCAAGGCCGCGGCGGACCGTCTCGACTTCGGGCAGTTCAGGCATTCACCGCGCGGCGTTCCTCGAGACATGGGCCTCCAGCTGCGCAACCAGCCGGTCCCGGCCTTCGAGATATCTCAGAATCTCGGTACGGCGGCCACCCCGAAAGTGGAGGCGCAGAGCGCAGCTGCGGGAGTGGTCGATGCGCCGGAGATCGGCCAGGTCGAACCGCTGATGGCGGAACCAGAAGGTCGGCACGGAAAGCTCGTCGCCCGAGATCGACACACGGTAGCGCCAGATGAAGGCGAGGTAGAGACCGGCGACCGCGAGCCCGATGAGAACGATCGGCAGTGCCTCCGGGCCCGACCGCGAGAAGCCCGCGGCGATTGCGTCGTAGGGCAGCATCGCCGCCGTCAGGAGCCCCACCACCACGGTCGTGCCGACCCGCGCCCGCGGCGTCGCGTCATAGGCCGCCTCGCGCGCCGGCTGGGGCATCCGGAGGCCGCCGCCCAACCCCAGCATCGGGCTGTCGGCCTCGACGTCGATCGACTGCCTGCGGACGCGCCCGTCGGCCGCCGCGGCGACCCGCCGGACCGCCACGTGGCGCAGTGCGAGGCCCAGCGCCACCGAAAGCGCCAGGAACGGCAGAAGGATCGTCATCTCGTACATGGTCTTGGCTCCCCGGGCTGCGGCATGATCGCGGTTTGTATCCAGTGCATCGAAGCTATATCGAGATCGTGGTCAGACTTGGGTCTTTGTGGGGCGGATCGTCATGCCTGAGAGAACAGCGTATTTCGGCAACCGCGAGGTCGCCGAGGACGAGAAGGCGGGCATGGTGCAGGGCGTTTTCACCCGCGTCGCCTCGCGTTACGACGTGATGAACGACCTGATGTCGGGCGGCGTCCACCGGCTCTGGAAGGACGCGATGATGGACTGGCTCGCGCCCCGGCCCGGCCAGCGCCTGCTCGACGTCGCCGGGGGAACGGGCGACATCGCCTTCCGCTTCCTGCGCCGGGCGCCGGACGCGACGGCGACGGTGCTCGACATGACCGAGTCGATGCTGCTCGAAGGGCAGAAGCGCGCCGAGGCCGAAAGGCTCTCGGACCGGCTGACCTGGATTGCCGGCGACGCCATGGCGCTGCCGTTCGGCGATCGGACGTTCGATGTCTACACGATCAGCTTCGGCATCCGGAACGTGACCCGGATCGAGGATGCGCTGAGCGAGGCGTTCCGCGTCCTGCGCCCCGGGGGGCGGCTGATGGTGCTGGAGTTCAGCCAACTGCCCAACCCGGCCATGCAATGGGCCTATGACCGCTATTCGCTCAATGTCATCCCGGTGATGGGCCAGGTCGTCGCGGGCGACCGCGAGAGCTATCAGTACCTCGTCGAGTCGATCCGCAAGTTCCCCGATCAGCAGACCTTCTCGGGCATGATCGCGGCCGCGGGCTTTGGCCAGGTGCGCTACCGCAATCTCACGATGGGCGTCGCGGCGCTGCACTCGGCCTGGAAGCTCTGACGTGAAGGGGCCGCACAACATCTGGCGGCTGATCCGCACCGGCGCGACGCTCGAGCGCACCGGCGCCATGGGTGTCGTGCTCGAGGCGTTCCAGGCGCCGCAGCACCTGCGGGTTGCCGCGCGGCTGCTGGGCTGGCCGTTCCAGTGGCTCGGCATGAAGGGCGATCCGGCGATGCCGCCGGCGACGCGCGCGCTCACCGCGCTGGGGCCGGCCTATATCAAGTTCGGCCAGGTGCTCTCCACCCGCCCCGACGTGGTGGGAGACGAGCTTGCCGTGCAGCTGAAGGTCCTCCAGGACAAGTTGCCGCCGTTCCCGACCGAGGTCGCGAAGCGGATGATCGAGGCAGAACTGGAGGTGCCGGTCGATCGCCTCTTCAGCGAGTTCTCGGCGCCCGTGGCGGCTGCGTCGATCGCCCAGGTCCACCGGGCCCGCCTCGCCGAAACCGGCGAGGACGTGGCGGTCAAGGTCCTCCGCCCGCGGATCATGAAGGCGTTCCGGAAGGATATCGATGCGTTCTACCTCGCGGCATGGCTGATCGAGTTCCTGTCGCCCGCTTCGCGCCGGCTGCGGCCGACCGACGTGATCCGCCATTTCGAGGGTGTGGTGATGGGCGAGCTCGACCTGCGGCTGGAAAGCGCGGCCGCGGCGGAGTTCGCCTCGAACACCAAGGGCGACGGCGGCTTCAGGGTGCCGAAGCCGTACTGGTTCCTGTCGTCGCGGAACGTGATGACGCTCGGCTGGGCCGAGGGAATTCCAGCCGGCGACGTGGCGGCAATCCGCGCCGCGGGGCATGACACCGAAGACCTCGGCGAGCGTGTGCTCAAGCTCTTCCTGCAGCATGCGCTCCGCGACGGCTATTTCCACGCCGACATGCATCAGGGCAACCTCAAGATCGGCCGGGACGGCGAGATCATTGCCTACGACTTCGGCATCATGGGGCGGCTCGACGAATACACCCGGCGGGTCTACGCCGAGATCCTCTTCGGCTTCATCCGCAAGAACTACCGCCGGGTCGCCGAGGTGCATTTCGAGGCGGGCTATGTCCCGCCCGACCGGGACATCGACGAATTCGCGCGCGCGCTCCGGTCCGTCGGCGAGCCGATCTTCGGGATGGACGCAAGCCGCATCTCGATGGCGCGGCTGCTTGCCTATCTGTTCGAGGTGACCGAGAGGTTCGGCATGGAGACGCGGACCGAGCTGATCCTGCTGCAGCGCACGATGGTCGTTGTCGAGGGCGTGGCGCGGTCGCTGAACCCCACGATCAACATCTGGAAGGTCGCGCAGCCGATCGTCGAAGGATACATCCGCCAGAACGTGGGGCCGCGGGCGCTGGCGCGCGATCTCGCCAAGACGGCCCGCGTGCTGGCCCGGTTCGGGCCGAAGCTGCCGCAGCTCGCCGAAGCGGCGCTGATCCGGCAATCCTCGCCGCAGCCGATCGTCGAGCGCCTGTCGCGCTGGCGAACGGCGGGGCTGATCGCGCTCGGTGGCCTCCTGGGGGCGGGGATCGCGGCCCTTGCGCTCACGGTCTGAGGGCTTTCGAGCGGGTAGCGGGCACCCCGGCCGTCGTGCGAAGCTGTGCCGAAGGCCGCATGACCGGGAGCAGACAGGATGCCGAAAGCCTTCGCCTCGCAAGGCGATCTCGCCGAGAAGCGGACGAGCTTTGCCGAGATCGGTCGGGGACTTCATGCCTTTACCGCCGAGGGCGACCCGAATTCTGGCGTGATCGTCGGCGACGACAGCGTGATGGTGGTCGAGGCGCAGGCGACGCCACGGCTTGCCCGGAAGGTCATCGACTGCGTGCGAAGCGTGACCGACAAGCCGATCAGCCATCTCGTCTTGACCCATTACCACGCTGTCCGGGTGCTGGGGGCTTCGGCCTACGGTGCGCCGCAGGTCGTGATGTCGGCCGCCGCACGCGCCATGGTCGCCGAGCGCGGGCAGGAGGACTGGGACAGCGAGTTCGCCCGCTTCCCCCGGCTGTTCCAGGGCCACGACGAGATCCCCGGCCTGACATGGCCCACGACGACGTTCCAGGGTCGCATGACGGTCTATCTCGGCCGGCGCCGCGTCGACCTCCTGCAGCTCGGGCGGGCGCATACGGCGGGCGACATCGTGGTGCACGTGCCGGACGCGAACGTGATGTTCACCGGCGATATCGTCGAATACCGGTCGGCCTGCTACTGCGGCGACGGACACTTCGCCGACTGGCCGGCCACGCTCGACCGGATCCGCGGCCTTGCGCCGGACGCGATCGCGCCGGGCCGCGGCGACGCGCTCATCGGCCGGGAGCGGGTCGCGGCCGGCCTCGACTCGACCGCTGACTTCCTTAGATCGACGTACCGGCCGGCGGCCCGTGTCGCGCAGGGTGGCGGCTCGCTCAAGACGGCGTGGGATGCCGTCCGCGCCGAGTGCGACCCGAAGTTCGCCGACTATGCGATCTACGAACACTGCCTGCCCTTCAACGTCGCCCGGGCCTATGACGAGGCCCTGGGGATCGACACCCCGCGCATCTGGACGGCAGAGCGGGACATGCGACTGTGGGAGGCACTCCAGCGATGAACGCCTTCGCCCTTCTGGCCCGCAACAACGCCTGGGCCAACGAGACGCTGCTTGCCGCCTGCACGACCCTCGCACCCGGCGAATGGGACGCGCACCGGACCGGTTTCTTCCCGTCGCTCTCGCGCACCCTGCACCACATCCACGCCGTCGACCGCTACTACATCGACGCCGCGACCGAGGCGGGCCTCGGGCGGCGGGCATTCTTCGAGGCGCCGCATTTCGGCACTCCGGACGACCTCCGGCCGGCGCAGCGCGCCCTCGATATGCGGCTGATCTCGTTCTGCGATGGCTTGGCCGGGGACGGGCTGGCGCACCGCGTCCGGACCGACCGCGGCAAGTCCGGCGCGATCGACGAGCGGCTCGACCACCTGCTCCTCCACCTCTTCCAGCACCAGATCCATCATCGCGGGCAGGCCCACGCGATGCTGTCGGGCACCTCGGTCCCGCCGCCGCAGCTGGACGAGTTCTTCCTCGACTTCGACCGGCATCCGACAGCGGAGGCCTGGCGATGAGGTACGGGCCGTCTCGCGGCGAACTGCTGCTCAGGCTGGTCGTCTCGATCCTCGGCCTGATCTTCCTTGCCCTCGCCGTCGCGATCCGAGGCCTGCCGTCCGGCCCCGCCTTCATCGAGATCGGAGTGATCGCCGGCGGTTTCTTCGGCGGCACCGCGATCTGGTCGGCGCGACGGCTGATGAAGCGGCCGGAAGACTGAAGTGCCGTACGACCACCGCCCATTCCCCTATCGCCGCGCGCCCGGCCTCGACGCGCCGGAGCAGCGCCACCCGGTGGTGATCGTGGGCGCGGGGCCGGTGGGGCTCGCGCTCGCGCTCGACCTCGCGCAGCGCGGAAAGCGGGTCGTGCTGCTCGACGACAACGATGTCGTCTCGGTAGGCAGCCGGGCGATCTGCTGGTCGAAGCGATCGCTCGAGATCCTCGATCGTCTCGGGGTCGGCGAACGCTGCGCCCGGAAGGGGGTGCGCTGGCAGCTCGGCCGGACCTACCATCGCGAGGCCGAGGTCTTTGCCTTCGACCTTTTGCCCGACAGCGGGCACAAGATGCCGGCCTTCGTGAACCTGCAGCAATACTATGTTGAGGAGTATCTGGCCGAAGCCGCGCTGGCCGATGCGCGCATCGACCTGCGCTTCCGCAACCGCGTCGCCGCCATCGACCCGCACGACGATCACGCCTTGGTCACCGTCGAGACGCCCGAGGGACCCTACACAATCGAGGCCAGCTATCTCGTGGCGTGCGACGGCGCACGCTCGCCGATCCGGGGGATGCTGGAGCTCGACTTCGCGGGCGAGCCTTTCGAGGAGCGCTTCCTGATCGCCGATATCGAGATGAAGGCCGACTTCCCGCCCGAGCGGCGCTTCTGGTTCGAGCCGGCCTTCCACGCCGGGCAGTCGGCGCTCCTCCACAAGCAGCCCGACGACATCTGGCGGATTGATCTCCAGCTCGGCTGGGATGCCGACCCCGAGGCGGAACGCCGCCCCGACCGCGTCGTACCGCGGATCGAGCGGATGGTCGGGCACGGGAACTTCCGGCTGGACTGGGTCAGCGTCTACACCTTCCAGTGCCGCAGGCTGGAGCGCTTCGTGCACGGCCGGGTGATCTTCGCCGGCGACAGCGCGCATGTCGTCTCGCCCTTTGGCGCGCGCGGCGGGAACGGTGGGCTGGAGGATGCGGCCGCCCTCGGCTGGCGCCTCGCGGCCGTCCTCGACTGGCAGGCGGGGCCTGCGCTGCTCGACGCCTACGACCGAGAGCGCGGCTACGGCGCAGACGAGAACATCCTGAACTCCAGCCGCTCGACCCGGTTCATGACACCGGGATCAGCGGCCGAGCGGACGTTTCGCGATGCGGTTCTTGCGCTGGCCCGCCATGCGGACTTTGCAAGGCCCATGGTCAATTCCGGCCGCCTTTCGCGCCCCTGCACCTATCCGCTTTCGGCACCCGATGATCCGCGCCTGCCGGCGGCGAGCCGCCCGGGCGCCGTCGCGCCCGACGCGCCTCTCGGCAACGGCTGGCTCGGCGAGGTTCTGGGCACGGAGATGACGCTCCTCGCCATCGGGCAGCCGCCGCCGGCGACGGTGCTGCGAAGCATCCGGCCGGAGGTGAACGCCATCCTCGCCGCGCGCTATCTCGGGCAGGCCGACCGGGCGCTCTACCTCGTGCGGCCCGATCAGGTCGTCGCCGCGCGCTGGGTTTCGGCCGCAGCGGGAGATATCACAGCCGCCGTGGCCGCGGTACGGGAGGGCCGGACATGGGGCTGATCACCGCTCCGAACATCGTCGATCCCGACGGATTCTATGCCGAACTCCTCGCCGTCCATGCCGGGCTTGGGGCAGACGAGAGCGCGGCGCTGAACGCGCGGCTGGTCCTGATCCTCGCCAACCATGTCGGCGATCGTGCAGCGCTGTCGGCGGCGCTGGCGCTCGCGTCGCAGGCAGGCGCACCTCGCCCGACCTGAAACGCGGCGCCGGTCAGGGCACCGGGGCCCAGATGACATCGTCGATCCGCGGCGCGCCGGTCGCGAGCATCACCAGCCGGTCGAAGCCGAGCGCGATGCCGCTCGCCGGCGGCATGTGGGCCAGCGCGGCGAGGAAGTCCTCGTCGAGCGGGTAGCGTTCGCCATAGACGCGGGCCTTCTCGTCCATTTCGGCCTCGAACCGGCGCCGCTGCTCGGCGGGATCGGTGAGTTCGCCGAAGCCGTTGGCGAGCTCGACGCCGCAGGCATAGAGCTCGAAGCGCTCCGCGAGGCGCGGGTCGTCGAGGGCCCGGCGGGCAAGCGCCGCCTCGGCCGCCGGATAGCGGTCGAGAACGGTCGCGCGAGCCTGGCCGAGATGCGGCTCGACCCTGGCCACCAGAACGCGCGAGAGCATGTCCGACCAGGTATCGTCCGCAGCCGTGCGCAGCCCGATAGCGTCCAGCGCCGCGCCGAGCGCGGCCGCGTCGGTGCTGCCGTCGGCCCGCACGGTGCCAAGAAGGTCGATCCCCGCGAACCGCCGCAAGGCGTCGGCGACACCGATCCGCTCGGGCACCAATGCAGGGTCGGCGACCTGATCGCGGTAGCGCAAGCCTCCGGCGCCCGCCGTTTCGGCGGCGAGCGCGAGAAGCGCCGCGCAATCGTCCATCAGCGTCTCGTAGGATTCGCCCGCCCGATACCATTCGAGCATGGTGAACTCCGGGCTGTGAAGTGCCCCGCGCTCGCGGTTGCGCCAGACATGGGCAAAGGCGAACACATGCGTCTCGCCAGCGGCGAGGAGCTTCTTCATCGCGAATTCGGGCGAGGTGTGGAGGTACATCCGACGCACCGCACCATCGGTGCCCATCGCATCGGTGGCGAAGGCATGGAGATGCGCCTCGTTGCCGGGCGAGACCTGAAGCGCCGCGGGATCGACCTCGATGAAGCCGCGGTCGGCGAACCAGATGCGGAAGGCCGCCTGGATCCGGTTGCGCGCGATCAGGAGCGACCGGCGATCGGCATGGCGATCCGGCATCCACCAGGGCGAGGGCGCTTGGGAAGGCGGGCCTGACGGCATGTCTCTGGCGAATTCCGGCGAGATGGGCTAGGGCGGGCGCAACCGTCCCTGCCTACCGGGGCGAACAGGTCGCCACAAGGATGCCCGACCATGAAAGTCATCGCCTCCTCGCTCCGCAAGGGCAACGTCCTCGAGATCGACGGCCGGCTTTACGTCGTGCTCTCGGCCGAGAACTTCCACCCTGGCAAGGGCACGCCGACGACCAGCGTGGAGATGCGCAGGATCTCGGACGGCGTGAAGGTCAGCGAGCGCTGGAAGACGACCGAGCAGGTCGAGCGCGCGCATGTCGAGCAGCGCGCCTACGACTACCTCTACGAGGACGGCGAGGGCTTCCACTTCATGGAGCCCGAGACCTACGAGCAGCTGGCCGTCTCGCCCGATGTCGTGGGCGACCAGAAGGTCTACCTGCAGGAAGGCATGCGGGTGTTCCTGCAGACCTTCGATGGCAGCGCGATCGCGATCGAGCTGCCGCAGAAGATCACCGTCGAGGTGACCACGACCGAGCCGGTGGTCAAGGGCCAGACGGCCTCGTCGTCCTACAAGCCGGCGATGACCGACAGCGGGCTGCGGGTGATGGTACCGCCGCATATCGGCGCGGGCACGCGGATCGTCATCAACACCGCCGACAACACCTATGTCGAGCGCGCCAAGGACTGATCTTCAGGCGCCGTCCGCGGCGGCGCGTGCCACGAGCTCCAGCACCTTCGGCCCGAGCGCCTCGACCACCAGCCGCACCCCGTCGGCATTCGGATGGATACCGTCGGGCTGCATAACCTCCGACAGCGGCGCCCCCTCCTGCGCCACGCGCTGCGACAGCGGGGCGAGGAGGTCGGGCAGCAGGATCGCATCGTAGTCGCGCGCGAGGTCGGGAAAGATCGCCTCGAACGCCGCCTTGTAGTCCGGGCCGTAGTTGCCGGGCGCCGACAGCCCGACGAGGAGGACCGGCACGTCGGCCGCCTCCGCGGCCTCCATGATGCCGGTCAGGTTCTCCCGGCTGACCGCCGGGTCGAGCCCGCGCAGCAGGTCGTTGCCGCCGAGTGCCACGATCAGCGCGTCTACCTCGGGCGTGAGCGTCCAGCCGATCCGCGACAATCCGCCCGCGGTGGTGTCGCCCGAGACGCCCGCATTGACCACCCTCACCTCGCCGCCGTTTGCCCCGATCCATGCCTGAAGCTGCGGCACGAGCCCCTGCTCCTGCGGCAGGCCGTAGCCCTGTGTCAAGCTGTCGCCCAGCGCGGCGACCGTGATCGGTTCTGCCGCGACAGGCGTAACTAGAACGAGAGTGGCGAGCACGAGGTTGCGCAGGCGCCGTGGCGCGCCATATGCCGCAGGTGCAGCACGACGCAGGAAAGCCATGGCCGATCCCATCATCTCGCTCGCCGATGCGCGGCTGACCCTGTCCGGCAACGCCGGGCCGGTCGACATCCTGCATGGCATCACGCTCGACATCTGGCCGGGCGAGAGCCTGGCGCTCGTGGGTCCTTCCGGGTCGGGCAAGTCGTCGCTCCTCATGCTGATCGGTGGCCTCGAACGCGCCACCGCGGGCGAGGTCAGGGCGCTGGGGCACGACCTGACCCGGATGAACGAGGACGCGCTGGCGCGCCTTCGCCGGCACAATATGGGCGTCGTGTTCCAGTCTTTCCACCTGATCCCCACGATGACCGCGCTCGAGAACGTCGCCACGCCGCTGGAGCTAGCGGGCGCTGCCGATGCCTTCGACCGCGCCGCGGAAGAACTCGTGGCGGTCGGGCTCGGCGCACGGCTCGACCACTACCCCGCGCAGCTTTCGGGCGGCGAGCAGCAGCGCGTCGCGCTCGCCCGGGCGGCGGCGCCGCGGCCCGCGCTCCTCCTCGCAGACGAGCCGACCGGCAACCTCGATGGCGCGAACGGGCAGGCGATCATGGAGTTGCTCTTCGGCCTGCAGGAACGGCATGGCGCGACGCTGGTGCTTGTGACCCACGCGCCGGATCTCGCGGCACGGTGCGACCGGGTAGTACGGCTGGTGGACGGACGTCTGGCCGAGGCCCCGGCGCGGAAGGCCGCCGAATGACAGCGGCGGCAGGCGGGGCGCGGACAGCGAGCCAATTGCCGTTCCAGCCCGTCGCGGCAGGCGGCCGGGGCGGGGGAGACCGGTCGTGAACGCGGCCTGGCTGATTGCGAAGCGCGAATTGCGGGGCGGCCTGCGCGGCTTCCGCGTGTTCCTCGCCTGCCTCGCGCTCGGCGTGGCGGCGATCGCAGCGGTCGGCTCGGTCCGCGTCGCGATCGAACGGGGGCTTTCGCGCGAGGGCGCGGCATTGCTCGGCGGCGATGCGGAACTGACCTTCACCTACCGCTACGCATCCGACGCGGAGCGCGCGTGGATGGAGGGGACGGCGGCTGCCGTGTCCGAGATCGTCGATTTCCGCTCGATGGCAACCGTCGGGCAGGGCGACGGGGCAGATCGGGCGCTGACGCAGGTCAAGGGCGTCGATAGCGCCTACCCGCTCAAGGGCGCAGTCGTGCTTGAGCCCGACATGCCGCTCGGCGACGCGCTGGCGCCCGCTGCCGGCCTTCCCGGGGCGGTGATGGAGCAGGTGCTCGCCGACCGCCTCGGCCTCGCCCCCGGCGACACGTTCCGGCTCGGGATGCAGGACTTCCGCCTCCGCGCCATCCTGTCGCGCGAGCCCGACGCCGCCGGCGACGGTTTCGGCCTCGGCCCGCGCACGCTGGTCCGCACCGAGGCGCTCGCCGCTTCGGGCCTGATCGCACCCGGCACCCTGTTCGAGACGAAGTACCGCCTCGCGCTTGCCGAGGGTGCCGACCTCGCCGCCCTGGAGGCGGAGGCCGAGGCGCTGTTCCGCGACAGCGGCATGCGCTGGCGCGACGCGCGGAACGGCGCGCCGGGCGTCGCGCAGTTCGTCGAGCGCCTCGGCGCCTTCCTGGTCCTCGTCGGGCTCGCGGGCCTCGCGGTCGGCGGCGTTGGCGTCTCGGCCGCGGTTCGCGCCTATCTGGCCGAAAAGGTGCCGGTCATCGCGACGCTCAAGACGCTGGGCGCCGAGGGTCGGACGATCTTCGCCGCCTACTTCATGCAGATCGGGATACTCGCGGCCGTCGGGATCGCGGCGGGTGTCGCGATCGGTGCTGCGCTGCCGTTGCTCTTCGCGCCGGTGATCGCGGCGCGGCTGCCGATCCCGGCCGAGTTCGGCCTCCACCCCGGTCCCCTGGCCGAGGCAGCCCTTTATGGTGCGCTGACGGCGCTGGTCTTCACCCTCTGGCCGCTGGCCCGGACCAGCGAGGTGCGGGCAGCGGCGCTGTTCCGCGACGCGACCGGCCCGGTACGGATTCTGCCCGGGCCCCGATACCTTGCCGCGACCGCGGTTCTGCTGGCGGTGCTGATCGGCACCGCGGCGCTTTTCTCGGGCGAGCCGCGGCTGACCATCTGGGCCACCGCCGGCGTCATCGGCGCGCTCGTCCTTCTGGCCCTCGCGGCCGCGGGCGCGAGGCGTCTTGCCCGACGCGCCGCGCGGGCAAGGTTTGCCCGGGGCCGGACCGTCCTGCGCCTGGCGCTGGGCGCCGTCGGCGGGCCGGGGAACGAGGCGACCTCGGTCGTCCTGTCGCTCGGGCTTGGCCTCGCCGTCCTCGCCGCGGTCGGTCAGATCGACTGGAACCTGCGGAACGCCATCGCGACCGAGCTTCCGGACGTCGCGCCGTCGTACTTCGTCGTCGACATCCAGCCCGACCAGATGGAGGGCTTCCAGGAACGGCTCGACCGCGATCCGGGGGTGGAGAAGGTCGAGGCGGCGCCGATGCTCCGCGGGATCATCACGCAGATCAACGGGCGGCCCGCGCGCGAGGTCGTCGGCGACCACTGGGTGCTGAACGGCGACCGTGGCGTGACCTATTCCGCGGCGCCGCCGCCCGACACCACCGTCACCGCCGGCGCGTGGTGGCCGGAGGACTATGCCGGGCCGCCGCAGGTCAGCTTCGCCGCCGAGGAGGCGGCCGAGATGGGCCTGCAGATCGGCGACGGGATCACCGTCAACATCCTTGGCCGCGACATCGCCGCCACGGTCACGAGCTTCCGCGAGGTCGATTTCTCGACCGCCGGCATCGGCTTCGTGCTGTCGATGAACCCGGCCGCCCTTGCCGGCGCGCCGCACAGCTTCATCGCGACGATCTACGCCGACGAGGCAGCCGAGGCCGCAATCCTGCGCGACCTCGCCGACGCCTATCCCAACATCACCGCGGTGCGGGTCAGGGACGCAATCGACCGCGTCGCGGGCATCCTCGGGTCGATCGCCGCGGCGATCACCTATGGCGCCGGGGCAACGCTGGTGACGGGCATTGTCGTGCTGATCGGTGCGGCGGCGGCGGGCGAAGGCGCGCGGGTGTTCGAGGCGGCGGTGCTCAAGACCGTCGGCGCCCCGCGCGGGCAGATCCTCGCATACTTCGCCCTGCGTTCGGCGATGCTCGGCGCGGTCGCCGGCATCGTCGCGATCACCGCCGGAGGGATTGCGGGCTGGGCGGTCATGCGCTTCGTCATGGAGGGCAGCTACGTGTTCGAGCCCGTCTCGGCGGTGGCGATCGTCGGCGGCGGCGCCCTCGCCACGCTGCTCGCCGGCCTTGGCTTCGCCTGGCGCCCGCTGGCCACCCGGCCGGCGCGGGTGCTCCGCGCGCGGGAGTGATGCCCGTCGGCGCCGCCATCCGGCTGCACGTTTCCTGCACAAGTCATCCGCGTGTCCTCTGCGGCCGCCGGCCGAGGCTGACGGCCGACGAAGGCAGCAGGAGGCAGTCATGCAGAGGGATGGAGTTTTCCGCGGCGTTCCCGCGGCGGTCACGCGCGACGCGTGGTGGCTTGACCCCGCAACGCCGGGCGCCGGGGGGCCCAACGTTCCCGATGGCGGGCCGGTGCGGGCAAGCGGCGCGGCGGGCCTACCGCGCGTAGTGGGCCTCGTGCTGCTCGTCGCGCTTGCCGATACGCTGTTCTGGGGCCATCCGCGCGGGCTGTCGCTCGCGGTCTTCGCCGGCGCGGTCTTCTGGGTGGCGACGCTCGACATCGCCATGCGCGACCGGTGGCGGCCGGCCGTGCTCCTCATGGTTGGCGCCGCGCCGGTCGTGGAGCATGTCCAGGCGCTATCGATCGCCTTCCTGATCGCGGCAACCGCCGGCACGCTGGTCTGGGCCCGCCTGCCCGCCGGCGGGCTCGATGGCGCGGTGGCAGCGGTGTTCCGGCTGCTCCGGCGGGTGCCGTTCGGCGGCCTTGCGGCGCTGTTCGGCGCCGTGCGGGGCGCGGTGCCGGGCACAATGCCGGGAGCGGGGCATGCGCTGGCCGGCCCGGGCCGGCGGCTGCGCGCCCTGCTGCGCGACTGGGCGTTTCCCGCGGGCGGGACGCTGGTCTTCGGAACCCTTCTCGTCGATGCCAACCCGGTCCTCGCGCGGCTCGTGCGCATCGAGATCGACGTCGCCGGCGCAGTGGAGCGGGCGCTTTTCTGGTTCGGGGTCGGCCTTTTGATCTGGCCGCTCGTCGACCGGGCGCCGGCCCGCCCGGAGCCCGTCCCCCCGCCGCGCCCGCCGTGCCGGCTGGGCTTTGGCGTCAATGCCGGATCGACGCTCCGCGCGCTCGTGGTCTTCAACCTGCTGATCGGGGTGCAGAGCGTGCTCGACCTCTCGATCCTCGTCGGCGGAGCGGCGCTGCCCGACGGCATGAGCTACGCGGAGTACGCGCATCGCGGCGCCTATCCGCTGCTGGCAACCGCCCTGCTCGCGGGTGCATTCGCGATGGCGGCGCAACCCTATCTCGATGAACGCGCGGCGATCCGCCCGCTGATGCTGGTCTGGCTCGGCCAGAACGTCGCGCTCTGCCTCTCGGCGCTGCTGCGGCTCGATCTCTATGTCGAGGCCTATGGACTGACCTACCTGCGCATCCACGCGATGATCTGGATGGCGCTGGTGGCGGTCGGCCTCGCGCTTGTCGCGTGGAAGGTCTGGCAGCGGCGGTCGAACCGCTGGCTCCTGCTCGGGAGCACGGGGCTGGGTGGCGCCGTCCTCTACGCCTGCGCTTTCGTCAACTTCGCCGCGATCATCGCCGCGACCAACCTGTCGGGTGACCGGCCGCACGACTGGGAGTATCTCTGCGCGCTCGATCGCACCGCCGCACGGGCGTTCCGCGAAGGCACCGCGGGCGATCCGGCGCTGGCCCGCACCGCCGCCCTGCAGGGTTGCGCCTTCGATGCGCGTGCGATCGAAGGCTGGCGGGATTTCGGGTTCCGCGACTGGCGTGTTGCCCGCTAGTGTCGCCCGACGGTCGAGGGAACCCGCAGCAATGAAGATCCTGCTCGTCGACGACGATCCGCGCCTGCGCGAGCTTGTCGGGCTGGCGCTCGACCGGGCCGGCTTCGCGGTCGTCACGGCCGGCGATGGCCAGCGCGCCCTCGTCCATGCCGCACGCGAGCGGCCGGACCTCATCGTGCTCGATGTCGGCTTGCCGGAGATCGATGGCTTCGAGGTCTGCCGACGCATCCGGGCGGGGTCGGTGGTGCCCATCCTGTTCCTGACCGCGCGCGACGACGAGATCGACCGTATCGTGGGGCTTGAGCTCGGGGCCGACGACTACGTGACCAAGCCGTTCTCGCCGCGCGAACTCGTTGCCCGCGTCCGGGCGATCCTCAAGCGCACGGCGCGGACGGCGGCGGCGGCCGAAGTGCTCCGGCACGGCAGGATCACGGTCGATCGCACGGCGCATCTGTGCCGGGTGGACAGCACCGAGGTCGCGCTGACCGGGACGGAGTTCCAGCTTCTGGCGCATCTTCTGGCCGCACCGGCGCGCCTGCATCAGCGCCCGCAGATCATCGCCGCGCTCTGGGGGCCACGCAGCGCGGTCTCCGACCGGACGTTCGACAGCCATCTGCGGAACCTGCGGCGCAAGCTGGCTGCCGCCGGCTGCCGCGATGCGGTCGAGACGGTCCACGGCGTCGGGCTGAAGCTGGGATCCTGCGGGTGAGCCGGCGCTGGAGGCCGTCGCTCGGCTTCGTGCTCGGCGGCGCGCTGTCGGGGACGCTGGTCCTGTCCTTCGCCGGCCTCGTCGCGCTGCGCCACCTCGGGCCGCAGGTCGGCTTCCGCGAGGCGGCGCTGCTGCTTGGCGCGGTGATCGTCGCGCTCACGGCCGTGTTGGGCTGGCTCCTCGTCCGGCTGCTGCTGCGGCCGATCACGGCGCTCGAACGCTACGCCGTCGAGCTGCATGACGGCCGCGCCGCGCCGCCCCGGCATTTCGGCACGCGCGAATTGCACCGGACCGCGCGCAGCGTCATCGACATGGCCGAGGCGCTGCGCGACCGCGAGGCGACGATCCGGAGCTTCACCGACCACGTGACACACGAACTGAGGACGCCGGTCAGCGCGATCCGCGCGGCGGTCGAGATCCTCGAGGATGGCGGCAGCCTCTCTGCCACCGATCGCCAGGTCCTCGCGCAACTCGACGGCGCGCGGGCGCAGATCGAACGGCAACTGGCCGCGCTGCGCGCCGCGGCGCAGGCACGCGAGGCGCGGTATCTGGGACAGACCGCCCTGGCGCCCGTCGCGGCGAGGCTGGCCGCGCAGCACCCCGACCTCCGGCTGTCGGTCACCGGCGGCGAGGTCGCGGTGCCGCTTTCTCCGGAGGGGCTGGAGCTCATCCTCGGCCACCTTCTACGGAACGCCCTGGAGCACGGCGCGCGGCACGTCACGCTCGCCGGCACGACGGCCGACGCCGGCGCGGTCGTCACGGTCGCGGATGACGGCCGGGGCATCTCCCCCGGCAATGCGCCGCATGTCTTCGAGCCATTCTTCACCACCCGGCGCGAGAGCGGCGGTACCGGCATGGGCCTTGCCATCGTCCGGAACGTCGTTGCAGCGCACCGGGGCGAGATCGAGCTCCTGTCCTCGGCAGGCGGCGCGCGGTTTCGTCTGGCGTTCCCGGTCGGCTAGAATCCGGACGAGACCGAAGCGGTGATCGGACTGGTCCGCCCCTCGCACAGGATGCGGGGTCGCTCAGCCGGTGATGGTCCGCCAATGACGCATCCTGCGCTTCATTTGCCGCAGGAGAGGTGTGGCGCATCCGGTCAACGCTGCGGCGACAGATCGAACGATGCCGCTTCAGTCGATGATGGCGACGTACGAGCCACGACCGCGCCATCGGAGATGACGACTCTTCGGGCGGGGCGCAGGCGAAGGGCTTCTATCGTCGTCGCACAGTCGAGGACGACGAGGCTGCCGCGCGCTCCCAGGCGCAGGCCGAAGTCGAGGCCCATGACCTGCGCCGGCGCCTCGGTCACCATTTGGAATGCGCGGCGCATCTGGTCGGTTCCGGTCATCAGCGCCACGTGCAGGCCCATATGCGCCACGTCCAGCATGTCGCCGGAGCCCAGCGGATACCACGGGTCCATCACGCAGTCCTGTCCGAAGGCCACGGTCACCCCCGCGGCCAGCAGTTCCGGCACGCGGGTCATGCCGCGCCGCTTCGGGTAGGTGTCGGCGCGGCCCTGCAGGGTTATGTTGATGAGCGGATTGGCGATCGCTGCCACCCGCGCCTCGGCGATCAGCGGGATCAGCTTGGACACATAGTAGTTGTCCATCGAATGCATCGAGGTCAGGTGCGACCCCGCCACCCGGCCCTGCAGGCCAAAGGCGATGGTCTCTGCCGCCAGCGTCTCGATATGGCGTGACATCGGGTCATCGGTTTCGTCGCAATGCAGATCGACCATCAACCCGCGCTCGGCGGCAATGCGGCAGGCGGCGCGGACGGCGGCGGCACCGTCCGCGATCGTCCGTTCGAAATGCGGGATACCGCCCACGATGTCGACGCCGGCATCCAGCGCGCGGATCACCTGTGCCTCGGCCCCCGCAGAGCGCAGCCAGCCGTCCTGCGGGAAGGCGACCAGTTGGAGGTCGATCTTGCCCCTTATCGCGTCGCGCACCTCCAGCAGCGCCTCGACGGTTCGGAAGGTGGGATCGGTCACATCCACATGGCTGCGGATCGCCAGCACGCCCTTGCCCATGGCCTGCCGGCAATAGTCCAGTGCGCGGGCAACGATATCCTCGCGGGTTTGCAAAAGCTTCAGCTCTCCCCAGAGCGCGATGCCTTCCAGAAGCGTGCCCGAGCCGTTCACGCGTGGTCTGCCGTAGCTGAGGGTGGCGTCCATATGGAAATGGCAATCGATCAGCGGCGGGCTGACGAGGCAGCCCGTCGCATCGATCACCTCGCGCGCTTCGGCGGTGATGCCGGGTTCGACGGCGGCAATGCGGCCGGCCTTCAGGGCGATGTCGGCCTGCGTCCCATCGGGCAGATAGCCGCCCTTCACGATCAGGTCGACCGTCACGTCTGGCGCTCGCCGTAGGCGGGGAAGGGAACGGTGCGCAGGGTGCCTGCGCGGCGCAAGGCTTCGGCATGCTCGGCGATTTCGCCCAAGGTGGCGAACCACGCGCCCGAGGTCAGCGCCGTTTCCAGCCAGCGTTCCACCACCTGCCAGCGCGCCCGTCGTCCGGTCAGGAACGGATGCCAGACCGCGTGCCAGAGGCCACCGTCCCGCTTCGCCGCCTCGAATTCCTCGAAGAAAGGCCCCAGCCCCTCGCTTGGCCCCCGCACAGGCATCATGTAGCCGATCTCGGCGTAATGGGCGAAGGGCGGCCAGTCGTCGATGCCCCAATGGGTTGGTATCTCGATCAGCGTCCGGCCCCCAAGGTCCAGCGCGTAGGGTTCGTCGTCGGCCATCATCGAACTGTCATAGGCAAAGCCGCGGTCGGCAATCAGCGCAGGCGTGTCGTTGGTCAAGAGGTACACCGGCGCGCGATATCCCTTGGGCCGGTAGCCGCTAAACGCGGCCATGGCATCCAGCGCGCGGTCCAGATCCTCGGCCTGTTCGACAACGGTCCGGGCGGCCGGGTTTTCGTGGATCCAGCCGTGGCAGCCGATTTCATGGCCACCTTGCAGAATGGCCTCGACCGCGCGCGGGTAGGTCTTCACGCACCAGCCGGGAATGAAGAAGGTCTGCTTCATCCCCAGCCGCCGATAGGTTTCCAGGATACGCGGCACGCCGACAGTCGGGCCATACTGCCCCATGGAAATCGCATAGGGCCGCTTCCACCCTTCCGGATCGGCGGCGTGGATCAGGCTGTCGGCGTCCATGTCGAAGGTGATGGCGGCGGCGAAGGGGGCAGCATTCGGCCAGTCCATAGCTCTACCCCTGCATGACATGCGCGCGGGCCGGGTCCCACGACAGCCAGAACTCCTGCCCGCTTTCGGGCTGCAGATCGGCCAACTGCGTCTCGGTCACCTGCGCCTTCCATTCTGCGCCGTCCGGCGTCTCGAAATAGCAGATGATGCCTGTCCCGGCGAATTCTTCCGACAGGAAGGCCGCCCGAACCGCCGCGCTGACGGGGCGCTCGCGCGAGACGGTGACCCGGTCGGCGGCCACCACGATCTCGGCCGGGCCATCCGGCGCCGCCACCGTCACCGGGCCTTGCGCCGTCTGCATGATGCCGGCCTTCACCGGCCCGCCGAGGATGTTGTTCCGCCCCACGAACTCCGCAACGAAGCGCGACTTCGGCCCGCGGAAAATCTCCTGCGGCCGCCCGATCTGCGCGATCTCGCCGTGGCCCATGATGACGACGCGGTCGGCCATGGCGAAGGCTTCGGACTGGGAATGCGTGACGTAGACGAAGGTGATCCCCAACTCCTTCTGCAGCCGGGTCAGAACCCCCTGCATGCGGATGACCAGATGCGCGTCCAGCGCCGACAGCGGCTCGTCCAGGAGCAGCATCTCGGGTTCCGTCACCAGAGACCGCGCCAGCGCGACCCGCTGCCGCTGCCCGCCCGACAACTGGTCGATCCGCCGGGTTTCGAACCCCTTGAGGTCCATCCGGTCCAGCCACATCATCGCCCGGTCCCGTCGTGCCTTTGCCGGAAGACCGCGCATCCTGAGGCCGAACTCCACGTTCTCCACCACCGACAGAAACGGAAACAGCGCCAGCGATTGCCAGACCATCGGCGTATCACGCTGATGCGGCGGCACATCGTTCATCACCCTGCCGCCGATGGTGATGGTGCCCGACGAGGGCGCCTCCAGCCCCGCCAGCATCCGCAGGGTCGTGGTCTTGCCGCAGCCCGATGGGCCCATCAGCGCCAGGAACTCGCCCCGGTGAATGTCAAGGTCCAGTGCCTTGACTGCGACATAGGTGCCGAAGCGCTTGTGGATCTGACGGAACTGGACAAGAGGCTCAACCATCTCGGCGTCTCCGGAAGATCAGGAACTGGGCCGCGATGACAAGGCTGATCGAGGTCAGGAAGACGACGGTGCCGATGGCGTTGATCTGCGGGTCCACGTTGCCCTGCAGGATTTCAAGGATCATCACCGGAACGGTGCGGTTCAGACCCGAGACGAACCAGGCCACGATGAACTCGTCGAAGCTGACCGCGGCCGTCAGGCAGATGGCCGAGACGATGGCCGGCGCGCAGAAGGGCAGGATCACGTGGCGCATCGCCGTCCATTGCCCTGCGCCGAGGTTCCAGGCGGCGGCCTCCAGCGCGGGGTCCATCTGGGACAGGCGCAACCGGCAGATCGCCATGGCGAAAGGTGTGGCCAGAACGACATGGGCAATGATGATGCCGGTCAGCGTGCCGGAAAGCCCCACCTGCGACAGCCAGGCGAGCATCGCCAACCCCAGGATCACCAAGGGTAGTGTGGGCGGCAGCAGCGCCAGCGCGAGGTATGCCTGCTTGAACCGAAAGCCATAACGGAAATCGGTATAGGCCGTGGCAAAGCCGATGGACGTGGCCAGAACCGATGTCACCGCCGCCACGATCAGCGAATTGCCGATAGCCTCCCAGACCTCGGGCCGCGAAAAGGCGCGGGAATACCAGTCGGTCGTGAAACTGCCCAGAGGCAAGGTCGGGAACCGGTCGGAGTTGAAGGAAAACACCACGCTGGCCGCGATGGGCGCGAAGATGAAGACGAAAAGGGCGGCAAGATAGACCCAGCCAAGCGCTGTCGTCGCTTTCATCCGCGCCTCCCATAGGCGGCCTTCACCGCCGCCGTGGCCACCGCGAAAAGCGTGGCGATCATCATGATCGCCACCACCGCCGCGCGGGGCCATTGCTGGCCGGACTTGGTGGTGTCGATGATCAGGATGGTCAGCGTCGGCGGCTTCGATCCGCCCAGATAAAACGGGCTGACGAAATCGCCGAATGTCATGATGAAGGCAAAGAGCGCGCCCAGCACCAGCCCCGTCCTGGCCGCCGGTACGATCACCGAGACCAGCGTCCGCAACGGCGAGGCGCCAAGGTTCCCGGCGGCCTCGATCAGGCTGCGGTCGATGGCGGCCAGGCTCCAGGTCTGGAAGATCACCACCAGCGGCAAGACCAGCGTCAGATAGCCCACCATCGCGCCAAACCCCGAATTCAGCATCGGGAACGGGCCGAGGCCAAGGCCCCCCAGCACCGCATTCACCGGGCCGCTTTCGGCCAGGATCACCTGCCAGGCATAGGCCCGCACCAGGAACGAGGTGAAGAACGGCACGATCAGGCACAGAAGGGCAAAGCGCCGCGCGCTTTCGCTTAGCCGGAAGGCCAGGAACAGGGACGCGGGAAAAGCGATGGCCGTGGCGATCACCCCGGCCAGAACCGCCCGCCAGAGCGTGATCCAATAGGCATCCCAGAACGCGCCCCGGCCCAGCATCCGGCCCCAGTTGTCGAAGACAAAGGCCGGTTCCATCCGGTAGTTCTCGACCAGCCAGAAGCTCATCGCCGCCATGAAGACCAGCGGAATGACAAAGAACGTTCCCTGCCAGACCAGCAAGGGCAGCCGCCAGACAAAGGGGTAAAGGTCAGGCTTGCGCGGGGCGCTCATGGCAAAGGCGGGCGGCCGCGTCGGGGCCGCCCGCACGTCCCGTCAGGCGGACTTGTAGTCGGACCAGAAGTCGTTCCAGTCCTCCAGGGACTGCTGCTTCGGCGTGTCGCGGAAGAAGATGCGCCCCTCGCGCAACATCTTGATCGGGTCGTTGTCCGCGCCCTCGATCAGGCCCGAACGCCTGGCCTCGTCCGGGTTCGCCTCCTGAATCGCCGTCCAGCCCGACTTGGTCGGCGACAGGCCCGGATAGGCCGCCATCTGGATCGACTTCACCTGACCTGTCGGCCCCAGCATGTAGGCGATGAACTTGTTGATGATCTCGTGCTTGGTGGTGCCGACGCCGATCGAATAGCTTTCGGTCCACTGGATGCCGCCCTCTTCGGGGATCACGCTCGCCACCTTGGCGCCGTCCTTCTGCAGGACCCCGGTGATCCAGTCGCCGATGCCCACCATCGCGAGCATCTCGCCGTTCTTTAGGCTGCTGAAGGTGCCGCCGTAGTCGAAGTATCCTCCGACCTGCGGCTTCAGGCTCAGCGTCTTCTCCTGCACGGCCGCCCAGTCCGCCTCTTCGATGTCGAAGGGAGGCTTGTTGCCGTTCAGAAGCGACATCTGGCCCAGCGACGGCAGGTGCCAGTCGAAATGCCCGACCTTGCCCGCGACCTTGGGGTTCCAGAAGCAGTTGTAGGACATCGCTTCGGCCTCGGTCAGCGCATCGGTGTTGTAGGACACGCCGAGAAGGCCATAGCGCACCATCACCGACCACAGCGTGTCGTCCGTCCAGTGGCCGGGAAACTTCTGGAACTCGGGGTAGAAGTCGTCGAACGGGTAGAGCGAGGCGTCCATCTCTTCGATGTAGCCCGCCGCATTCAGCTGCTGCACGAACTCGGCATCTGACAGGATCAGGTCATAGGTCCCGGGCGGCGACTGCGAGATCAGCGCCAGCATGTTGTCGCCGCCGGCATAGTATTTCGGCACGAACTTGACGTTGTTCTCCGCCTCGAACTCGGCAACCATGTCCGGCTCGGCATGGCCGTACCAGGCCAACATGTTGATTTGCGTCGCTTCCTGGGCCCAGGCGCGATTCAGCATGGGCGTGGCCAAGGCCACGGTGGCGGCGCCCTGCAGAAGGTGGCGGCGGCTCAGGTGAAGGCGGCTATCTGTCATTTGGCATCCCCTGTCATGTCGGCCTTGGGGCGATTCGCCCCGGCCTTGCCCAAACTCTAGGGGGGATTCCACCTGCATCGGAAATTTGGTCTCCGTATGCTCTCATAATCCCCGCTTATGCCGGCGCGCCCTGCCCGGCCAGAGTGATCTGCTGCATCAGCCATTGCGCCAGCCCGTGCCCGGCCTTCGACAGCCTTGCGTGCTTGTAGAACAGCCCGATCCGCAGTGGCGAGAGCGGCGGAAAGCCCTCGGCCTCGGTCCCCACCCGCATTCCCGGCACCAATGTCGCCGGCGTCAGGGCGCTGGCGCCGATCCCGGCGAGGACCGCCGCCTGAATTCCCGCAACGTCGCCCGAGACCAGCTTCGTCTCCCAGCTCTTCAAGGCACTCCGCAACGCATTGCGCATCCGGTCAGCGTATTCGCAAGGGTCCGGGTGGCGCACCAAGGGGAGCGTCGACTTCGCCTGCCACCGGAAGCTTTCGGCAACCCCCCAGATCGGTGCTATGGTTGCAGCATGCACCAGATAGGCTTCGTCCTGGCTCGGCGCGATGGCAATGGCCAGATCGATCCGGTCCGCTGCAAGATCCTGCCGCAGATCGCACGACAGACGGCTTTGCACCTCGATCCTGACGTCAGGGTGACTTGCTGCAAAACGGGTGATCGCCGCCAACAGAAACGCGTTCGAGAAGTCGGTCGGCAGCCCCACCTTGATCCAGCCTGACAGCGCCTCGGCGGCGTAATGCGCCACGATGTCATCGTTCAACCGAAGGATCTGCCGGGCGTAGGGGCCGAGGGCCACCCCTGAGTCGGTCAGCCGGATCTGCCGCCCTTCGGTGTTGATCAGCTGCGTGTGCAGCAGCTCCTCCAACCGGCGAACCTGCAGGCTTATCGCCGGCTGCGTGCGGCCCAGCGCCTCGGCCGCGCGGGTATAGCCGCCAAGGTCCACCACGGTCACGAACGTGCGCAGCAGATCGGTCGGCACGTTCGTCAGCATGGGCGGGCCCCATCATTTCGCGGCGTTATGGAAGCATAGTAATTATCAATTTCGAAAATCTCCAAGCGCTTCCTATCCATGGGCGGGCAAGGAGATTCCGATGGATCGCAGCGCCTTCCACCGCATGTTCAAGTCGCCCGGCCCGGTGGTGACCCCGGTGATCCATGTGCTGGACCTGAAGCAGACGCTGACCAACATCGGCCATGCCGTCCGGTTGGGCGCACCGGGCGTCTTCCTGATCAATCACGATTTCTCCGTTGACGAGTTCCTGCCGGTGCTGCGCGCGACCCGCGCCGAATGCCCCGATGTCTGGCTGGGCGTCAACTTCCTGGCCCAGCCCGGCCGGGTGGCCTTCCCCGTTCTTGGGCGCCTTGCAGCCGAAGGGTGCCAGATCGACGCCTACTGGGCCGACGATGCCTGCCTGGACGAACGCCAGCCCTCCCAGACCGAGGCCGAGGCGATCGCCGCCATGCGTGCGGCCAGCGGCTGGCAGGGTCTGTACTTCGGCGGGGTCTGCTTCAAGAAGCAACGCCCGGTGGACCCTGCGCTGAACGCGCATGCGGCGCGGCTGGCGCGCCCGTTCATGGACGTGGTGACCACCTCCGGCATCGCCACCGGCGAGGCGGCGGACCTGACCAAGATCGCTGCTTTCCGGGAAGGCCTGGGCCACGCGCCTCTGGCCATCGCCTCGGGCATCACCCCCGACAATGCAGCCATCTATGCCGCCGACGTGGATTGCTTCCTTGTCGCCACCGGCATCAACCGCGCGGGCGACTTCTACAATATCGACCCGGCGCGCCTGGTCGCGCTGCTTGACTTCACCCGTGCTTGCGGAGCCCCCTGATGACCGAACCCAAAGGACCGCGCGACGATCGCTGGTATCTGTCGCTGATGTCGCCGAACACCAAGGGCCCGAAGTTCGCATGGCTGGACCCGACATCGATCTACATCAACGCGGCCGCCTTTCAGGACCTGCTCGATGACCTGATCGCCGACCTTGTGGGGGTGGACTTCGACGTGGTCGGCGGCTGCGATGCCATGGGCTTTGTCCTTGGCGCCGGGCTTGCGGCGCGTACCGGCCGCGGCTTCCTGCCGGTCCGCAAGGCGGGCAAGCTCTGCGTCGATACCGACCGCGTCAGCTTCACCAACTATTCCGGCAAGACCCAGGACATGGAGATGCGTCAGCCCGCCTTTGCGCCGGGAACCCGCGTGCTTCTGGCCGATCAGTGGATCCAGACCGGCGGCACGATGGAGGCGGCGATCGAGCTGGTCGAACGACAGGGGGGTATCGTCGCGGGGCTCGTGACGATCGCCATGGAGAGCTGCGATGCAACGGACACCTTCCGGGCTCGTTTCCCTGTGGTGACCGCCGTCGTGCCTGGCAGCCGCTGGCAGACGGAATGCAATGCGCAAGACCTTTCCAGCTTCCGCACCTACCGCCCCGAGCGTACCTTCCCGACCGCAGGACGCACCGCAGCCTGACACACTGCCGCCCCAAGCCCCAGGCCCCCCTTCGCTCAAGGAAGCCAAGCTCGCTTCCGGCAATGCGAGCCTTCCCTGGCCAGGTCGGTGGCGCCGCCGATGTCGAATGCACCGCGGGATCAGCGTCAGTCCGGTGGAGGCCCGCGTCAAGCGGTTCAACGACCAGGGGATGTTCGTCGAGGTGATCGAGAACGTCCGGGGGACGAGGACATGTAGGTCATCCAGCCGGCCCCGAACCCGGCAGACGACAACCTGATGGAATTGCTGATCATGACCGACGTTCTGCGCATCATCGCGTGATTCCCTGTCTCGGCTATGGCGCCCTTTCCGGCCGCCGGGGGTCGAGCGGGTGGAGAAGTCGGTGATGCAAATCGCTGGTGATCGCCGAACTCCGTCGAACAAGGGCCCTGATGATGTGACCGTCCTCCTCCGTGGAACCTCGCAGGCCCACCTTGGCAGTTCGATGCCGTCGGGGGGGTCACATCATTGGAGCCCATGAGAGTTGTTTAGCAGGCCGGATCATGAGACCTTGGCCGCGACCGGCAGTTCCGTGGACCGGTGGGAATAAGAGGGGGCTTGGATGCTTCGCATTGCTACGGCTGCCTTTGTCACTCTTGCCGCTCTGCCAGTATCGGCCCAAGGCGTTGACCTGCGCGCTGCCAGCGTGGCCCTGTCCTACGAGGACGGGACCGAGGGCAATAATCTGGGCACCGGCAGGGCACGCGTTGCGATAGGCGTGGATCTGGGTTTTGGCGACCGCTTTGGGATGACGGCCGAGCTGGGATACCTGTCGAACGACTCCTCAGGCGGCACCAATTTCGATTACAAGGGGCTGGACTTGTTCCTGAATCCATACTGGCAGACCAGCGACGGCCTTCGCATTGGCCTGTTCTATGATACTACGCAACTCAATTCCGGAAGCACCGACTTCGACAGCGATCTCTATGGCCTGACCATCGACCACATCGGGGCGGGCGGGCTTATGATCGACGGTTATCTTGGCGCTGGCACCGCCAACCGGTTTGACCTTGACGCAACCGTTCTCGGCGTGGCGTTGAACTACGATTTCAGCAACGGCTGGGCCGTCGGCGGACACCTCGACTACGAGGAACTGACTGGCTCGTTCAACCTCGACAACACTCGGATCGGGCTGGCCGGTTCCTATTCGTTCCAGGGAAGCACCCCGGTTACGGTCACACTCAGTACCGTCTACGAGGACACGGATAGCAATGACACCCGCTTTGGGCTTGAATTCTCGATTCCGATCGGGCCCGATGCCGGCCCCGCCCGTCCCGCAGATCCGCGCCGCGGCATCTTTGGCGGACGTCCTCTGAGTTGAGGCGAAACCGTCCGTGGCGGCTTTTCGCGCGGCGCAGGCGGCTACGGTCGGATTTGATGACGCACAGCCCGGGCGCCATGATGCTCAGGTCCTTCAGGTGTTGATGATGTGACCGCCCCTCGACGGCATCGATGTGCCGAGGTGAGCCTGCGAGGATCCACAAAGGAGGATCGTCACATCATCAGAGCCGTAGACGCACGAGACGCGACACTACCACGACAGCATATCAACCAGCTGGTAGGACAAGCGGTGGGGCACAGCGCCGAAAGCTGAAACTCTCAATTCAGATTTAAAGACATATAAAGTAAAACTGGTGGAGCCAAGGGGGGTCGAACCCCTGACCTCTTGAATGCCATTCAAGCGCTCTCCCAACTGAGCTATGGCCCCACCGGAGGTCGGGGCGCCCGTGGGCGCCCGCGTGGCCGTATCTAGGGAAGCGCACCAGTCTCCGCAAGCGAAAAAGCGGAGCCCGTCGCCGGACGACGGTCAGGCCTCGTCGTCTCCGTCCCCGACATCGGCGATGTCGTCGAGCGAGACGGTGTCGTCTTCGTCGTCCTCCAGAAGCTCGTCGTCGAGGTCGGCCTCAGCGTTGTCGTCGAGGATCACGTCCTCGTCGAGCGTCTCCTCCTCGCGCGCGGCGACCTTCGCGACGGGTTTTTCGACCACCGGCCCGCGCGTCTTCGGCCCGTCGAGCGTGACGACCTCACCCGTATAGGGGCTTACGATCGGTGTCTTGTTCAGGTCATAGAAGCGCCGCCCGGTGGCCGGGCAAAGCCGCTTCGTGCCCCATTCTGCCTTGGGCATGTCTGTCCTCGGAGTGGATTCGCAAAAATTGGTCGGCGTCCCGTGCCACATGTGGCCGGACGTGTCAAAATCTTTCGGGATCTCGACACGCGGCCGGGAAATCCGCATGAAGCCGTCGCCGGCCCTCGACAGTTGGGGAGCCCTGGCAGCCGGATCAAGGAGGGGCAGTGGATCGCGCAGTGCTTGCCGGAGACCCGCCGATCGAGATCGCGTTGAAGCGATCCGACCGGGCGCGTCGCTACAGCCTGCGGGTCTCGGGTCTTGACGGCCGGGTGACGCTGACATTCCCAAGATACGGTAGCGCCGCCGAGGCGATCGCCTTTGTGCGATCGCGCGAGGTGTGGATACGCGGGGCGCTCAGCCGCCGGCCGGATGTCGTGCGCGTCGGTCCGGGCACCGCAGTGCCCGTCGAGGGCAGGCCCGCGCTGATCGAGATGGCCAGGGTGCCGGCGGTGCGGCACGAGGACGGCCGGCTGCTGGTGCCGGGCGATCCGGCGCGGAGCGGGATCAGGGTCGAGGCCTTTCTCAAGGCCCGCGCGCGGACCCTGCTTTCCGCCGCGACCGAAAGCCATGCCGCGGATCTTGGCCGAACGCCGGGGCGCCTGACGCTGCGCGACACCCGGTCGCGTTGGGGGTCGTGCTCCGCCGCGGGCGACTTCATGTACTCATGGCGGCTGGTCATGGCCCCGCCCGACGTGCTCGACTATGTCGCGGCGCATGAAGTGGCGCACCTGATCGAAATGAACCACGCGCCGGCATTCTGGGCGGTGGTCGTGGCGCTCTGCCCCGACTGGCGCCGGCACCGGAGTTGGCTCCGGCGGGAAGGCGGCGCGCTGCATCGATTCCGCTTTCGCGATTGACGCGCGGGGCCGGCGTGATCACATAGCCCGCATGCTGATCGAACAGAAGCGGCCCGACGCCAGGCTGGTCCAGCACGACCGGCTCTACCGGGCCCTCCGGACACAGATCATGCATGGCGAGATCGGCCCCGGCGTGCCGCTGACGTTGCGCGGCCTGGCGCGGATGTTCGGCGTTTCGATGACGCCGGCGCGCGAGGCGGTCCGCCGGCTTGCCGCAGAGGGCGCCCTGACGCTGTCGGCCTCGGGCCGCGTGACGACGCCGGAACTCGGCCCTGACCGGATCGAGGAACTGGCCTCGATCCGCGCGATCCTCGAGCCCGAACTTGCGTCGCGGGCCCTGCCGCGGGCCCATCTCGCGCTGATCGAGCGGCTTCAGGCGATCAATGCGGCGAATGCCGAGGCGGTGGTCAAGCAGGATCCCGTCGCCTACATCCGCACCAATCTCGAGTTCCACCGCACGCTCTACCTGCGCGCCCAGGCGCCCGCGATCCTGGCCCTGACCGAGACCGTCTGGCTCCAGCTCGGGCCGACGATGCGCGCGCTTTACGGGCGGCGGCAGCGCAGCGACCCGCCGCAGCACCATCGGATGATCATCGCCGCGCTCAAGGCGGGCGACGAGCCGGGGTTGCGGCTCGCGGTGCGGACCGACGTGACCCAGGGCCTGCGGATGCTGATCCAGTAGCCGCGCTACGGGCCGCGCGGCTTCTGACGCCAGCTGTCGAGCCAGATCCGGAACCGCCTCCACGTGCCCGCTGCCCGGTCGCGCGCAGCGTCGGCGCGGCCGTCGACCGCGTCCCAGGCATCGCCCGCGCGCACCAGCGCGGGGTCGATCGTGCGTTCGCGGAACTGCGCCCACATCCGCCAGAGCAGAAGGACCATCCCGGCCAGCATGGTCAGGATGACCATGTTCAGCCAGGGGATCAGCCGGACGTCAGGGCCCGCCACCTCGCGCAAACCGACCGCATTGGGGAAGATGGTGAACAGCTTGTTGCGCCAGCCGTAATGCGTGACCGCCACCCATCGCGGACTGGCGGCGGTCGAGACGAGGTCGGCCGCCTCGGTCTGCAGCCCGTGCGTGTCGATCTTGAAGTAGGGCGGCCAGCCCCAGCCCGTGTCCTCGTTGCGATACTCCATGGTCCGGCCGTTCGGGAAGATCGCCTGGATGAAGAACACGTCGCGGCTTGCGCTCGCGGCGTTGCCGACATCGGGCGCCGCCCAGAAAATCGAGTTCTCGCCGAAGTCGATGCGGCGGTTCTCGGTCCCGACGATGCGGACGATGTCGCGCTGCGGAAGCGTGTAGTGCAGGAAGCCGAGGACGATCAGAGCGATCAGCGCGGCCAGGGTCCATTTCACGTAGCGCATCGGCGGGCCTCACATGAAGCTGGTGACATATAGGATGACCCCGGCAGTCACCGTTGGAACGACATAGACGAGCAGGATGAGCTTCGGGCGGATCGAGGCATCATACTCCTTCAGTCCTGCCCTCACATAGGCGCTCCGGTCGCCGACCGCACCCTCCTCGGCCCAGCGTTTCTCGAGCCGCTCCTTGCGGAGCGAGCGCGTGTAGAGCCTGAGCAGGACGTAGAAGATCGTCATCACGATGAAGCCGAAGACGACGAGGCGGACCATCGCGATCATCGGCCCGGCCTCCTGACAGCGCCCCACGGCCCGACCAGGTCGATGAGGTCGGCCGGGGCCGGGGCCGCCGCCGGCTCCTCCATGCCGGGTTCGCGGCCGAACAGCGCCGCCCGGGCCCCGGCCTTGTCGACCTGGTATTCGCGGGCAAGGAAGTCGGCGACATAGGTCTTCTTCGCCTCGCTCCACCCCCGGTAGACGGCGTAGAAAGCCTGCTTGTGGCAGATGAAGAGCTGGCGCACGTCGAGCGGGCTGAGCTCGGCCAGGAGCTGGTTCACCATGTCGCGGTCGGGATGGGTGCGGGCGCGCAGGGAGTAGAAGTAGGCCGGATGCTCGGACGTGATGCGCGGCCACGGCCCGCCGCCCTCCACCCAGCGGAGCAGCGTGGCGAGGCCGAGGAACTCGGCCGGCAGCGCCTCGCCCAGCGTCTGCGCGAAGCGGCGCAGGTCGCGGCGGCTGGTGCCTTCCAGCGGCGGGCCCAGCATGTCGGCGGCGTCGAGCAGGATGAAGTCCATCTTCTGCTGCAGGATCGCCGCGGCATCGGCGCCCTTGGCCTTGACGATCGGCTCGACCAGCTCGTTGCTCTCGAGGAAGCGGGCGATGCCGTTGCGGTCGGTGAAGTCGAGCACGGTGTCGATCGGCAGATCGCCCAGCCCCGCCTTCGGCCCGACCGAGATCACCGCCGGCTGCGGCAGGTCGCGGAAGATGTAGAGCCCGCCGAAATGCGAGGTCCAGAAATTGCCCTGGGTGAAGCTGCCGGCCCTCAGGTCGACCGGGTTGCGCGTCACGTCGCCGGTGGTCTTGGCCAGCGCGATCATCTCGGCGATCAGCACGTCGTCCCACCATGCATCGGGCTCGGTCCGGAAACGCTCGACCCTGGCGGTGAGCTTCTGCGCCTCGGCGACATGGCCGCCGGTCGTGTCGGCCCGGATGGTGACCTGGCGGATGTCGAAGAGCCGCGCAGGGGTGGAGAGCTCGAACACCGTCCCGTCCATCTCGCCCGCCACCGCATCCCGCGCGGTCAGCGCGAAAAGCTCCGCCTCGTTCTCCTCGATGAACCGGCGCAGGATCCCGCGCGAGGTCGAGAACTGCGCATTCAGCAGCGGCGCGTGCTTCTGCGCCGTGGTCAGCAGGATGAACTGCCGGTTGGCGCCGTTGGGGTTGAGATAGAGGTGATCGTCCATCTCGTGGCCGATCTCGGGGGAGTAGCCCGAGATGTCGATGTGGAAGTCATGCAGCAGCGTCTGCCGCCCGGTGAGCTGGGCCAGCGCACGGTTGTAGCGCTCGACCAGCGCGGGGGAGTCCACCGGCACGAGATTGCCGAACATCAGGCCGCGTTCGATGAGGCGTTTCATCTCGGCGGCCTTTCCGCCTCATTCAATGCCCTCAGCCGGCTACACTCGATCGCGAACGCGGTGGTGTACACAAACAGCATGCATATGACGGGCGTTCGGAAAGAAGTCCCGAATAGCCGACCGTACAAGAGAAACATCAGAATGATGTAGCAGCCAAGCGAGATCGTCAGGCCCACTAAAAAGGGCTTGATGAGCTCGTTATCTGCCACAGCAACCCGATCAAGCAGAAACCACGGGACAGCGGCGGCGCAAGCCATCGCCACGATCGCGGGCCAGATCATTAGCACGACGATCATGACTGCTACCCCTTCCCCTCCAGATACCGCCGCTTCGCTTCCTCCTGCCGTCCGAACTCCCGCACCATCGCCTCGATGGCCGCCTCGTCCGACTTGTCGCCGTAGCGGAATTCGCTGTCGGCGTAGCGGTTGATCTCCTGGATCACCATCTCGACCGTCATCGGCACCATCAGGCCGCGGATCATCTCCTTCTTCTCGTCGTAGGACTTGAAGAGGAACAGGTCGGGCCTTTCCATCCACTCGTCGGGCAGCTCGAAATCCATTGCGCGGACCTTCACCGCGTCGGTGATGTTCTTGATCGCGCGGCCGGTGAAGCGCGGGTCGGCCTCCTGGATCGCCTTCAGGTAGCTGCCGAGCTTGGCCACGGTGTCGAGCCGGCCGAGCCTCGCTTCCGTCGCCTCCCAGACCCGTACCAGCCCGTCCTCCTTGGGCCGCGCGTGGCTCTCGAAGCTTGCGGCCACCGCGCGGCGGATCTCCTGCGCGGCGAAAAGCTCGTGGTCGCCCACCGGGATCGCGTGGTTGCGGCCCAGAAGCAGCGCGAGGATGTCGATGTAGTCCTCGCGCGTCTGCGGCCCGTCGACGAGAAACCGCGCGCCGGCGCGCTGGCGCAAGGCGTCGTCGACATTCTCGGGGTAGTTCGAGAACATGCCGAAGGTGCAGTTGCCGCGCACCACGGTGCCCGCGCCCGAGAACGCCTCCATCAGCACCGCCGTGATCTCCTGCTGGCCGGCCGAGGACTGGCGGTCGCCGCGCTTGCCGGCGATCTGGTCGATGTCGTCCACCGTGCCGAAGCCGATCACGGCAGGGTCCATCACGCTGGTGATGAACGCCTTGGCGTTCTGGCCGGACTTGCCCTGATACGAATCGACATTCTCGATCGACAGGTTCTGGTAGCGGAACGGGTAGCCGGCGACCTGACAGTAGTCGTTGATCAGGCCCGCCATCATCTGGATCAGCGTGGTCTTGCCGGTGCCCGGCTTGCCGTCGCCCATGAAGGTGAAGATGAAGCCGCCAAGTTCCGCGAACGGGTTCAGCCGACGCCCGAAGTCGTAGGCCATCACCATCTTGGCCAGCCGCATCGCCTGGTACTTGGCGATGTGGTTGCCCACCACCTCCTGCGGCTTCTTGAAGCTCATCACGAGGGCGGCGCCGCGGCCTTTCCGGGCGGGGGTGAAGCCCGCCACGGTGAAGTCGTCGGCCTCGATGCGGTAGTTCGCCCCGATGAACGGCCCGATCCGGGGCTGCCCCTCGGCGCGGAGGGCGACCTTTGCCATCAGCTGCTCGGCATAGGCCAGTACCGTCGCGACCAGCAGCGGCTCCTCCTTGGCATGGAGGCCGATCATCTGGTCGAGCTCCCAGAGCGCGCCGTGGAGCGCCAGGGGCGCGTTGTCGGTCAGCACCTCGTCGACGGCCCCCACCTCGACCGTGCGCTCGCTGGCCTGCGCGGCGAGGAGGAAGGCCACCGCGTTCCCGAACGTGTAGAGGACGGCGAGCGCTTCGGCCGCGAGCAGTTCGGAGAATTCGGCCGCCCGCTCGCGCGGGAGGCGGTTCTCGAGGTTGGCGCGCTTCAGCTCGACCAGCGCGGTCTGCGTCGCGAAGGCATCGCCCACGGCGAAGGCGATCGCGATCGCCCGGCGCAGCGCATGCGCCACCGCCGCCTGCACCGGAGAGGTCAGAGGATCGTCGGCATCGGTTTCGGCCATCCGGTCGATCAGCCGCACCCCGTCGGGGCGGGCGGTCGAGCGGGTGACGAGGCCAGGCGTCGTCGACCGGAAGCGGCGCGTCATGCCGGAGATCTCGGGTGATTTCTCCGGCGCGGCGAGGCTGAGGCGCTGCTGCGCCAGCCGGGGCGTGTGGTCGATGCCCATCAGCATCTCGGCCGCGGCGGCATAGTGCTTGCGGATCTCCTCCTCGCGGAGTTCCATCGTGTCGCGCGGCAGGCTCATGCGGTCTTCCTTAAAATTGTCTCCCAGACGCCCCGGGCCTGACCCGGGGCCTCGCCGTCAACCTTCCGCCTGGCCGGTCGGGGCACCGGATCAAGTCCGGAGCGGGGACACACTGCCTTAGGCATGGGCCAGCACCCGCCCGCCCCGTCCCACCCCGAACTTGCGCACCGTGGCGAAGCCCGGCGGGCGCTTCTCGGCCAGGACCTGGAAGGCGCGCTCGGGCAGGATGATTGCGCGTTCGGTGCGCGTGGCGCCGGTATCGACGCCTCGCCCGGCGAACGGGTCGAGCGCGAAGATCTGCCGCTCGACCGTGCCGAACCAGCCCGAGCGCTCCTCCTGCACGCGCTCGCTTTCCAGCGTCTCGACGGTCCAGGCCAGCGCCCAGTCCTCGCCCGCCGGCGCCTTCGCCTCGTCGAGCACCTCGCGGATCGGCCCGGTCTGCCGCGTGAAGGCCGAGGAATACATCGGCCCGACATGAAAGCGCCGGAGCCGCTTGGGGTGGAGGTCGGCGAAATCGGTGTCGAACCCCTGCGCGATGGTCAGCAGCTTCAGGCCGCCCAGCGACTGCGCCATAAGATGCGCCTGCGCCTCGGGCCAGCGACTCGCGTCGTTGGGCAGGGCGTTGCGGCCGGAATCCTCGACCTCCATCAGGTAGATCGCAGGCAGGTTGACCTGGCTGTCGTAGACCGCCCAGTGCACCAGGTAGCGCCGCCTGTCGCCGGCATTGCCGTGCCAGACCGCTTGCGGGTCGTTCTGCGCGTAGAACAGCTTCTCGGTCGTAAGCGCCTCGTAGTAGAGCCGCTGCGAGAGCGCGAATTGCAGCCGCGTGGGGATCGTGAGGTCGCCCACGATCTGGCGCACCATCCGGTCGACCAGTTCGGTCCGGGCGGGCAGGCCCGACAGGTGGCGCTGCGACTGGAGCGTATCGTTGGCGAGGGTCAGAAGCTCGGCATGGACGGGAAAGCCGCTCTCGTGCTTGTCGATAGTCAGCGCGCCGAGCATCGAGCCCGTCTCGCGGCCGGCCATCAGGTACTTCATCGAAAGCACGCGGAAGGTGGCTGCGATGCGCGCGACATAGCCGGCGAGGAGGCCCGCGTCATCGCGGCTTAGGCTGCCGTCCCGCTCCATTTCGGCAGCCACGCGGGCGAGGTGCTGGGTGATCCCCTCGAACTTCCGAAAGTAGCGCCGGGCGGCGAAGGTGTCGTCCAGTGCCACGTGGTCGCTGGTGAGGTCGGGCGACGTCATGGCGCTTCCGTGCAGCCGGGCAGGATCGGCGTGTCATCGCAGAACCGCCCGCGCGCTTCGGGAGAGGACGCGATCATCCCGCAGAACGCCGCTGCCATCAGCAGGAACCCAAACAGCAACCGTCGTTCGTGGCCCCTCGCGTCATCGGTCTGGCGCAAGCCGTTGATTGGGCGCCGTCCTCGGTAGACGCCCTTGAACCACGCGCCATAGACGAAGAGACCGGCGAAGGAGGCAAGCGTGGAAAAGGCATGCGTCAATGCCACGCTCACCCGCCGTAGAGGTTCTTGTCGTGCTTCTCGACGATCTGGGCGAAGCGCCGCGCGAAGCGCTCGTCCGCCTTGGCCTTCTGCTCCAGCACCTTCCGGGCGAATACCATGTGATCCTCGTGCGCCTCCATCATCTCGGCCATGCGGTCGTTGGTGGCGGTGCCGATCGCGGCCATCGCGGCCTGCGCCTCCTTGTCGGTCTGCACGCCGATCTCGTTGATCCGGTGCGCGACGTCCTGCTGCTGGGCGGTCTTCAGCGACTTGGTCAGCGCGTCGTACAGCACCACGCGCTGCTTGGTGTCGGTCTGCAGCTTGTTGATCAGCACCATCTGCGTCGCCGCCTGGTTCTGCAGCGAATCCACCCAGGTCTTGCCCTTCTCGATGTAGCGCTCGAGCGTCTGGCTCTTGGCCGTCTGCACCTGCTCCTGCTGGACAAGCTCGTTGTACTGGCCGTTCAGGCCGGCAAGCTCGCTCTCGAGCTTGGTGCGGGCGGCCGCGTCCTGCTCGACGCTGATCTTGTTCTCCAGTTCGATGATCTTCGGGTCCATCCCCTGGATCTGCGCCTTCAGCCCCTCCAGCTCGCCCACCGTCATCTCGCGCTCGGCGAGCGTCTCGGTCAGGTTCGCCTCGACCTTCCCCTTGTGCTGGTTCAGCACGTCGAGCTGGCCCTGCAGCAACTTCACGATGATGTCCGACTTCGAGATCAGGTCCTGCAGCTTGTCGTCCACCGAAGCGGTGCGCATCCGCTCCTGCCGCATCGAATCGGATTTCGCGCGCGAGAAGATGCCCACGAAGGACTCCATCCCGGTCTTGGTCCGCATCTCGTCGAAGTCCTTCGAGAAGCCGGCGGTGACGTCGTCCAGCCCCATGATGAGTTCGGCGATATTGGCGTTCATCACCTCGGAGTGCTTGTGCACATCGTCGAGGGTGGCGTTCTCGATGTCGATCATCGCGTCATCGCCGGTCTTGAGCTTCTGCCGTGCCGTCTCGATCCGGCTCGTGATCTCGCTGATCTTCGCCTGCGCCTCGCTCACCTCTGCCTGGCTCTTCCTGATCTGTGCATCGAAATCGGCCATCGGACGCTCCCTCTCCCGCAATTCCCTGATTGCTATGTGGGGAGCATATTCCAGAAACGCACCGGCCGAGTCATCCGGTTTTCCATACCCGTTGCGGGGCGGCATCGCGGCCTCTACCGTCGCCGTCGATGACCGACGATGCCCACCTTCTCGCCGCCGTCGAGGCCCGGCGCGACAGTCTCGTCCGGCTGGCGCAGGACCTGATCCGCATCCCGACGCTGAACCCGCCGGGGCGGCAGTATCTCGAGATCTGCGAGTACCTCGCAGACCGTCTGGCGCGGTCCGGCTTCAGCGTCGAGCTGATCCGGGCCGAGGGCGCGCCCGGCGACAGCGCCCGCTATCCGCGCTGGAACCTCGTCGCCCGCGCCGAGGGGGCGCGGCCGGGCGAGTGCGTGCACTTCAACTCGCACCACGACGTGGTCGAGGTCGGCCACGGCTGGACCCGCGATCCGTTTGGCGCCGAGGTCGCGGAGGGCCGCGTCTGGGGCCGCGGAGCCTGCGACATGAAGGGCGGCCTCGCCGCCAGCGTGATCGCCGCCGAGGCCTTCCGCGCCGCGCGCCCGGACCATGGCGGCGCGATCGAGATCAGCGCGACGGCCGACGAGGAGTCGGGCGGCTACGGCGGCGTCGCCTGGCTGGCCGAGCGCGGCTGGTTCGCGCCCGAGCGGGTGCAGCACGTCATCATCCCCGAACCGCTCAACAAGGACCGCATCTGCCTCGGCCATCGCGGCGTCTGGTGGGCCGAGATCGAGACGCAGGGCCGCATCGCCCACGGCTCGATGCCGTTTCTCGGCGACAGCGCGATCCGCCACATGGGCGCGGTTCTGGCCGAGATGGAGGCGACGCTCTACCCGCTGCTGGCCGGCAGGCGCACCGCGATGCCGGTCGTGCCCGACGGCGCGCGGCAGTCCACGCTGAACGTCAACTCGATCCATGGCGGCGAGGCCGAGCACGAGGAGGGCTATGACGGCCTGCCCGCGCCCTGCGTCGCCGACCGCTGCCGCATCGTGATCGACCGCCGCTTCCTGATCGAGGAGCATATCGCCGAGGTGAAGGCCGAGGTCACGGCGATGCTGGAACGGGTGAAGGCGCAGCGCCCGACCTTCCGGTACGAGATCCGCGATCTCTTCGAGGTGCAGCCGACGATGACGCCGCCGGACGCGCCCATCGTCAGGACGACCGCGGCGGCGATCGAGCGGGTGCTCGGCCGGATGCCGGACTACGTCGCCAGCCCCGGAACCTACGACCAGAAGCACATCGACCGGATCGGCCGGCTGTCGAACTGCATCGCCTACGGGCCGGGCATCCTCGACCTGGCGCACCAGCCCGACGAGTGGGTGGGCATCGACGACATGGTCGACAGCGCCAAGGTGATGGCGCTCGTCTTGGCCGACCTGCTGGCGTGAGGTCAGCCGAGCCGGCGCCGCGACGTCACCGGGCCGCCGCCTTGCGCCACGATCCGGTTGATCGCCTCGGCGATCGGCTCGTAGGCCACCGCCATGTGGTGGCCGTTGGCATGGATCAGCGTCTCGCCATCGACAGCGAACGCGACATGGCCGGTCCAGAAGAAGAGATCGCCGCGCCGGACGGGATCGTCCGCCGGGACGGCAGCGCCCAGCGCCACCTCCTGCAGGTCGCTGTCGCCGGGGCAGGCATGCCCCGAGGCCAGCATCGCCGCCTGGACAAGGCCCGAACAGTCGATCCCCCGGATCGAGTTGCCGCCCCACAGATAGGGTGCGCCAAAGAACATCTGCGCGACGGTCACCGGGTCGGCGAAGGGCCGGTTCGCCGGCCGGACATGGGGCTTGGGAACAAAGACGCCACGATCGGTCTCGAAGAACCCGCCCGCCGCCGAGACGATCCGCAGCCGCGATCCGAAGGAAAGGCCCGCCAGTTCGCGCCGCTTGAGGTCGGCGGCGGGATAAAGATGCGTCGCGGGCACGCCGACGACATGCGTGGCCTCGGTGGCGACCTCCAGCACCTCGCGGTCGACATAGCCGACATAGCCGTCCCGCATCGCCTCGACGAAGGCGAAGCCGTCACGGTCCTCGTAGACGGCGACCGTCTCGCCGTAGAGGAGCTGGCGTTCGCGCCGCCCATCGGGCGCGTGCAGGAGGTCGGCCACCGGCAGGCCGACCTGGCGCAACTCGCCGTCCACGAAGCGGTCGGCGGCGGCGACGCCCTCCAGCCGACGTGCCGCAACCCGGCCGTTGGCGGGCGTGAGGCGGCGGTCGCTCACAGCCCCAGCACCTTGGGCAGGGCGGCAAGGATGGCGCGTGCCCCCTGCCCGACCCCGCCCTTCGGCCGGCCGGGCGCGGCCTTGGGCTGCCAGCCGTAGATGTCGAAATGCGCATAGCGCACCCCCGGCGACACGAAGCGGCGGAGAAACAGCGCCGCGGTGATCGCGCCCGCCATTCCGCCCGAGGGCGCGTTGTCCAGATCGGCGATGCCGGGCTCGATCATCGCCTCGTAGGGCGCCCAGAACGGCAGGCGCCACAGCGGATCGCGCGCCGCCTCGGCGCCTTCGGCCAGCGCGTGCGCCATCGCGGCGTCATCGGTGAAGAACGGCGGCACATCGGGGCCGAGCGCGACGCGCGCCGCGCCGGTCAGCGTCGCCATCGAGATCAGGCAGTCCGGCACCTCGCCCTCGCACGCATGGGCCAGCGCGTCGGCGAGGATCAGCCGCCCCTCGGCATCGGTGTTGTTGACCTCGACGGTCAGCCCGTTGCGCGAGCGCAGGATGTCCTGCGGGCGCATGGCGCTGCCCGATATGGCGTTCTCGACCGCGGGAATCAGGACCCGAAGCCGCAGCGGCATCCGCAGCGCCATGATGGTCCGAGCGAGCCCCAGCACCGTGGCCGCCCCGCCCATGTCCTTCTTCATCAGGCCCATCGAGGCCGCCGGCTTGATGTCGAGGCCGCCCGTGTCGAAGGCGACGCCCTTGCCGACCAGCGTGAGTCGCGGGCCGGTGCCGCCCCAGGTGAGCTCGATCAGCCGGGGCGCGCGGATCGAGGCACGGCCGACCGCATGGATCATCGGAAAGTTCTGCTCGATCAGCGCATCGCCCACCACCGACCGGAAACCGGCGCCGAACTCGGCCGCTACGGCGGCGGCGGCGGCCTCGATCTCGGCGGGGCCCATGTCCGAGGCCGGCGTGTTGATAAGGTCGCGCGTCAGCGCCTCGCCGGCCGCGACGATTTCCAGCCGCGCCGCATCGATCCCGGGCGGAGCGACGAGCGCGGCGCGCGGCGCGGACTGCCCGGCGTAGCGGTCGAACCGGTAGCCCGCCAGAAGCCAGCCGAGCGCCGCCTCCTCTGCCTCGGCGGGATCGAGCGCGCCTTCGATCCGCCAGGGGCCTTCCGGCAACTGCTCGGCCGCCTTCGCCACATGGAAGCGGCCGCGCGCGCGGGCCGCGGCATCGCCCCAGCCCAGCACGGCACCGGCCGGGCGGCCGTCCGCGCCCGGAAGCACCACGATGCTGCCCAGGTTGCCCTCGAACCGCTGCGCGTCGAGCCATGCCCGCTCGCCGGCCGGGCGCGCGGCGAGCCACGCGGCGGCCGCTTCGGCCGGCACGAGGTGCAGCGGCACCGCGGCTTCGGCGTCGGCGGCGAACGTCATCGGCATCTGGTTCTCTCCGAGGGAACGGCTGGGCGGTCTGATGCGGAGCCTACGATGGTTCTCGGCAAAGGGGAATCCCGCCCTGCCGCCGCTGCGGCAGATCGCGGCAGCGCCCTTTCGCGGCTGGCGGAACCACGGCCGCGCAGGTATTCCGCACACCGCACCGTCTGCCACGGAGGATATCCATGCGCGCTCTCGCTGCTGCCGCCACCCTCATCGCCCTTGCTGCGCCGGCCTGGGCCGAGGGGCCCATCACCGTCACCGACGGCTACGTCCGCGTCGCCGGCCAGCGCGCCAAGTCGGGCGCCGCCTTCATGACGTTGGCCAATGCCGCGGCCACGGACGACCGCCTGATTGCGGCAAGGACCGGCGCCGCCGAGCGGGCCGAGCTTCATACCCACCTCATGGACGCCGCGGGCGTCATGCGGATGGTGAAGGTCGAGGACGGGATCGTCGTTCCGGCGGGCGGCACGGCCGCGCTGGCCCGGGGCGGCGACCACGTGATGCTGCTCGGCCTTGCGGCACCGCTCGCCGAGGGTGACGACGTGGCGCTGACCCTGGTCTTCGAGAATGCCGGCGAGGTTCTGGTGGAGCTTCCCGTCGGCGACGGCGGCGGGACCGGCGGCCATGGCGAAGGCCACGGCGGCTGAGCCGCCGCCGTCACGGCCCGGCTGCCGGCGCCGGTCGTTCAGAACCACTGCCCCGGCTCGATGAGGCCGAGGTCGAGCAACTGCTGCGAGCGCCACTCGAACGGAACCGAGTTGTGCCAGCGAAAGGTGCGGATCGCGGCCCGGCTGCCGGGGTTCGATCGGAGCGCCTTCGCCGTCCGGAACGAGCATATGCCCGCCGTGACATTGTTGTGCCATGGGCAGGCGTAGGTGTTCATCTCCTCGTCCGACAGCGTGTGATCGGGCTGCATGCGGAGCCCCCGCCGCGCCCGGAACAGCGCCGTCCGGTCGATCCGCCGCCGCCCCCAAGGCACATGCTCCTCAAAGCGCCAGCGCAGGCCGCCGTAGAAGTCGAGCTGGCGATCCTTCGCGGCGTATTCGGGCGCCGGACCCTCGCGCGAGAGCGCATAGTAGCCCGACCTGTCCATCAGCGCGGCCTCCCGCGCAACCGCGTCGGGATGGCTTTCGAGATCGCCGGCATAGAGGTCGATCACGAAGCCGAGCATCGCGGCCCGGCGCTCCTCGGCGTGGAACGCGAGCAGCTCGCCCACTGTCCGCGTCTCGCAGAACGGAAAGAACAGGTATTCGGCGTTGTAGCAGTAGTAGAGCCAAGTGCCCGGCTGGGCGAGGTCGATCACCGTGTTGATGGCGCCCGGCACCGCACCTTCGGCAGACGGGTCGTAATGGACGACCGCAGCACCTCCGAGAGCGTCCTCGGGCGGCACCAGTTCGGGCGGCGAGAACAGGACGATGCGGCGAAAGCCGAGGCCGCGGTGATGGCGCAGCGTGCTTTCGATCTCGGTCGCGTCCTCGGCGAAGATCAGCGCCACGGGACCCGGCCCCAGGGCCCGCGCGCCCTCGGCCACGAACTGCTCGATCCGCGTGTGGATCATCTCCACCTCCGCCCCTGCGGCATGCAAGGTTCCCCAAAGCGGCGCGCGTTGCAAGCGTTGCGGCCCGCAGCCGCTTTCGTGTAGATCGACGCGCGGAGGTGCCACGGCATGGCCGAGCGCAAGCTCTTCATCAAGACCTATGGCTGTCAGATGAACGTCTACGACAGCGAGCGCATGGCTGAAGCCATGGCGCCCGAGGGCTATGCGCTGACCGACCGCCAGGACGATGCCGACCTCATCCTCCTCAACACCTGTCACATCCGCGAGAAGGCGGCCGAGAAGGTCTATTCGGAACTGGGCCGCCTCAAGCCGCTCAAGGCCGCGAAGCCTGGCCTGAGGATCGGCGTGGCGGGCTGCGTCGCGCAGGCCGAGGGCGCCGAGATCCTGCGGCGCCAGCCGGCGGTCGATCTGGTGGTCGGGCCGCAGAGCTATCACCGCCTCCCCGCGCTGGTGAAGGCGGCGGCGACCGGGCGCGCCCTCGACACCGAGTTCCCCGAGGAGGACAAGTTCGCGCACCTGCCGGAGCGGCGGGGGGCGGTCCTGCCGATGGCCTTCCTGACCGTGCAGGAGGGCTGCGACAAGTTCTGCGCCTTCTGCGTCGTTCCCTATACCCGCGGTGCCGAAGCGAGCCGGCCGGCCACGCGGATCCTGCGCGAGGCCGAGGATCTGGTGGCGCGGGGCGCGCGCGAGATAACGCTGCTCGGGCAGAACGTGAACGCCTATCAAGGCGCGGGGCCGCAGGGCGAAACCTGGGGCCTTGGCCGCCTGGTCCGCGGACTGGCGCGGATCGACGGGCTGCAACGCATCCGCTACACCACATCGCATCCCAACGACATGGACGACGACCTGATCGCCGCCCATGCCGAGGTCGAGAAGCTGATGCCCTATCTGCACCTTCCCGTGCAGTCGGGCTCCGACCGCATCCTCAAGGCGATGAACCGCCGGCACACGGCGGCCGCGTACCTGCGGCTGGTCGACCGGCTGCGGACGGCGCGGCCCGACCTGATGCTCTCTTCCGACTTCATCGTGGGATTTCCCGGCGAGACCGAAGGCGACTTCGCCGCGACGCTCGCCCTGATCGAGGCGGTGGGCTTCGGGATGGCGTTCAGCTTCCGGTACTCGCCGCGGCCGGGAACGCCTGCCTTCGAGCGGCCTGCGGTCGACGCCGCGGTAGCTGACGACCGGCTGCAGCGCCTGCAAGCGCTGCTCGCCCGGCAGCAGCGGGCCGCGCAGGAGGCGATGGTGGGCCGCCGGCTCGACGTGCTGTTCGAGAAGCCCGGTCGCATGCCCGGGCAGATGACCGGCAAGTCGGCCTACCTTCACGCGGTCCATGTGACCGCCGATGTCGCGGTCGGAGAAATGCGGCCGGTTCGTGTTCTGGCGAGCGACAAAAACTCGCTTTCCGCCGAAATCGTCGGCTGAACAACGTTAACGCCCAATGAATCAAGCGGCTTTCGCCGCGCGAAGGCCGCAATCGGCCGGCATTCTTGAACCATCGATATCTTGTGGCAGCCGCGGAAGGCATCCATAAGGGGAGTGGTCTGTAATGAGTGCAACTTTTGAATGTGCAGCGTTCGTCCGTCGGTTCGCCACCGGTGAATCGGGGGCGTCCTCGCCGGCCTTCGTCGTCCTGACGGCGGCGATCGTGGGCCTCGGGGTGGCCGCCTCCGCGGTCGTCTCCGGTGCGGGCGCCGCGAAGTCGCGCGATGTCGGTCACAAGGTCGCGGCGATCGAGGTCTCGCCGGGGCAGCCGTCCACCGACGCGCCGGGGTCCGGCGCTCAGGGACCCGGTGGCAGCGGCGCCACATCGCCGGCGCAGGGACCGGCCGGCAGCGGCGAGGGCGCGGGCGGCGGATCGCCGGGTGGAGGCGGCGGCGGGGCCACCGTGCCCGGAGCTTCCGATAACGCGGGCGGCGGCTGCGGCGCGGGCGGCGATGACAGCGGCTGTGGCGCTAGCGGCGGCGCGCGGAGCGGCGGCTTCCAGCCATGATGCGGGCCTGATCGCAGGCCATCTTGTAGCAGCACAGGCGACGTCACATAGATGTCGCTTGCGCATGGGGGGCATCGTTGGCACGATAGTGTCTGGGAGCGCTTGCTGGAGAGACTTTTGGCCCTGAACGCCCTGACCCCGCCGTCCCTCGCTGAAGATGTCCATGAGACGCTTCTCGAATTTCCCGACAACCGGCTCCTGATAGATCTCTGTGGTGAGTACGACCGCAACCTCGCCCAGGTCGAACACAAGCTTGGCGTGCAGATCGTCCGCCGCGGCAACCAGCTCTCAGTCATCGGCGAAGGCGACGCGCGCGAGCGCGCCGCCGAGGTGCTCGAGGGCCTCTATGCCCGCATCGAGTCCGGCCGAGGCGTGGGCGCGGGCGACATCGACGGCGCGATCCGGCTCGGCCGGTCTGCCGACGGCACCGGCGCCCGCACCGGCGATCAGCTCGAGATGTTCCAGGGCGGCCGTGTCGAGGTCGGAACCCGCAAGAAGATCGTCGAGCCGCGGACCGAGGCGCAAAAGGCCTATGTCCGCGCCCTCTATGGCAACGAGCTCTGCTTCGGCATCGGGCCGGCCGGCACTGGCAAGACCTACCTCGCCGTCGCCGTCGGCGTGAACCTCTTCATCGGCGGGCATGTGGACCGCATCGTCCTCTCCCGTCCGGCGGTCGAGGCGGGCGAGCGGCTCGGCTTTCTGCCCGGCGACATGAAGGAGAAGGTCGACCCCTACATGCAGCCGCTCTACGAC